>NZ_DASQOG010000055.1:0-40552 GCF_035644575.1 Desulfovibrio sp. | reverse complement strand
CGTAGAAAAGATCCATGCCAAAGCCGGCCTGCCCACCAAGGCCAAAGCCGAAGAAGCTCTTGACGCCGTGGTGGCCTCGCTGCGCGAAGCCCTGGCCTCTGGCGAATCCGTGACCTTCACCGGTTTCGGCAGCTTCAAGGTGGTTGAGCGCGCCGCCCGCAAGGGTCGCAACCCCCGCACCGGCAAGGAAATCACCATTCCTGCCAGCAAGGTTGCCAAGTTCACGCCCGGCAAGGGCCTGAAAGACGCCATTAAGTAAGTGGCGTAGCGACACATTTTTTCGGCGGCGCTATTGCCTTCACACAGGGTAATCGCGCCGTCGATATTTTCTCCCGCCATGTACGCGGCATTTTAGCCGCCTCTGCATAAAGCCGGAGAAAACACCCCTGCGGAGGGGTGGCAGAGCGGTTGATCGCGGCGGTCTTGAAAACCGTTGAAGGTGTGAGCCTTCCGGGGGTTCAAATCCCTCCCCCTCCGCCAGGTTTTTCAGCAAGTTATTGCACTCAAAAGGCGACCCCTGTTCGGGATCGCCTTTTGACGTTTTAGATAATGCGGCGGCGCAACAGAGGATCCGCAGCAACAGCAAAAGCGTCTTCTCTTCCGGCAGACCGGGCCAGTTCATACGCCTGCGAGGCTTCGGCAAGCCCGTCATCAAGAAGAAAAGTATTCAGGCAGGCCGTGGCGTAAGCCAGACTGGAGCGCCAGTCCTCCGGCGCGTCAAGGCTGATCTGCGCCTTGTAATCGAGCGCCAAGGAATAAAATGGCGTTTTATCCGTGCATTGCGCCATTTTTTGTACCCACTGGCGGGCGCTTTCATCCCCGGTGATGAACTGCTGCGCCATCTGGGCCATCTCAAAGGCTGTCTCCGGGCAGTGCCGCGTTCTGTCAAAATGAAATCCCGGCTGACAGATGCGCCCGGTGCCTGCAAGTATATCGGCCCAGACAAGGCAGGCCTCAAAGAGGTCTCGCGGAACTGGAAGGTCAGGGCAACGATGCCGCTGTTGCTCGAAGCAGGTCAGGAACAACGGCAACTCACCCAGGCGGAGCGCCGCCACGGCGCAGGCGGTTTGCAGATCAAAGGAGCGTTCGCCGTCATTCGGACGGGAGCTGCTGTCATCAGCTTCCAAAATCATGACAAGCAAGCTCCGTGCGTGTTCCAGCTGCCCGCTTTCCACAAGCAGACGCAGGCGCATGGCCTGCACATCCGGATACGGGGGCAGGTGCTCAAGCAGAGCGCCCAGCGCGGGGAGATGCTTTTCATAAGCGGGATTTGAGCGCGCCCACTGAATGCAGGCCAAGGCAAAGACGCGCTCAGCAGTACTGTGATCCATTGCCTGCGCCGCAAGAGAAGGAAGCATGCCCATGAGCATGGCAGTCCGGTGCTCGTGAAGATGGCTCTTCAACACCCGCTGCTGGGCTGCTTTGCCGATTTTCTCTGCAATGGCCGGACGCGCAGCCAGAAAGGAAAGAAGATCGTCCAGCTCGAGAGCATGCTTATATGTCAGGACCTCACTGCCAGGCTCAAAATTGACCGCCAAATCTTCGCCAATGTCTTCGGTGAGCACACAACAACCGCAGGAAGCACCTTCCATGATACGGAAGTTGAATTCCCGGCAAATGGATTCATTAGGCAGTGTGCGGGTGTCGTCATACAAAGCCAGCATGTCCTGAAAAGAAAGAATGCAGGGGACGACACCATGCCGCTGCTCCAGCAACTGCGCAAAACGGAAACGCTGGAGCCGATTCTGATCGATACGCCCTACGAACGAGGCCGCATGACTGCGCGCGCCATGAGGACGCCACTGACGGGCAGAGCCTGGAATGGCAAGACTGCGTACGTCCCGCAGCCTCCATTCCCCTGGCATTGCGGCGAACAGGCTTTTATGGGGTGTAAGCACCACATCAAATAGCCTCCCGTACCATCGCTGCCAGAAAAGATTGAGATGACTGTCTACCGCCCAAAATATCTTGGGGCAGCCCAGCTCGGCCAAACCGCTCAAAAAAATCCTGCGGCCGATATGCTCCATCTGGATGACCACATCCGGCCGAAAGATTCCTCCTTCTGACGAAGAATCTTCCAATAACCGTTGCACAGGCACAATACCGGCGGCATCAAGATTAACTCTCCGCACATTGTGCCCTGGCATTTCCCCAAGGTCGTAATCAATCAACAGAATATTCATACACCTTTGCAGCCGGGTTGATATCTGACAAAAAATCTGAATCCCGTGACTGCGCGCAGAAGCTCATTCAGCAATCTGCGGCATATGGAGATTCCTGCCCTGCGCCACCGTAATGCACTTTCCTTTCAGACGCTATCATTCATTACTGCAGCTGCATTCCACAAGTGAAACATCGCAATTTGAAGTCTGGACTGGAATGTGGTCTACGCCGTGGCGCAAACGCACATTGAAGACTTTGCGGAATTTGGCCGCGAGATCAGCGCATGGGTGAAAGCACGGGGCTGAATGCTGCCGCTACCGTCCGCCTGAGTCAGCTGCCCCCAAGTTGAATTTTATTTTCTAGCAAAAACACGGCCCGTTTCTGAACAGGGATAGCAGTCTTACGTGCTAACCTGCGCAAAAACGGGCCGTTGACGCTGCCCATAGGGCAAAAGACATTTAAATTTTCTAGCACCCCTGCGTATAGAACAAGGCCAGCCCGCCGCGCGCGGTTTCGCGGTAGTCGTCCTTCATGTCGCGGCCTGTCTGGTTCATGGTGCGGATGCAGAGATCAAGCCCCACAGGGTGCTTGGTGCCCTGCCCTGTGCGGGCCATCATCCAGGCGTTCCACGACTTCACGGAGCTCATGGCATTGCGCGAAATACAGGGAATCTGCACATAGCCGCCCACAGGATCACAGGTCATGCCAAGATGGTGCTCCAACGCAAATTCCGCCGCGTTTTCCACCACATCGGGCGTTTCGCCCATGACCTGCGACAGCATGGCCGCCGCCATACTTGAGGCGGAACCGATCTCGCCCTGACAGCCCACATCCGCGCCCGCCACACTGGCATGTCGCTTGATGAGCGTACCCACCATGGAGGCCACCAGCAGGCCGTCCACAAGGTCAGCCTCTGTTTTGCCGCGCTCCTTGATGAGCATGTGCACCACCGCAGGCATAACCCCTGCGGAACCCGCCGTGGGCGCGGTCACAATGGGGTGGCCCATGGCGTTTTCTTCCGACCCGGCCTGCCCGTAGGCCGACAGCCGCGCCGCAAAGGCATCGGCTGGCTCCGGCGAGCTGGCGGCCTGTTCCAGCATGAGCTTGGCCCGGCGCTCCAGACCAAACGGCCCCTTGAGTTTGCCTTCCAGCCCAAGGCCCGTGGCGGCGCAGCTGTCCATCACATGGATGATGCGCTGCGCGCCCTGCCGGATGTTCTGTTCCGACTGCCCGGTGATGGCCATTTCGTTTTCCAGCATAATGAGCGGGATGCTCTTGCCCGTGTTCTTCACGATTTCAAGTAAACCATTCATCGAATCAAAGGCATGCACGGGCTTGCCTTTATCCGGGGCCTTCCAGCCCTTCCACTGCAAAAATCCGCCGCCCACGGAATAGTATTCGCGCGAGGCAAGCTGCTTGCCCTTGCCCAACAACTCAATGATCAGCACGTTGCTGAACGGAGCCTCGATGGTGCCCTGCTCAAAGATCACGTCCGAATCCTTGAGCGGAATCCGGGCCGGGCCAAGTACCACCGTGCGGGTGTCGTCCGGTTTTACAAAAAGGTTGTCCAGAAATTCGGCCTTGCATTCATCGGGCTTTTGCCCAAGCAGACCCGCCGCCACGGCGCGGTCAGTGCCGTGCCCCTTGCCCGTAGCCGAAAGGCTGCCGTACAGGTGCACCTTGACGGCATCCGCTTGGGCAAGCTGCTCCTGCGGCAACTGGGCGCACAAATGGATAAAATCATTGCCTGCCGACATGGGTGCAATGGTGTGTGAGCTGGAGGGGCCAGGGCCGATCTTGAACATCTCGAACACGGTCACATCAATGGGATTGGCGCACACGGAGCCAGGCTTCCACAGGGGGTCAAAGCCTGCCCACGTGAGTGAGGGCAAGCACAGGCCCGCGCCCGTCACAGCCATTGATTGCAGAAAACGCCGACGATTACAGTGCATACACGCACCCTCCTGAGTTATCTGGCAGATTGCGAAGCCTACTGCCGGGGCTTTTTGTACGAGACAGGGCCGGTGGAATAGTTGGTGCGGGGCAGCCAGGCATCGGGATAGCCGATGTTCTGGGCCATTTTGTCCGGGCTGTTGAGAAAGCCCTGACAGTGCCGCGCCACCAGTTGGGGGAAAAATTCCCGCCAGTCGCGCAACGCGCCCTCTGCCTGCACCCGCAGGGCCTTGGCAAAGGCGGTCTGAGCCTGCGCCGGGGATGACGCTGCCTTGGGGGCCAACTCCTTTTGCAGCGAGGCCACGCGGGCAGCAAAGGCGGCTTCCATGCTGGCGGCTCTGGTCTGAATCTCCTGAGAAATCAGGTCGTAACGAATATTGGCGTAATCGCTCACCAGGGAATAGGCCCACCATGCGGAATCATTGGCAAAGCGGCGGGTGTCGCCCTGTTCGTAGCCTGCGGGCATGGGGGCGACCGCCAGCGGCACAAAAACAGATTCTGCCGCCGGAGCGAGCGCAACCCAGCACACCAGCGCGAGAGGCTCCGGCACATCGGGCCGATACTGCGCAATGGTCGTGTAGCCCACATAGTACATGCCCATGGGCCGTTCCCACGCGCCTTCAAGCTTGGTGGTCGGGCTCACGTCGCCGCTGGGGTCCTTGGGACCGATAATGCGGTTGGGATTGCCAAACGGCCCCGCCGCAACGCCCTTGGTGAGGTCGAATTCCGTACCTTCGTAATGGTCGCGGTGCATGCGCTTGATGTCGTCCAGGCTCAGCAGCTTGTCCGGCTTGACGGAAAAGGGATAGGCCCGTGTTGCGCCGTTTTCAACCCATGCGGGCAGCTTCAGCGAAGGAGCCGCCAGAGAGAGCGCCCGCCACACGCGCCGCAGCGAATAGTAGGGGTGGTTATATTCGCCATCGCTCACGGTGGTCAGCCAGTCCAGCGGCTTGGACGCATCCTTGGGGCTGCGCATGTTGTACTTGTCCACCGTGGCAAACAGGCTTTTGCCGTACATCTGATCGGGGTTGCCGGGCGTGATGTCGCGGATGCGAAATTCGTTGGCCGCCACAAAAAACTGGCCGTCCGGCACGCGCTGGGCCACCCACAGACCGCCGGTTCCCGCCGGGGAGGGTGCCATCTCCATAACCCAGGCTTCGTTTTTGTCGGCAACGGGCAGGGTTTCGCCCGTTCCGTAGTAGCCATACTGCTCAATGAGCGCGCCCATCAGCTCAATGGCCTCGCGGGCGGTTTTGCAGCGTTCCAGCGCCACGCGCGCCAGCTCGGACGAATAGAAAATGCGCTTGCCCGGCTCTGCCGTGCAGGTATTGTGCGCCCCATCCGTGCATTCGCCAAACATGAGGCCATGCTCGTTCATGATGGCGTAGTTGCCGTCAATATAGGCAAAGGTGTGCCGCACCTGAGGGATAAAACCGATGGCAATCGTACGCGGCGTATCCGGGTGGTTATAGCCCGGCGCACGTTTGGGGTCTGAAAGGCGGGGAACAAGAAAGGTATTGGTGGCGGGATTTTCCTTCACCGCCACGGCGGAATCGTACACAGGCCGCAGTGCGCCTTCCGGCCAGTCGCGGGCGGGTACGTACACAATGGACTGGTCGTTGAGATCATTGTCGTCAGAATGGCTTACCATCACGGAGCCGTCGGCGCTGGCCCCCCTGGTGACAATAAAGGTGGTGCAGGCAAGGGCCGCCTGGGGCAGCAGCAGGGCCAGAGAAACACAGCATAAGACGATCAGCCGCTTCATGGAACCTCCATAAAAAATCAGACCGCAACATCCCGCATGCTCAAACCGATACGCACAAATGCCAGCCACCCCAGCGGCAGGCGCTGGAATGCTGTACATCAAATCAGCAAACTGTTTTTCTTTTTTGTAACGCAGGGGCGACAGAGGCACAAGGATTGCGCAGGTCGAAGTGCTTTTTGAATGTAAAACAGTAGCAATCCGAGCCGAGAATTGTTATTGGTAATCTATTGTCATCTCCAGATCAGCACACCCCGCATTTGCAGAAATGCCGGGGTTCCCGTCCAGGTTTCAACGGCAGCAATTCCCCGCCCAGCGCTGTTTCAGGCGCCCACCCAATGACGGCATGAACCGCCACGGAGGTTTGTCCATGCTTGCTTCTCCCTACAAAGAATTCAAAGAAGCCCTTCTGGACTTTATTCCCAAAGACCGCATCCATACTGATCCTCTGCGTCTGCTGGCATACGGCACTGACGCCAGCGTGTACCGCCTGATCCCCAAGATCGTGGTGGACGTGCTGGACGAGGCCGAAGTGGTGCAACTGGTGGCCCTGGCAGACCGCATGCGCGTACCCGTGACCTTTCGCGCCGCAGGCACCAGCCTGTCCGGTCAGGCGGTGTCCGATTCCGTCCTTGTGCGCATAGGCAAGGGCTGGCGCAACTGGCGCGTGGGTGAAAACGCCGAGCGCATCACCCTGCAACCCGGCATCATCGGCTCAGGGGCCAACAAAATTCTGGCGGAATTTGGCAAAAAAATCGGGCCTGACCCGGCCTCCATCGACAGTTGCTTTATCGGCGGCATCTTTGCCAACAATGCCAGCGGCATGTGCTGCGGCACCTCCGACAACTCCTATAAGACCGTTGTTTCCTCGCGCATGGTGCTGGCAGACGGCACCATGCTGGACACGGCGGATGCCAAAAGCCGCGCCGCCTTTGCCAGAACACACGCCCATATTCTCAACGGACTTGCCGACCTGCGCAAACAGATCATGGACAATCCCGAGCTTGCCGACCGCATCCGCCGCAAGTTCAAGATCAAGAACACCACAGGCTACAGCCTCAACGCTCTGGTGGATTACGAAGATCCCTTTGAAATCTTGCAGCACGTCATGGTCGGCTCCGAAGGCACGCTGGGCTTTATCGCCGAAGTGACCTACCGCACGGTGGAGGAGGCCCCCTTCAAGGCCTCTGCCCTGCTGCTTCTGCCCACGGTCAAGGCCGCCTGTGACCTGGCCTCTGCCGTGGCAACGCTCCCCGTTGCGGCTGCGGAACTTATGGACAGGGCATCCCTGCGCTCGGTGGAAGGCACCCCCGGCCTGCCCGAGGGGCTGGAAACCCTGGACGACGACGTCTGTTCCCTGCTGGTGGAGACCCGCGCCTCCACCCACGAACAGCTTGAAAAGAACATTGCAACCATCAATGCGGCATTCAGCGACGTGACCTTTGTGCGCCCCTACGCCTTTACCGACAAACCCGAAGAATTCACCAAGCTGTGGCTCATCCGCAAGGGCATTCTGGCCTCGGTGGGCGGCATGCGGCCCGTGGGCACCTCCATTGTTATTGAAGACGTGGCCTTCACCCTCGACAGGCTGGGCGAAGCCGCCAAAGACCTGCAGGATCTTTTTGCCCGCCACGGTTACACGGTGGCCCCGCTCTTCGGCCACGCGCGCGACGGCAACCTGCACTTTGTTTTCTGGCAGGACTTTGGCGCTCCGGCAGAAGTGGCCCGCTACAAGGGCTTCATGGAAGACTTCTGCAAGCTGGTTACGGAAAAATACGATGGTTCGCTCAAGGCGGAGCACGGCACTGGCCGCAATATCGCTCCCTTTGTGGAGCTGGAGTGGGGCAGTCAGGCCTACGCCATCATGAAGAGCATCAAGAGCCTGCTCGACCCCAAGAACATCCTTAACCCCGGCGTGCTACTCAACAGCGATTCGCAGGGGCATCTCAAAAATCTCAAGCCCCTGCACCCCGCCGATGAACTGGTGGACAAGTGCATGGAATGCGGTTTCTGCGAGTCGGTCTGTCCCTCGCGCGACCTGACGCTCACGCCGCGCCAGCGCATCACCGTATACCGGGAAATCTGCCGCCTGCGAGAGGTTGCCCCTGAAAGCAGCGAACTGAAAACGCTGCAAAAGGGCTACGAATATATGGGCAAGGCCACCTGCGCCACAGACAGCCTGTGCCGTCCGCGCTGCCCTGCGGGCGTGGATACGGGCGTTTTCATCAAGAGCCTGCGCAAAAAGGACGCTGGTTCCCTCGGCAAAAGCATTGCCGGAACCATTGCCGACCACTTTGCTGGAACCTGCAAGGCCATGTCCATCGCGCTCAACAGCGTGGACGCCCTGCACCGCGCCCTTGGCACCAGCATCATGCGCGACGGCTCGCGCCTCCTGCGCTGCCTCACCTTCAACAAGGTGCCGCTGTGGAACAAGAACATGCCCAAGGGCGGGCGTTCGGTCTATCTGCCCACCCCTTACTCAGGCAATGCCAAGAAGGTCGTCTACTTCCCCAGCTGCATTGCCCGCAACATGGGCCCCGGCGAAGAACACAGCGACCGCCGTACAGAGCCGGAAGCCGTCATCAGCGTGCTGCTCAAGGGCGGGTATGACGTCATTCTGCCCAACAATCTGGACAAGCTGTGCTGCGGCATGGCCTTTGCCAGCAAGGGCCTCGCTGACGCCGCCCACAAAAAAGAGCAGGAACTGGAAAAAGCCCTGCGGCAGGCCAGCAACAATGGCGAATACCCCGTGCTGTGCGAAACCAGCCCCTGCCTGTTGCACATGAAGCAGACCCTCGACCCCAGCATCAAACTTATGGAACCTGTGCAGTTTATCCTTGAGAACCTCATGGACACGCTCAAGCTCAAAAAGCTGCCCAAGACCGTGGCTCTGCACGCCACCTGCTCCATGCGCAAGATGGGCCTTGAGGGCAAGCTGGAAGAACTGGCCCGCAAGTGCGCCGAAACCGTTGTGGTTCCGGACGGCATCAACTGTTGCGGCTGGGCGGGCGACAGGGGCTTTACGCATCCCGAACTCAACGAGGCCGCGCTCAAGGGCCTGCGTATGCAGGTAAGCACCTGCGAGGTGGGCTATTCCTCCAGCCGCACCTGCCAGATCGGCCTGTCGCTGCACGGCGGCATCCCCTACTATTCCATCGTCTATCTGGTTGACGAAGCCAGCGAATAATCAGCAAAGCGGGCGGTTCTCATGGGAGAACCGCCCGCTGTTTTATCTAAAGGACAAGTAGGGTGCCGTGCCTGACGGCTTTTCTTGTTACGACTGCTTGCGCTTGAACATCTTTTCCAGTTCGGCGGCGTCCCAGCGCAAGACGCAGGGGCGGCCATGCGGGCAATATTCCCGGTCGGGCGTTTCCAGCCACTGTTGCAACAACCCGGCGGCCTCGTCATCCGCAAGGCGTTGCCCGGCCTTGATGGCCCCCTTGCACGACATGGATATGAACATGTCGGCCAGATCATCCTTGCGCCCGGCAAGGGCCTCGCGCAGAAAGTCCCTGGCTTCGGCGCGGGAGAGCACCGGGGGCATGGCATTGACGCGCAGATTGCCGCCGCTGACCTCAAGGGCAAAGCCCAGGGATTCCAGCCGGGGCCGCAGTTCAAAAAAACGTTCCGTTTCAGCGGGGTGCAGAGGCAGATCAAGCGGCAGGGCCAGCAACTGACCAGACCCGGCGAATCCCCCGCGCCGCAGGCGGGCATACAGCACACGCTCGTGCGCCGCATGCTGATCAAGCAGCAGCAACGCGCCGGATGCGTCCCGCAGCACCAGATAGGTCAGCGCCACCTGCCCGAGGTAGGCAAACTGCCCCACGCTCAAGGGCTGGCGTTCCTGAACGGGCGGGAAAATGGCTTCGCTGTGCTCGCCTGCCGTATCCGCAGTCTGATACGGGACAGAATCAGAAGATTGGTGCGCGTAGGCTGAGGCCGCTTCCGCAAGGCCAGAAATATCTTCCGGCGCGGCAACAAACAGGGCGCTTTCCTTCTGCGCGGAGGCTGGCTCATGGGCAGGTGCCGCATCACTCTGAACAGAATCACCCCACCAACTTGTCCCCTTGTCCGGGCCTGCGGCTGATTCGGGCAACCGGGCCTGCCACGAGGAATCCTCGTCCGGCCTGTCGTCCCGCTCCTGCGGCTTGATAAGAGGCGGGTTGTCCAGCCTGCCCCAGAAACCCTGCGGACGCGGGGCTGCTTGTTGGGCAGAGGGAGGCACGGGGCTTTCCGCAGTGTCGCCTTCTGGCGAGTTCGGCCACAGATTTTCAGCCACGTCATAGGAGGTCAGCAACGCCCCCTGCACGGCATGCAGCACAGCGGAAAATACGGCGGATTCATCCCGAAAACGCACTTCAGACTTGGCTGGATGCACGTTCACGTCCACTTCCGCCGGGTCCATCTCCACAAACAGTGCTACCTGCGGATAATCCCGGCTGGTCATGCGGCCCTTGTAGGCCTCGCGCACGGCAGCAAGCAGACGCTTGTCCGTCACCGAGCGGCCATTGACGTAAAACAGCATGCGGTCGCCGCGCGGCTGGCTCACATTGGGCAGGGCGGCCAAACCGCGCACGCGGATACCGTGGCGGGTGCCGTCAAAGGGGCGTAGCGCCTCCACAATCAGCCGGGGCCAGAGCACGCCAAGGCGGTCGGCAAGGCTTTGCCCAGGCAAAAACCGCAGGGCCTCGCGCTCGCCGGAACTCAGGCTCAAGCCCACAGCGGGGCGGGCCAGCGCCAGCCGGGCCAGCCAGTCCTGCGCTCGTTTGAACTCCGTGGATGGGGTCTTTAAAAATTTCAAGCGTGCTGGTATGTTGGAAAAAAGATCACGCACTTCCACCCGCGTTCCCCGGTGCAGGGCCGCCGGGGCGGAAACCGTCAGCAAGCCGTGCTCCACCTCAACCCTGTGCGCCTGTGTCTGGCCGTCCGGGTCAGTCACGGCAGAGGTAATGGAAAAGCGGGAAACCGAAGCAATGCTCGGCAGAGCCTCGCCCCTGAAACCGTAAGAGCTGATGTGCTCAAGGTCAGACAGGCTGGCAATCTTGCTCGTGGCGTGCCGGGTGACGGCCAGTTCCAGATCGGCTGCGGCTATGCCGCACCCGTCGTCCTGCACGCTGATAAGGCTTTGCCCGCCGTTTTCAAGGCAAACGTCGATCTGCGCGGCATCGGCGTCAAGGCTGTTTTCAACCAGCTCCTTGAGCACACTGGCAGGGCGCTCCACCACTTCACCAGCGGCGATCTGATTACGCAACTCAGGCGGAAGCAAACGTATATGACGATGTTTTTCAGACATAGACCCAGTGTATTCGGGCGCGCTCCACAAGGCAAGCGGCCTCGCCTGCGGCGCATGCGCGGCTGCGCGTGGAGAATAAATTCCCGCAGCAGGGCTTGCCTCGGCGCGCGCTGTGCTTATGTATGGAAGACGAGGCTGCGTATGCGCGCGGCCAGGCTTCTGGCATCACGCAAAGCAAGCCGGGAGGTTTCTATGTACAGCAACACACTGAAAGCCATTGCCGAACCGCTGCGCGGCACCCCCGTGCCTGCGGGCTTTGACCCTGAACTGCTCTATGTTGAATGCGCCCGTTGCGGCTCGCCCGTCATGTGGGAGCAGGGCAAGGCCACTCATATCCTCAGTCTGGCGGGCATTGACCCCCTTGAACTCGACTCTTCATGCATGCTGGTCACAGACGGCTGCCCCATGTGCAGCGGCAAAGATCAGTATACGGTACAGATTTTCCGCGTCAGCGGCGATGCGCAGACGCGCCGCCCCCCATTCTTCGGCAACGCATAGCCAGCGCGGGTCTACCCCGCCCGCGTAAACCCTAGCAGAAGGCTGCCGGATCATGTGCCCGGCGGCCTTTTTGCGTTTTGCCGCAGGCAATCAGGCGCACTATCAGCCAGCGTGATTTTCCAGCCCGGAGAGATTCTCCGGGCTTTTTTTGTTGCCCCCGATGGGGGGCCGGAACAACGTGCTCCGCCTGACCTTTCATCAATTAACAAAAAATAACATTTTTCTGATAACATAGATAAAAAGTACGAGTTAAATCCACAAAATCACCCCACCTATCTTGACGATATTCGCCTTCAGGAGCATAACACAAAGCAACAAATTTGAAACAAAATTAACATATACCCGTCACACGCCGGAGCCGCCATGTTGCCAGCAGAACGCCGCAGAGAAATGGCCCGCCTCATCAAAAACCGGGGCGCGGTCAATACCCGCGAACTTGCCGAAGCGCTGGGTATTTCCACTATGACAGTGCGCCGCGACCTCAAGGTGCTGGAAGAGCGCAACCAGCTTGAACTCACCTGGGGCGGGGCCGTGCCTCTGTGTTTTGAAGCCAACGACATCCCCCGCGCCCGCAAGGCCGTTTCCATGCTTGAGGCCAAGCAGGCCATAGCCCGCGCCGCCTGCCAGTTTATCAAGAACGAAGACTTTATTGCCCTGGATGCGGGCACCACCAGCCTTGAGCTGGCCCGCCTGCTGCCCACCCTGCCCCTCACAAGCCTCAGCGTTGTCACGCCTGATCTGGAAATAGCCCTGCTGCTTTCGGGCTGCGACCATCTTTCCGTCTTTCTTTCCGGCGGGCTTATCGACCCCGTCAGCCGCGCCTGCAACGACAGCGATGCAGTAGCCTATCTGCGCGACCTGCGCCTCACCATGGCCTTTGTGGGCACCAACGTGTGGGACGCCCACCACGGCATCACCACCAGCACTTCCGCCAAGATGCATTACAAGCGCCAGCTCATGACCAGCGCCGACAAAACCTTTCTGCTGGCAGACGCGTCCAAGTACGCCAAGTTCAGCCCCTGGCTGGTGGCCGGGGTGGAACGCTTTGACCACATCATCACCGACAGCGGCCTGACCGCCGAAGCCCGGGCCGCCCTGCAAGACGCAGGCGCGCGCCTGTGCCTCGCCGACTAAGCCCGCCGCCGTCACAAAATCACCGGAAGGTGTCTGTATGATCATAGCTGTTATTGCCGACGATTTTACGGGAGCCAACGACAATGGTGCGCTGCTTGCCGCCAAGGGCTTTTCCAGCGCCACCTGCCTGGGCCTTGCCCACTGGAACCCCAAAGAATTTACGCAGTGCGACGCCGTTTGCCTGAATGCCGAGAGCCGCCTTCTGCACCGCGAAGACGCCTATAAAGCGGTGTACGACGCTGTGACCGAATTCAACAAGGAAAAGCCCGCGCTTGTTTCAAAACGCATAGACTCCACCCTGCGCGGCAATGTGGGCGCGGAGCTTGAGGCCGCCATCAAGGCCATGGACGACACCCACGGTCACAGCCAGACCCTGGCCGTGCTTGTGGCGTCCTATCCCCATTCGGGCCGCATCTGCGTGGGCGGATACCAGATCGTGCACGGCGTGCCGCTGGAGCGCTCGCCCATTGCCAAGGACGCCGCCACCCCCGTGCACCACACGGCAGTGCTCAAGATCATCGCCGATCAGACTTCCCTGCCCTGCGGCTTCGTGTCGCTTGAAAAGGTGCTGGCCGGGCCTGCCGCCGTGCGCGAAACCATTGAGGCCGCACGTGCCCAGGGTTGCCGCGCCGTGGTCTGCGATGCCGTGTCGGACGACGACATTGCCGTGATTGCCCAATCGCTGGCCGATGCACCCTATCCGCTGGTGTCGCTTGATCCCGGCCCGTTCACATCGGAGCTTGCCGCAGCGCGCATTGCAGCTCCTCGCGCGGCATTTGAAAACCGCATCTTCCTTACCGTGGGCAGCACCAGCGAACTTACCCGCGTGCAGCTGGAAACCCTGCGTCTGGCCCACCCCTGCCACATCGTGTCCATGAATGTGCGCAAGGTGCTGGCTGGCGAGCCCGAATCACAGGCGGAATGCCGCCGCGTGCTGGAGGCCGTATTTGCCGCGCCCGAAGAAGCCAAGGTTCTTGGCGTGTGCACCGCCACAAGCAAGGAAGACGTTTTCTCCATGCAGGAAATGTCCCAGACCCTCGGCATCGCGCCCAGCGAAATCTCGCGCCGCATCAACATGGCTCTGGCCCATGTGGCTCAGGAAGCCCTGAAGAACGAAAGCCTGCGCATCGGCGGCCTGTACACCTCGGGCGGCGAAGTGACGGTTTCCGTCATGCGTACGCTCAAGGCCGGGGGCTTTTCCGTGCGGGTCATGGTGCTGCCCCTTGCCGTGTACGGCCACATCATCGGCGGCGAACACCCCGACCTGCCCATGATCACCAAGGGCGGCTTTGTGGGCGACAAGGACAGCCTTGTGGAGTGCATGGAATACCTGTTCACCAAGATTTCAAGCCGCAAGCGGCCCGCCTGACAGCTGCGCCGCAGCCAAACAAGTTCATAACCAACAAGGAACAGATAGATGAAACCCCTGATTTGCGCCCCCATGGGCGACCCCGCGGGTGTTGGGCCGGAAATTCTGGCCGCCTCGCTGGCAGATGCTGCCGTCACCGACATGGCCAATGTGCTGGTGGTGGGCAATACCGAGATCATGCGCCGCGCTGCCGCCATCATGAAGGTCAACCTCGACTTCAACGAGGTGGATGCAGATCTCAACGGCTGGCGCGATGGCGCTGCCAACATCATCAACATGGACAACGTGGATCTGGCCTCCTTTGCCTACGGCAAGGTGCAGGCCCCGTGCGGCCAGGCGGCCTTTGAATACATCAAGGCCTCCATTGAGCTGACCATGGCGGGCAAAACCGCCGCCGTGGCTACCACGCCCATCAACAAGGAATCGCTCAAGGCAGCCCACGTGCCCTACATCGGACACACCGAAATCTTTGGCGACCTCACCGACACCAAGGACCCGCTGACCATGTTTCAGGTGCACAGCCTGCGCGTGTTCTTCCTCACCCGGCACCTCTCGCTGATCGACGCCTGCCGCGCCGTCAAAAAAGACCGCCTGCTCGACTACATCGGCCGCTGCACCAGCGCCCTCAAGCTGCTGGGGCTGGAGAATCCGAGCATGGTGGTGGCCGGGCTCAACCCGCACTGCGGCGAACACGGACTCTTTGGCAATGAGGAAGACGCCGAGGTAGTTCCAGCCATTGAAGAAGCGCGCCGTCAGGGCTTTAACGTGCACGGCCCCAACCCGGCGGACTCGGTCTTCCACTTTGCGCTCAAGGGCGCGTGGGACGCCGTGCTTTCGCTCTATCACGACCAGGGACACATAGCGACCAAGATGGTGGACTTTGAACGCACCATCTCCCTTACGCTGGGCATGCCCATTCTGCGCACATCGGTGGACCACGGCACAGCCTTTGACATTGCCGGAACAGGAAAGGTCAGCGCCGTGAGCATGGTGGAAGCCATCCGCCTTGCAGCGGAATACGCGCCCAACTTCAAAAGGGCCTGATTTGCGGCAGAGGATGTGAACTGCGCACCGCATCCGGAGGACGAGCAGAGTAAAACAAGAGAACAAACAGTAAGAGCGTCAACCGTTCCCCCAACTTTTACCGGCGCGGGCACTGCCCGGGCCGTGTCGCAACCACATCACGGAGGTTGAGATGACTGCCGTCCAATCGTTCGGCATCGGCTATTCGATGACCATGCTCTGCATTTCCATCGCCATAGTCATTGTGCTGTGCATCTGCTTCAAAATACACGCCTTTGTGTCCCTGACCGCAGCGAGCCTGTTCCTGGCGCTGACGCACCACATGGAACTGGCCAAGATCGTCATGGCTTTTGAAGGCGGCCTTGGCAAAACGTTGGGCTTTCTTGCGCCCATTCTGGCCCTGGGGGCCATATTGGGCAAACTGATGGAAGTCTCCGGCGCAGCCGAACGGCTGGCGCGGACGCTCATCAACATTCTCGGTCAGTCAAAAGCGCACTGGGCCATGATGGTTGTGGGCTACATCTGCGGTATCCCGGTTTTTCTTCAGGTGGGCATCATTCTGCTGACGCCGCTCATGTTCTCCATCGTCAAGGAATCCAAGCTGCCGCTCATTCAGGTAGGTATGGCCCTTGTGGTGGCCCTGACCACGGTGCACTGCATCGTGCCGCCGCACCCTGCCGCCATGGCCGTTACCGATCTGCTCAAGGCTGACGTGGGCAAGGTTATCTTTTTCGGTCTGTTGGTGGGCCTGCCCGCCGCCAGCATTGCAGGCCCCATCTACGGCAAGTTCATTGCCAAGCGCCTGCCCGCCGTGCCGCTGACCGGCGTTTACGCCAATACTGAACCCCGCAAGGAATCTGAACTGCCGCCCTTTGGCAGCTCGCTCTTCGTCATGCTGCTGCCCCTGCTGCTCATGATCGCCAAGACCGTGGTGGAACTGACCATCGACAAGCAGAATCCGCCGGCCTATATGCCCTACGTGAACTTTATCGGCACGCCCATGATCGCCCTGTTCATTTCCGCAGTGGTGGCCTACATCGTGTTTGGCCTCAAGCGCGGTTTCAACTGGGATCAGCTGGGCCGTTTCAGCGAGCAGGGCATGGCCCCGCTGGCCTCCATCATGCTGGTTATCGGCGCGGCTGGCGCGCTGAACCAGATCATCACCGACAGCGGCGTAGGCGTTGTGCTCAAGCAGGTGCTCACCAGCATCCAGATCAGCCCCCTGATCCTGGCCTGGATTATCGCCATTGCCCTGCGCTTCGCCCTGGGCAGCGCCACTGTGTCCATGATGACCGCCGCCGGGCTTATCCTGCCCGTGCTCAGCAGCAACCCCGGCATTGACCCGGCCCTCATGGCCATTGTCATCGGCGCTGGCGCGACCGGCGCTTCACACGTGACCGACTCCGGCTTCTGGTTCGTCAAGGAATCCCTTGGCATCCCCATGGGTTCCATGTACGCCACCTATACGGCTGGCACTACCATAGCCTCCGTGCTTGGCCTGTTTGGCACGCTGCTGCTCTCCATGTTCCTGTAAGAACTGCTGCGCCGGGGTCTGGTATTTCACAGGCCCCGGCGCTATTATGGAAAACGTATCCTGTCTTCCACCGCCAGCCCCAGCAAGGAACCAGCAATGAAGATCGTCATCGCGCCCGACTCGTACAAGGAATGCCTGTCTGCCCTGCAAGTGGCCCTTTCCATCGAATCCGGCTTCCGCGAGGTTTTCCCCGATGCGGTCTACGTCAAGGTTCCTGTGGCGGACGGCGGCGAAGGCACCGTGGAAGCCATGATTGAAGCCACGGCAGGCCGTCGGGTGGATACCACGGTACGCGGCCCGCTGGGCGACCCGGTGGATGCTTTTTACGGCCTGACCGGCGATGGCAAAACCGCCGTGATCGAAATGGCCGCAGCCAGCGGTCTGGCCCTTGTGCCGCCCCACTTGCGCAATCCCCTCAATACCACCAGCTACGGCACGGGCCAGCTTATCCGCTCCGCGCTGGATGCTGGCGCGCGCAAGTTCATCTTGGGCATTGGCGGCAGCGCCACCAACGAGGGCGGCGCCGGCATGCTTCAGGCCCTTGGGGTGCGGCTGCTGGACGGTCAGGGGCAGGAAATCGAACCCACCGGCATGGGCCTTGGCAGGCTTGCGCGCATAGACATGTCCGCCTTTGACGCCCGCCTTGCCGACTGCGTCATTGATGTGGCCTGCGATGTGGACAACCCCCTGTGCGGCCCGCGCGGCGCATCAGCCATCTTTGGCCCGCAGAAGGGGGCCACGCCTGAAATGGTGCAGCAGCTCGATGGATATTTGCAGAATTTTGCGGCCATTGCGCGCCGCGACCTTGGCGTGGACATGGCAGACATGCCCGGCGCTGGGGCTGCTGGCGGTATGGGCGCTGCCATGTTTGCCTTTTTGAAAGGGCGGCTGCGCCCCGGCAGTGAGATCGTGACCGAAGCCGTGGGCCTGGACGCGCACGTGCGCGACGCTGATATCGTCATTACCGGCGAGGGACGCATCGACGGGCAGACCGCCTTTGGCAAAACCCCTGTGGGCGTTGCCCGCGTGGCAAAGCGCCACAACAAGCCGGTTATCGCCATTGGCGGATCGCTGCGCCACGATGTGGACGCTGTCTTTGCCCACGGCATTGACGCGGTTTCAAGCGTGCTCTACCGCCCCTGCACCATTGACGAGGCCCTTACCGAGGGCAATGAAAATCTGCGCAGGGCCGCGCGCAACATAGCCGCCATTCTTTCCATGGGACTTGACCTTGGCGCGACGCACATAAGGAAATAAGGCATGTTTACCGCCTACAGGCAAAGCTGGCGCGCACACACCGGCTTCAACATTCTCTTTGTTTGCGCCATGCTGGCGGCGTGGGGCATGTATGCCCTGCTGTACGCCGCGGCCTTGCCATGGGGCTCGAACCAAGCCAACGTGCTGGTCTTTGTTGTGGCTGCCCTGTGCCTCATGTTCATATTTGTGACCCCGCGATACGGCTTCAAACCCACGGCAACGCACTACGCCATCATGGCGGCAACCTTGCTGCCCTCGCTGCCCAACGGGCAGGAGATCATCCGGCAGAGCGGCCTGTTATTCTGATGTGCCTTCGCGCTCCAAAGCGCACATGATACTAAAAGACGGCCACTCCCTATAGAGAGTGGCCGTCTTTGTTATACGTATGATCTTGCGGAGTTCACCCCGCCAGGTTTTCTGCTTTGTTAGGCCTTCTTGGCGCGCAGGCCCGCAAAGGCCAGAATCACGCCCAGGGCAATGCCCAACGCCGCTGCAAACACCACCTGAAAGTGGGCGGGCAGCATAAAGGTGATGGTGTGCGCGGGAATCCAGAAGAAAGGAATGGTCTTCTTGAGCACAAAGCTCCACATGGAATTCCAGTCGATGGTGCGGAACAGGGCCGCCACGTCAGGCTTGGTGCACAGGCTGGTGAGCGTGCCGCCAGTGGCCGCAATGTGCAGGTCGGTGAGCTTGTGGGTAATCATCAGCACCGGGGCGAACAACGTGTTGATGAGCACGCTGATGGAAAAAGACATGAGCAGCTTGGCGCCAAAGGTCGTGGGAGCGCCCGAAAGCAGGCCCATTTCGTTGAGCAGCTTGAATGTGCCCGCGCCGTACACGGTGAAGGCGATCTTGATGCCTATGCCCAGCAAACCCCAGATAATCGCCTTGGGCAAAACGCCAAATCCAGGCCTGTTGTACACGCCGGTGGTAATACGCAGTGCAATGCATTCGCCAAGGGTAGCCAGAATGGCAAACTTGAGAAAGCTCATGCCAAAAGGATACTGGGCAGTCAGGCTGATAAAGCCCTCAAGCGCCCCGGGCCCAAAAGCCAGCCAACCGAACGCCGCCAAACAAACGCCTAAAACCACAAAATCCTTTTGACGCATACCCTCTCTCCGTATTCTCGTTGACGCTCAGGGACTGTGACGCTGTGAGAACTTTTGTTCCCTGCCAGGGATGGAAGCCTTTTTATGAAAGGTGTGTACGTTGGACACTCAACTGGAATAAAAAGGCTTTCTGACGCAGGCAGGGGGCAAAAGAGCCATCGTGTAAACAGGCCCAAATCGGTTGGTCCCGCGCCGCGCGTAACCACAGGCGGCGGGGAAGGATCAGCCATAGCCGCGCAAGGGCGCGGGCAATTCGCATCAGCCGAACAGACGGAGGGGGGCTACCGTCAGAACCGGCTGCCGCATACTAGTGGCATTTTTGCCCCGCGTAAACACCGGCCTTGCGCAAATCTGTACAGCGACCCTATTCCTGACCGAGAATCAGGCGCTGGGCCAGCGCACCGGGCGGATTTCCGGGCTGTCTTCGTGTAGTGCGCTCTGCGCCACGGAGCTTTCGGAAGATTCCACGGCCTGAGGTTTCAGCCCGCCGGAAAGCGCCGCCTGCTTGAGCACCTCGCGGGTGCGGGCAAACAGATTGCTGAGAATGGAATTGGAAACCAGCATACCGCTGCGGGTTAGCCGCATATAGCCCTGCCGGATGCGGATAAGTCCGTTTTCATGCAGGGCCTGCACCAGCCGCTGGTGATCGCGCACAAAGTCGCGTCCGGTCATTTCGCGGTATGCTTTGACACGCAGGCCCCGCGCCGTGCGCAGACGCAGCATCAACAGCTCAAGCACGCGCGTTTCGGGCGTGAGTTCTTCCACGCTCTGGGCCAGTTTTCCCTCGCGGGTGCGGGCGTTCCAGGCGGCCTGGCTTGAGGGATTTGTCCAGCGGCGGTTGTCGATGGTGGACGTGGCCGATGGGCCAAGGCCAAGATAGTCTTCCCCCTCCCAGTAGCCCATGTTGTGGCGGCACTGAAATCCCATGCGGGCGAAATTGGAAATTTCATAGTGCAGGTAGCCGTGCTGCTCAAGCATGGCTGCGCCTTCCATGAACATGATGTTCTGGTCGCGCTCCGGCGGCAAGGTCAGGCGGCCTTCTTCCACATCAAGCTCCAGCGGGGTTCCCGGCTCAAGCGTGAGGCCGTAGGCGGAAATGTGGTCGGGGGTCATGCGGATGACATCCTTGAGCGTTTGCAGCCACTGGCGCACGCTCTGCCCCGGCAGGCCCCACATGAGGTCAAGGTTGATGTTGGCGCAGCCCGCCTCGCGCGCCAGAAAGGCCACGTGCAGGCTGTCCTGCGCCTTGTGCGGACGGCCCAGCAGGCGCAGCATGCCTTCGTCCATGCTCTGCACGCCGATGGAAAGGCGGTTGATGCCCGCATCCAGATACTGGGCCGCGCGGTGCCCGCCGCGCAGGGATTCCGGATTGGCCTCAAGCGTCACCTCGGCCTTGGACACCAGCCTGAAATACTTGTTAATGCGCTCCATGGTCAGGCCGATGATGCGCGGCGAAAGCAGGCTGGGCGTCCCCCCGCCAAAAAAGACAGACTGCACCTCGCTGCCGCCTAGCTGGTCGCCCCAGTGGGCCAGCTCCAAGAACAGGGTGTCCACATAGTCGCGCACGGCGGGGGAGCTGGCCGCATCAACGCCGCGCCCAAGCGGGCTTGAATGAAAAGCGCAGTAGCGGCAGCGTGTGGAGCAAAAGGGAACGTGTATATAAAGCAGCATAAGCGATCCTGTGAGTGACAAAAAAAACGACGCTCCGCCTGCGCGTAACACCCTGCGGAACAAGGAAAAGCCAGTTTTGCAGCGAGCTGGCAACAGATATGAACAAAAGCTGCAAGGAATATGCCCGCATCCGCCGCCGTGCCGGGAATTCCGCGCGCAGGCGGCTGCCCGCCCTTGGCAAAAACGCGGCGGCGAAGTATATTCACCAATTGGAACACGGCGCAAGCGCCCTGCGGCCTTCTGCCGCATCTTTCACCGCGCTGGCGGCTGTACGCAACGCACTTCAGGAGAAGCAGCTCTATGGATATACGCTTTCAGAATCTCGGACCGGAACAATGGAAAGGGGACGTTCTGCTGGCCCCCGTCTGCCAGGATGAAACTCTGCTTGAGCAGATTCCTGAACTGGACAAGGTTGCTCCCTGGCTGGTCATAGCCCCTGCCCTGCGCGACTTCAAGGGCAAGGCGGGCGAATTGGCCCTGCTGTACGGGCATCCCGAACTTACCGTTCCCCGGGTGCTGGCCGTGGGCCTTGGCCCGAGGGAAAAAGTCTCCACCGCCGACATCCGCAAGGCCATTGCCGCCGCAGTGCAACTGTGCCGCAAGCAGGGCTACACGTCCATAGTGCTGCCCGAACCGGCTCTGGCACGGCTGCCCGGAGGCCGTGAACGCCTGGTGGAAGAATGCGTATGCGCCGCTCAGCTTGCCCTGTACCGCTTTACGGCCCTTAAAAAGGCCGATGCGGACGAAGCCGCCGACCCGCAGTGGCTGGCCGTGGCCTTTGACGGCCAGGAAGTGCCGGACGCCGCCCACGCCGCCGCTCGCAGGGGCGAAAACGCCGCCTGGGCCGTGAGCCTTGCGCGGGACCTTGCCACCACGCCGCCCAATTTGCTCTACCCTGAAATGCTGGCCCAGAAAGCGCAGGAACTGGCGCGCGAAAAAGGCTTTGCCTGCACAGTGCTGGACGAAACCGATCTGGAAAAGGAAGGCATGGGCTGCCTCATGGCCGTTGGCCAGGGTTCGGGCCGTCCGCCCCGCCTCATCGTGCTGGAGCACGCCCCCGCCGGGCACGAACAGGACAAGCCCCTCGTGCTGGTGGGCAAGGGCATCACCTTTGATACGGGCGGCATCAGCCTCAAGCCCGCCGCCAACATGCACCAGATGAAGGCCGACATGACCGGCGCCGCAACGGTGCTGGCCACGGTGGCGGCCCTTGCGCAGGAAGACGCGCCCCGCCGCGTGGTGGGCCTGCTGGCCTGCGCCGAAAACATGCCCGGTGGCCGCGCCATGCGCCCCGGCGATGTGGTGCGCGCCGCCAATGGCGACACCGTTGAAATCCAGAATACCGATGCGGAAGGCCGCCTTGCCCTGTGCGATGCGCTGGCCTATGCCCAGAAAACATGGGTTCCGGCTGCGGTGATTGATATTGCCACCCTCACCGGGGCCTGCGCCGTTGCGCTGGGAAACCAGCTTGCGGGCCTGTTCAGCGATGATGCCGACCTTGCCGAGCGCATCCGCGCGGCAGGCGGCGCTTGCGGCGAAGAATACTGGCCCCTGCCGCTGTGGAAGCCCTATGTTGAATCGCTCAAAAGCGAAGTGGCCGATATTTGCCACATGGGCCCGCGTGAAGGCGGGGCCATCAACGCCGCGCTCTTTTTGCAACACTTTATTCAAGAGGGCGTGCGCTGGGCCCATCTGGACATTGCCGGGGTAGACTGGGCCGCCAAGGCCACGCCCCTTGCTCCGGTAGGGCCCACGGCCTTTGGCGCGCGCACGCTGCTCGATCTCGCCAGGGGAGGCGTATAATGAAGGTATTTCTCATCGGAGCCGGACCCGGCGATCCGGGCCTGCTGACCATCAAGGGGCGTGACGCCCTGGCCGCCGCCGATGTGGTGGTATACGACGCCCTGGCAAACGACAGCCTGCTTTCTTACGCCCGCCCCGATGCGGAAAAAATCTATGTGGGCAAGGTGGCGGGCAACCACGCCCTGCCGCAGGATCAGATCAACGCCCTTCTGGTCAGCAAGGCCAAGGAAGGCAACGTTGTGGCCCGCCTGAAAGGCGGCGACCCCTATATCTTCGGGCGCGGCGGCGAAGAAGGCGAAGAACTGGCGGCGGCGGGCATTCCCTTTGAGGAAGTGCCCGGCATCAGCAGCACTATCGCCGCCCCCGCCTATGCGGGCATTCCCGTGACCCACAGGGATTTTGCCTCTTCCGTGACCATCATCACCGGGCATGAGAATCCGGACAAACCCGGCTCCGTGCACAACTGGAAGGCCCTTGCCGCCAGCGCCTCCACTCTGGTCTTTGTGATGGGCATGAAAAACCTGCCCGACATCGCCCGCAATCTGCTTGAAGCAGGCATGGATCCGCACACCCCGGCGGCACTTATCTATCGCGGCACAACGCCCTATCAGCGCAGCCTCGTGGACACCCTGGCCCGCTTGCCCCAGGCGGCGGTTGAAGCCAAATTCACCAATCCTTCGGTCATTCTTGTGGGCAAGGTCGCCACCCTGCGCGACACCCTTGGCTGGTTTGAAAAAAAGCCGCTTTTTGGCCGCAGCATTGTTGTGACCCGCGCGCGCGAACAGGCCAGCGGCCTCGCCCAGAGCCTTACGGCGCTGGGGGCCGAGGTCATCCAGTGCCCCACCATTGAAATCAGCCCCCTTGCCGATTATGCGGAACTTGACGCGGCTCTGGGCAATCTTGCCAGCTACGGCTGGGTTATCTTTACCTCGGTCAACGGTGTAAAGCACTTCTGGCTGCGGCTCGCAAAGGCGGGCAAGGACAGCCGCGCGCTCGGCAACTGCAAGGTGGCCGCCATCGGCCCCGCCACCGCCGACGCCCTGACTGAACGCGGCATCACCCCCGATTTCATTCCCGAGCGCTACATGGCCGAGGGTGTGCTTGAAGGCCTGCTGGCCCTTGAAAACGGCAACGTGGCAGGCATGCGCTTTTTGCTGCCCCGCGCCGCCAAGGCCCGCGAAGTGCTGCCCGAAGAACTGCGCAAGGCAGGAGCCGTGGTGGACGTTATTTCCGCCTACGAAACCGTCCCCGCCGCGCACAAAAGGGATGAAGTCCTCGAACGCATCAACGCCGGCACCTTAAGCTGCGTGACCTTCGGCTCCTCCTCCACAGTGGAGAACTTCCTCTCCCTTATCCCGGCTGCAATCCTCAAGACGCACCCGGAAGTGAAGCTGGCCGCCATCGGGCCGGTAACGGCAGAAACGCTGCAAAAAAACGGCCTTACCTGCAACATCATGCCCATGGATTACACCATCCCGGCACTGGTGGACGCCCTGAAAACGTACTTTGCGAGATAAGACATGCCCCTGAATATCGCCATACTGGCCTCCGGCAGCGGCACAAACGCTCAGGCCATGATCGACAAGGCCGCCCAGGGCGTACTGGACGTGAACATTGCCCTGATCGTTTGCAACCGCCCCGGTGCGGGCGTTGTGAGCCGTGCGGAAAAGGCGGGCATCCCCTGCCTTGTGCTGGATCACAAAAGCTTCCCCGATCGCGAGAGCTTTGACGCCCGCATGGTTGAAGCCCTGCGCGAAGCCGGGGCGGAGCTTGTGGTGCTGGCGGGCTATATGCGCCTGCTGACCCCTGTGTTCCTTGAGGCATTTGCCGGAAAGGTCATCAACATCCACCCGGCGCTGCTGCCCAGCTTTCCCGGCGTGCACGGCGGCGCCGATGCCGTCAATTACGGCGTCAAGGTTTCCGGCTGCACCGTGCATTTTGTGGAAGAAAAGGTGGACAGCGGCCCGGTGCTGATTCAGGCCGTTGTGCCTGTCAACGCTGGCGAAAGCGAGGACGACCTCATGAGCCGCATCCATGTAATGGAGCACCGCATTTATCCCCAGGCAATCCAGTGGCTGGCTCAGGGGCGCATAGACGTTCAGGGGCGGCAGGTGCACCTCAAGCCCGGCAACACCCCCCGTGCGCCGCACGATGGCGACTGGCTCGTATGGCCGCCGCTGGAGCAGGGTTTTTAACTGCTGCCGTAAGCCTTGAATGAATCCATAAGGAGACTCTTCAACTAAAGAGTCTCCTTTTTGATTATTTTCAAAACCGGCGGAGCTGCTGGTTTCGCCGTCCTGACCTTGCCGCCCGTCGTTCTGGCTGTTTTCATTACTTACAAAAGTTTCAAAACTTACAAATCAAGAATCCGCGTTGCTCTGGAGCGATTTGGTGTGTTATTTTTCACTATCAACAGAGCATACCTTTATTCTTTGCTCAATCAATCAGCTTTTGCCGCCCTTTCCGCCCCAAGTACTTTCTTGCACAACCGCTGGAAATAACGGCAAATCCACCTACTTTTGAGGAAACCCTTATGACGCAGCAGTTTACCCGCAGAAAATTTCTGCAATCGGCCTGCATCACCATCAGCGCGCTGACGGTGAACATGAGCGGCATTGAAAAAGCTCTTGCCGCAGCCGCTGGTGTCGGCCCCCTGGCCACCTGCGACATCCTGATCATCGGATCAGGTGGCGCTGGCCTGCGAGCCGCCGTGGCAGCCCTGCAAAAAAATCCCAAGCTCAACGTGGTTGTGGTCAGCAAATGCATGCCCTCGCGCAGCGCCACCTGTATGGCCGAAGGCGGCATCAACGGCGTCACCGATTTCAGCAAGGGCGACTCCTACGAGCTGCACTGCTTTGATACCGTGAAGGGCGGCGACTATCTGGTAGACCAGGAATCCACGCTCAAATTCTGCGAGCAGGCAGGCCCCGCCATCCTTGAACTGGATTATCTGGGCATGCCCTTCTCGCGCACGGCTGAAGGCAAGGTCAAGGCCCGTCCCTTTGGCGGCGCATCCAAGGTCCGCTGCAACTACTCCGCCGACAAGACCGGCCACATCGTTGCCCACACCTGCCTGGACGATGCCCTGAGCCACGGCGTCAAATTCCTCATGGATCACGAGCTGCTTGACGTGGCCGTGGACAATGGCCGCTGCGAAGGCGCCGTGCTGCGCAACATCCGCACCGGCGAAATCGCCCCTGTGCGCGCCAAGGCAGTGGTGCTTGCCACCGGCGGCTATACCCGCATTTTCTGGAACCGCACCTCCACCCCCTACATTGCCACTGGCGACGGCGTTGCCGCTGCCCTGCGCGCGGGCATTCCCTTCAAGGATGCCGAAATGGTGCAGTTCCACCCCACGGGCGTGGTGCACGGCGGCGTGCTGATTACCGAAGCGGCCCGCGGCGAAGGCGGCTATCTGCTCAACAACAAGGGCGAGCGCTTCATGAAGGCCTACGCCCCCGCCAAGATGGAACTTGGACCCCGCGACATCGTGGCCCGCGCCATCGAAACGGAAATCCGCGAGGGCCGTGGCTACGGCCAGGGGCTGGAAGCCTATGTGCTGCTTGACCTGAGGCACCTCGGCAAGGATAAGATCGTCCACGATCTGCCGCAGATCCGCCACGTTGGCAAACTTTTTGAAAATATCGACCTTGTGGACAAGCCCATGGTCATCCGCCCCACTGCCCACTACTCCATGGGCGGCATTGACGTGAACACCTTTGACGACATGGCCACGGTTGTGCCCGGCCTGTTTGCCGCTGGTGAAGCTTCGTGCGTGTCCATCCACGGCGCAAACCGCCTTGGCGGCAACTCGCTGGCCGATGCGGTGGTGACGGGCAAAATCGCCGGTAACGGCGCAGCGGCCTTTGCCAGCCATGCCGATTTTGGCGCGGGCAAGCGCCTCACCGATCTGACCGCCCGCTGGCAGGATCGCTTCCGCAACACCACCAACGGCGGCGATGCCAAGCAGATGTATGCCATCCGCGAAGAAATGGGCGCGCAGCTCTGGGACAACCTGGGTATTTTCCGCACCCAGTCCAAGCTCGACTCCCTGAGCAGCTCCCTGGCGGACCTGCGTTCGCGCTACGACGCCCTGCGCGTCCCCAACGCCAACCCCGTCTACAATACGGTGTTCACCGAATATGTGGAGCTGGGCAACATGCTGCAACTGGCCCAGGCCGCCTGCCTTGCCGCCTCCGAGCGCAAGGAATCGCGCGGCGCGCACACCCGCGAGGACTTCCCCAAGCGTGACGATGCCAACTTCCTCAAGCACAGCATGGTCAGCATGGACGACAGCGGCAAAATGCGCATGGGCTGGAAAGAAGTGGAAATCACCAAATTCAAGCCCGAGGAGCGGAAGTACTAATGCCCACTATCATCATTGACCGCTTTGACGGCAAAAACAGTTTTGAGCAGAGCTACAAACTTGATCCGGCGGACGTGGCGGGCAAGACCGTGCTCAACACCCTGCTGTTCATCAAGCAGACCCAGGACCCCACGCTGAACTTCACGGCCTCCTGCCGCTGCGCCATCTGCGGCGCGTGCGCCGTGCGCGTCAACGGGCATGCGGTTCTGGCCTGCGACACCAAGATGGACGACCTCGCCCAAACATACGGCTCGAACACCTTCCACATTTCGCCTCTGGCGAACTTCAAGGTCATTTCCGACCTCGTTGTGGACTGGGAACCCGCCATGGAAAACCTGCGCAAGGTGCATCCGGGCATGGTGGCAAAGTCCGAATTCTCCATGAAGGAAGGCTGCCGCCAGAACCAGAAGGAATTCGACCGCATCATCAAGCAATGGGACTGCATCCTCTGCGGCGCGTGTGCCTCTGAGTGCAACAAGCTCACCGCCGACCGCAGCGACTACATGGAACCCTTTGTCTTCACCCACGCATGGCGCGTGGCCAACGATTCGCGCTCCAAGGATCCCCTGCTGCACGGCAAGCCCGCCGTGGCGGGCGGCCTGTGGAACTGCGTGCATTGTCAGGAATGCGCCAGCCGCTGCCCCAAGGGCATCAGCGCTGCCGACGATATCGCCGGTCTGCGGGCCCTCGTTATGGCCAAGGGCATGACCGACGGCGTTGGCCCGGCCCACGCCAAGTCGTTCTACACCGATCTGGTGGAAGACTCCGGCCGCCTCAACGAAGTGCGCCTTGCCCTGCGCACCGAAGGCATCAGCACCATTGCCCGCGCGGGCATGGCTGTGACCCTGCTGCGTCAGGGCAAGATGAATCCGCTTGAGGCCTTTGGCGGCGAAACCATTGAAGGGCATGATGCCCTGGTGAAGATGATTCAGGCGGCCCATGCCGCAGAGAAGGAGTAGCCGTATGCAGACCGAATTCGCCTTTTTTCCCGGCTGCGTGCTGACTCAGGCCGCCAAGGAATCCAAGATGGCTCTTGAGGCCGTGGCCCCAAGGCTTGGCATCAAACTCAAGGAAATCCCCGGCTGGAGCTGCTGCGGCGCTTCCCAGGCGCAGGATGTTGACCCCGTGGCGACCCTGGTTGCCAACGCCCGCAACATCGCCCTGGCTGAAAAAATGGGCCTGCCCGTGCTGACCTCGTGCAGCACCTGTCTGCTCATGCTGCGCCGCGCCAAGGCAGAACTTGACGGCGGCAAGAAAGACCGCATCAACACCTTTCTTGCCAAGGGCAACATGACCTATAACGGCACCAGCGAAGTCACCAGCCTGCTCTGGGTTCTGGCGCAAAACGCCCAGACCCTCAAAGCCAAGGTGACCAAGCCGCTTACGGGCCTTAAAGTGGCGGCCTTCTACGGCTGTCACAGCCTGCGGCCCGAATCCGCCCTTGGCTTTGAAAGCTCGGTGAATCCCTCGAGCTTTGAGACCGTGGTGGCCGCCCTTGGCGGACAGACGGTTCCCTTTGCCAAGCGGCTGGACTGCTGCGGCTTCCACGCCGTGTATCCGGCGGAAAAATCCGTCATGCGCATGACCAGCCAGATTGTGGACAGCGCAGCTGTTTCCGGCGCGGCCTGCATCGTAACCCCCTGCCCGCTCTGCCAGATGCAGCTCGACATTTATCAGGAAGCAGCGCAGGATATAGCCAAGTCGAAAGCCCGTGTGCCCGTGCTGCACCTTTCGCAGCTGGTGGGCCTCGCCCTGGGTATTCCCGGCAAGGAGCTGGGCCTCGACTATAACGTGATTGACGCCACCAAGATGGGCTAACCAGCCCTGTAAATAGTGACAAAAGGCGGCCCCTACCCCTGGCCGCCCCATGCGCGCCCCCTCTCGTGTCCCTACCCGAGAGGGGGTTGCTTTTTTCTGGAGCAGATGAGCGATTGAAGATCAGCTTACTTGCAAGCTGGCAACCATTTCATAGTCTGACTGCTCAAAAAAGATGGCGCATGCGCAGCAACGGGCATCGCAGTGCACATGCGCTCCGGCGCAGGCAGGCCTTACGCCAGTCTGGCGATGCGGCACAGATCGCCAAAACCTTCCGCCAGGGTGGGGTGCGCGTGAATGGTACGGGCCACATCTTCAGCGCTTGCGCCCATATGGATTGCCAGCGCCGCCTCGGCTATGAGGTCTGTGGCGTGCGGGCCGCAAATATGCGCTCCCAGGATTGCCTGGCTCTCCGCATCAATGACCAGTTTGAACAGCCCGGCTATTTCGCCCATGGCGTGCGCCTTGCCCAACTCGCGCATGTGCAGTCGGACGCAACGCACATTGCGCCCTTTTGCCAGCGCCTGCGCTTCAGAAAGCCCCACGCAGCCGATTTCCGGCGTTGTGAAAATAGCCGAGGGCACAAGGGAATAATCGCACGGCTTTGACTGCTGCCCCAGGTTTTCGACCACGCATTCCGCCTCTGCGGCGGCCATATGAGCCAGCATGATTTTCCCCGGGCCAAGAATGTCGCCAATGGCGTATACGCCCGGCACGGACGTTTCAAGAAAGACATCGGTCTGCACCCAACCGCGCGCGTCACATACCACGCCTGCCGTCTCCAGCCCCAGTCCCTCCGTATCCGGCACGCGCCCGACAGTGACAAACACGCTTTCCACCTCAAACGGAGGCGGCACTGATGGGCGCTCGCCGCTGGCGGCTTCTGTATGCAGACGCACCATACCGTCGCCCACTTCGGCCCGGCTGACAGTGACGCCCGTTTCGACCTTGATTCCCGCTTTTTTCAGTTCGCGGTGCAGCAGCTTGCTGATTTCTTCGTCAACCGCAGGCAAGGGCAACAGTCGGTTCTGCCCTTCAACTACCGTAACCTCAGCGCCAAATGCCCTGAAAATACAGGCCATCTCGCAACCTATCACGCCGCCGCCCACAATGCAGATGCTTGCGGGAACACGATCCAGATTCAGAACGCCGTCGCTGGTCAGAATGTGGCGCTTGTCTGTGGGCAAAGCGGGGAGCTCCAAAGGCCTTGAGCCAACCGCAAGAATGACGGCATCACCGTCAATCCGCTGTGTGCTTCCATCCTTTGCCGTCACCTGCACCTGCTGCGCGCTGACAAGGCGGCCTCTGCCCCTGGCCACAGCGACATTCAGGTGTGCGCAGGATTTTTCCAGCCCCTGCGCCAACAGCCGGATAACGCGGTTTTTACGTTCCAGAAGGCGAGCCATATCAATGGCGGCCTGCGATGAGCCCGTGACGGCGAACTCGCTCATGTGCCGGAACTTGTCCAGAATATCTGCGGAGCTTTTGAACGTCTTGGTGGGAATGCAGCCGGAATTGAGGCATGTGCCGCCAAGAGCTTCGCTTTCCACAAGCGTTACGGCCTGCCCGGCGCGGGCCGCTGCAAAGGCCGCCGTATATCCGGCAGGGCCGCTGCCGATGATGGTCAGTTTTTTCATTCGATCATCCTCGCGCATATTTTAACCCACCGAAAGCTAACTGTTTTGCGGCAGCAACTGGCCGTACTGCTCTGCGCGCAGCAAAGCATGCGAGCCTGCCGGAGCTTCGGGCCGTACGCGCGCGATCCAGCCTTTGCCGTAGCAATCCTGGTTTATCAGGGCAGGGGAATCTTCCAGATCGCCGTTGACCGCAATGACGGTGCCGGTAATCGGGGCAAACAGGGCGCTGACGGTCTTCATGGATTCCAGCGAGCCAAATTCTTTTTCGGCTTCCAGCTGCGCGCCAACGTTGGGCACGTCCGCGTAGACAACTTCTTCAAGCTGGCTTTGGGCAAAGTCCGTAATGCCCAGCACCAGCTCATCCCCCTCTTGCCGCACCCAGATGTGCTCCGAGGTATAAAACAGATCTTCGGGCAAGTTATACTGAGGCATACTGTCTCCTGTACATGAGGCCGGGAAGCCCGCGAGCTTTCCGGCCTCATCGATGTGGTGGGGAACGGTCTGCCGCAATGGTAAAAAGCGCCGGCAGTTCCGCTGTTCCGCCTCAACTAGGCCGATGCGGTCGGCAGAGGGTAGGCGTGGTGTTCGCCGTTGACCACAAAGCTGTAGTTGATGCGGCTCGCCACCTTGAGCATATTGGCTACGGAGCAGTATTTGACGGCTCCAAGCTCAAATGCGCGCACAAATTTTTCCAGGGTGACGCCTTCGCCGCTGACCGTGTATTCCACATTGATTTCCGTAAATATCTGCGGAATTTCTTCGCGGCGCACGGCATCGGCAGAAATTTTGAATTCCGTGAAGGGAACACGCATCTTGTTGAGGGCATGGCCCACTTCAATGCCCGTGCAGCCCGCCAAAGAAATAAGCAGCAGCTCCATGGGGCGAACGCCTTCGTTATTGCCGCCATATATGGCAGAGGCATCCATAATCACAGGGCGGTTGTCGGAATCCCTTCCTTCAAACAGCATGTTTCCTTTCCATTCAACGTTAATCATAGGCATGATAAACCCCTTTAAGATCTTATCGCTTTAAATGCAGGCGGCGCATAAGCATCTGTGCATGTTCGCCGTGCGGGCATTTGACAGCGCAAATTTTTGTAACGACCGCTCTAGCGGGCAGATGCTTGTTGACGTTCCGTACTGACAATGAGGGCAATCCAGACAAGAAGAACAAGCAGAAAAGCCGTCATGCCCCAAAGGCCTGTGGCATAGAGCCACCCGCCAGCCGAAACCAGGCAGACAAGCAAGGCCAGAGCTACCAACAGCGCCGCATTGCGCAGCATGGCGGCTCCGCCCTGCGGCGCGATGACGCTCCAGCCGCGTTCGGCCAGAGAAACCACGGTCATGCCGATAATATTGGCGGCCATGGCCACCCACACGGGATGTATCTTGAGATAGAAGCTGTTGACGGCCCAGCCGCCCATCCAGTTCCACACAAGGCCAGCACCGCAACCGGCCACAAGGGCGGTGACAGCGGCACGGGGAGTGGCAACGCCCCAGAACAGGGCTGCGACCATGGGAGCGAAGGTTGCGCCGTTGCGGGCTGTCCAGGCGAAGATATTCCACCACGCGGCCTGCTCAGAACGCAGATAGCCAAACAGAATCATGAGCGCCGTCAGCGCCAGCAGAGATATGCGGGTAAAATGCACCAGCTTGGCGTCTGACGCGTCAGGAAACAAGGCCGAGCCAACATCCCTGCCAAGGCTGGTTGCGCCGGAGAACTGGCACGGAGCGCCCCAGCCAAGGGCGCAGGCCCAGATGCCCAGCGTGAACATGCCAACCATGGGCGCGGGCAGGGTTTCCATAAGATACTTGGGCACTGCCACAAGGCCACGCGCATTGCCGGGCATGGTGATAGCCGCTGCAACGCCCACAAGAACGCCCATGACAATGAAGATGATGTTGAACCCGCCAGCGATCAGCAGGCCCTTGCGGCCTTCGTCCGCTGTTTTGCACGACAGGGCCATCTGGAACGCGGCCTGCGCCAACAGCACGTTGATCAGGAATGTGCCAAACCAGGCCAGAATGGTTTGCAGGCCAACGCTGGTCAGGCTGCCGTACTTGGCGTTTGTCTCCAGAAACGTTGCAAGTGCGCCGTACCCCGGGTTAACGCCGATGGCGTAAATGGCCACCGCAAACATGATCATGAACACAAAAAAGTTTGCCGTCTGGGTCATGGCCACAGACCACATGCCGCCAGCGCTCAGGAAGACATACATAAGCGCTGCGGTAATAACGACCGAGGCCAGCATGTCCAGCCCTGTGAGGGCGTTGATGCATGAGGCGAAAGCAAGGGCCGTAGCCACAGACCACATGGGAAACGTGATGGCCGTGATGGCTCCGGCTATGCCCTTTGCCGTGCGTCCGTATTTATCGCCAATGAGGCCAGAGATGGTGACCATCATTCTTTTGCGGAACGGCCCGATCAGCACCAGTGCGATGATGAGCACGTGGGTCAGCTCCGCAACGCCGTACCATATGGCAGAAATACCTGTAAAATATGAGAGTTCGAGGATTGCGATATAGGTTGAGCCTGAAAAGAGGCCTGTAATGCAAAAGGCCACTGTCCATCGGCTGAACTTGCGCCCGCCCACAAAAAAGTCTTCGCCCGCCTTGGCCTTTTTCTTGGCTATCTGGCTCATGACAATGAGCAGGAGCGTATACGCGAGTGCAAGGCCGAACATCCAAAAAGCCGAAGATGACATATAAACTCCTCATCATAACGGATGATTTTGCCGCTGTCTGGCGGCGGAACGGCAAGGGTACAGGCCCATGCACATGGGCTGTACGGTGACCGTTGCAGCCTGCTTTTCTCTATCTCAGGCGCGCACCGACCGGGCCCGTGGCGGTAACTGCGACTGAACGTTCACGTGGCTGATTTTGTACAGCGTCACTTCAACAAAGCCTTTTTATTGTGAGCCTGTCTTAGCAATGTTTGTTCCAAAAAGTTTTATCTTGATTATCAGGTAGATATAAAAAAGCCCGCGTATACTTCGCGGGCCATGCTGCGCACACTGCTCAGCAAATGAAATATATAACAATTTGTTTTGATTGAATTAATAAATTTGAAAGCAATCCTGGGCCTGTGCCGAAATAATGGTTCAAAATCAAACCATGCGGTTCATTATTAAACCACAATCAGAACGTAGCCATTTCACAGGAAAACGGCACCGGAGCTCGTGCTGATAACGTCCTGCAGCAAAAGGCCACGCCAAGTGGTTCATTCCTGAACCGAAAGGCCGTGCTCCCGCATTTTACGCAACAGCGTGGGATGGGATATGCCCAGCTTGCGCGCGGCGGCGCGGATGCTGCTTGTGGCGGCAAGTCCGCTTTCAATGCACTGGCGTTCAAACTTCTTGATCTGGTCACGCATGTTGCCTGCACCAGCAGCCGCAGCCCTGCCCGCCGGGGCAATGCTCTCCCACACCGAGGCACAATGCCCGGCGGAAAAGCTGGCAATGGTCAGCCTTTCCACAAAATTCCCCAGTTCGCGCACATTGCCCGGCCAGGGATAGGCCAGGAGCATCTGCTCTTCTTCTGGCCCGATCATGCATCGGGTAGAATACTTTTTGCTGAAACAGGCAAGAAAATGCTGCGCAAGCGGCAGGATGTCTTCCGGCCTTTCGCGCAGGGGCGGCACCGCAAGCGGAATCACATTGAGACGATAATACAGGTCTTCGCGAAAGGTGTTTTCCCGCACCATTTTAAGCAGATCCCTGTTGGTCATGGCAATGATGCGCACATTGAGGCGGACAGGCTTGCGCCCTCCGATGCGATAGATCACACCCTCCTGAAGGGCGCGCAGCAGCTTGACCTGAAGGGACATATCCATTTCGCCCACCTCATCGAGCATGAGCGTTCCCTCGTTGGCGACCTCAAGCATGCCCACGCGGCTGGCATTGGCCCCGGTAAAACTGCCTTTCTCGTAGCCAAACAGTTCCGCTTCCTGAAGGTGCTGGGGAATGGTGCCGCAGTTGATCTGCACAAGCGGGCCGTTACGGCGGCCGCTGTGGCTGTGGATATGCATGGCCAGCACTTCTTTTCCCGTGCCGGTTTCACCTGTGATGAGCACGGTTGAATCCACGCTGCCAAGCCTTTCAGCCTCGCGCAGCAAACGCAGCATGGAGGGATTGCACGCAATGACCTTTTTGCCTTTGTGCGAAGCCTCCTGAAAGGCCGCAAGCCGCCGCCGCGTATTCTCCGCCTCTGTCTGCAAGCGGGTTATTTCCGTCATATCCTGCGCGGAGAGCACGCAACGAAACAGCTTTTCCTTTTCATCAAACAAGGGCGTTATGGTGAGCACCACCTGCTTGCCATTGCAATCTTCAAGCAGCGAGCTGTGCGCCTTGCGGAGGGCCACCGATTTTTTCAGCAGGTCGCTCACGACCTCCATGTCCGGAGAAGCTGGCGCGGCCATATTATCGCAATCAGGCAGCAAGCTGCGGATTTTGTCGTTACTGAACAGCGGGGTGCCTTCGGCATCAAAAATCATGATGCCATCAGTGGCGCAGTTGATGACTTCGCTCAGCTCGCGGTTGTGGATATCCGCATTTCTGAAGGCCACGTATATTTTGTGGATCAGTTCCTTCTTGGTCAAAACGCCCACAAGCCTGTCCTCATGATCCAGCACAAGCATTCTGTCGATGGGCATGCTGCACGCCATACCAAAGGTGTCATCGTTGCGGATGCTGACAAGGTTGGTGTCCATGACCTCGCTGATGGGCGTTTCAAAGGACTTTCCTGCGCGCACGGCCTGCACAAGGCGAAAAATGGTAAGAATGCCTTTGACCCTCTTTTCCGCATCCAGAATAGGCACGCAGTTCACGCCGTGCCGTTCGTACACCGGGAGCGCGTCCTTGAGCTTATGGTCAGGGGTCAGGGTTTCCGGGTTGTCGTGCATTACCTGTTCGACAAGCATTTTTTCTTCCGGCAGGGCGGGCATAGGCATCTCAGGGTAAAAAAGTGGGCGCTGATCCAGCAGGCATGGGGTTTTACAGATTTTTCAGCAGTAAATTTTCGAGACCCTTTGGGCAGCATACTGGAGGTTTCAGGGCTGGGCAAGAAAGGGGCTGCGGGCTGAGAGCGCGCACAAAAAAGCCATAACGCAAAAAGGCCCTGACCAGTGCGGTCAGGGCCTTCAGAACATTTTAGGCGAAAACTGCCTTAGCCCCAGGCTTCAGTCACCAGATCATACAGCTTGACGGAAAGCACTTTGAGATCGGGCTTGGTGTACTGCACGTCAGCCCCAACCACAGCGCATTTCTTGGCAAGAGGTTCATTGATCATGGAAGAGAAGATGGCCACGGGCAGTTTTTTAAGGACTCTTTCGTCCTTGATGTGCTTGCACAGGGCCAGACCGTCCATGCCGGGCATTTCTATATCTGTGATGACGCCGTGAACGAAATCGGAAATGGGGCGATCTTCGGCTTCGCAGCGGTCTCGCAGCACCTTCAGGTAATCCCAGGCTTCCTGACCGTTGACCTTCTGCGTCACAGTGAAGCGGCCTTCCTTGTTGAGCAGGTCAAGCAGCAGGCTGCGGATACTGCTTGAATCGTCCACGTGCAGGATATTGTAGGTTTTTTCGCCGCTGTGGCGCATATCGGAGGCGTCAAAGCGCATGGCCATGGCCGGATGCAGTTCGGCGACGATGGCTTCAAGATCCAGCAAAAAGATCACGCGCTCTTCCAGCCGCACCACGCCCGTGACCGAGCTGCGGCTCACATTCTGCAAAAACTGCCCCGGCGCTTCCACATCCGTCCAGCTCAGCCGATAGATGCGGTTGACACCCGACACCAGAAAGCCCGTACAAACGCCGTTGAATTCGGTGACGATAACCTTGGCGTCTTCGTTTTCAATGGGTCCGCTGCCCAGAAACTGGGCCATATCTATCAGCGGCACCACACGGCCATTGCGGTGCAGAAACGCGCCCAGAAGCGCTTTATGGCGCATTTCCGGCATGGCAGTCACCGGCTGGCGACGGCCAATCTCAACCACCTTGGCCACGTTAAGGCCATAGTGGGCTTCGTAACCGTCCTGGTTGACGAAAAATTCCACAATTTCCAGCTCATTGGTGCCGGTTTCCAGCAGGATGTTGGTCTGCGCCATGGAAATGCTCTCCGTTGGGCTGAAGCCCGTTAATGTCGGACGGCAGACCTGAACTTGTTTGCTGCCAGCCGGTGAGCGAAGCTTACGCTGACTTTCTTATCGGTTGCCAAGTGCAAATATTTAGCCATGCAGGCCGAAAAGACAGTTTTTTTCATATTTTTCTGTTTCGCACAAAACGGGGAACATATCAAACAGAGTGCAGTGGCATTGAAAATACCGTCATAAATCAAGTGCAAAGCCAGCTTGCCTGCAGTTTATATTCCCTGAAACAACCGCGTTGACATGTAGCGTTCGCCCGTGTCGCAGGCAAAGGTTACGATATTCTTGTCCTGCATTTCTGGCCGCGCCGCAAGGTCAAGAGCCGCGCGCACGTTGGAGCCTGTGGATATGCCCGCCATGATGCCGTTTTCCATGAGCAGACGGGCGGTTCTTATGGCTTCTTCTCCGTCCATCTGGATAATTTCGTCCAAAAGCGCACGGTCAAGGATGGCCGGCACAAAGTCAGCGCCAATACCCTGGATAAGATGGGGGCCGGGTTTGCCGCCCGAAAGCACCGGCGAAGCGGCTGGCTCCACGGCCACCACCCTGAAGCCGGGGATGCGCTCCTTAAGGAACCTGCCCACGCCAGTGATGGTCGAGCCGGAGCCAACGCCCGCAACCAGCACGTCCATCTTGCCCACGCTGTCCTTGAAAATTTCCGGCCCGGTGGTCTTGTAATGGGCCACCACAGCCTGCGGGTTGGTAAATTGGCCGAGTACAAAGGCATCCTGTTCATCGGCAATGCGCTTTGCAGCCGCCACGGCGCCGCTCATGCCCTGTTCCGCCGGGGTGAGCACAAGCTCCGCGCCCAGCGCCCGCAAGAGGTTGCGGCGCTCAACGCTCATGGATTCCGGCATGGTCAGTATGCAGCGAAAGCCACGCACCGAGGCAACCAGGGCCATACCAATGCCCATATTGCCGCTGGTGGCCTCCACCAGCACTCCGCCCGGTTCAACGCGCCCCTCTTCCAGAGCTTCACCAACAAGGTGAAAAGCCACGCGATCCTTGATGGAACCGCCTGGATTGCGGTTTTCAAGCTTCAGCCAGACAGTGCCGGGCAGGTCGCGTGAAAGATCGAGCCGCAGCATGGGAGTGTTGCCAATGGTTTGCAAAATGCTGGTTAACATGAAAACATATGCCTCACAGTAAAAAATGCCAGGAAATCCGGCTCTATGGCAGATATTCGCTTTACAATGGGAGAGTTTTGCTTAACTCTTTACATATAACCATAGAAGAATCCGTGCACATTGGCAATTTTCGTTCTGGCCGCTCCAACAGCCCATTCAGGGAGGATACCATGAAGATTCTGCAAGTAACCACTGTGTTCATAGCCCTCGTCATTGCCCTTTCCGGTGGGCTTGCCCATGCCAAGGCAGACACCGTGGCGCTCTATACAGAAGCTGTGATGACAGGCGACGTACCGGCCCTTGAAACCCTGCTGGCCCCCAACTACTGGCATATCAACGCCAACGGGCACATTGAGGACAAAGAGCACTTCATCAATACCATCAAGAGCAAGGAACTGGTCATTGACCGCCTGACCTTCACCAATGCCCGCACCGCCCTGATCAGCGACGCCAAGCTCATCACCGGCACAGGCTACCTCAAGGCCAAGGCCACTCCTGCTCTGCCCGAAGGCCTCATGCGCATTACCGTGGTGGTCATTACCAACAAGGGACGCGAACAGGTGGTGCTGTTCCAGGCCACGCCTGTGATTGCCACCGAAGACTGCAACGACGGCAACTGCAAGATCCAGTAAGGTTAAAATACATAGTGGCCCGCATAGGGCCATCAGGCCGGGGCATCCCTACCCGGCCTTTTTTGTGCGGGAGAACGCCTGTACAGAAGAATAAAAGCCGCTCCTGCTAACAGGGGCGGCTTTTAAACGTAACCCGGGGTATGGCGGGGCCGGATTTCGCGTGGTGGGAAAGATCGGAGGCAGAAAACAATCATAAGTGAGCTGTTTCAGGCGCATGCAAGTATCAAAACAACAGGCAGAGCAAACAAATCCTGTCCATATTTCGCGGGGGTTCTCAAATCAAAGCCCCCCCGCAAAACATCTCAATATTCAGATGCCTAGGCTGGCGAAACTTCAAAGTTGGCCGCCACCTTCACCCTGTCGCCCACAATGGCTGCCGGGATGTTGGGGCCAATGCCAAAGTCGCTGCGATTCAGCTCGCCAGTGATGCTGAAAGACTGCGTTTCCTTGTTGTTGATGGGGTTGGTGATACGGTCGCTGGCTGTGATGTTGAACGTCACTTCTCGCGAGGCGCCGCGCATTTCGAGCAGACCAGTGATGGTTCCGGTATGGTCCGACCCAAGGCGCACAGATGAGCTCTGGAAGGTAACTTCGGGGTGCTGCGCCACATCAAAAAAATCCGGCGAGCGCAAGTGCTCGTCCCGCGCATGCACATGGGTATCAATGCTCACAGCCTTGGCGGTCATGGTAAAGACTGCGTCAGAAAGGTCATCGTTGCCGGTTTCAAGATCAATGGCAACGTCTGCAAACCTGCCGTTGATGTCGGTAATCATGAGATGCCGCACCACAAATCCAAGGTGCGAATGGTCGGGATCGTTCTTCCAGATAGCCATAACAACCTCCCGCTTCGTGCAGGTTGCGCTCAAATCTATAGTGCTGTTTTTAACGGCAACGCCTGCCGGAAAAACATACGTTCAAGCTATGAATTTTAGTTAAGGCTCCAGACCGCCGAGTCAAGCTCTTCCAGATGATTTATCAAAAAAAATTGCGCCGCTGCCCGCCCTTGTTCAAGCTACACGAGGTGCGCGGGAGTTCTGCGGCAGACCCAAGGCTTGCCGCAGAACTCCCTGCCAACAGCAAAAACTGCGGAGGCCTAGAACACGCCCGGCAACCCGTGATCCCGCAAAGCCGCATCACAGGAACCCAGGTGGTAGGTGGTGTGGGAGGCCAGCATGGCAATCATGGCCGCATAGGTGAGATCCCGGCCAATTTTTTTGCTCACGCGCTCCTGCACCCTGGTCAGGTCGGCATTGGAAAGCGCCGCCAGCCGTGCGTCCACTGCGGCCTTTACGGATTTTCCGTAAGCCTGCATGGCTTCTTTGCTCACAACATCCTTGCCCTGCTCCTTGAGCATCAGCACGCCAATGCCGGCAGGCGCGGGCAAAAAGGTTTCGTCGTCACTTTCAAGAATAAAGAAGTTCAGCACGGCAATGGCGTGGGCCACCTGCTGCCACACGGGCCAGCCGCCGTTGGTTTCGGCCCAGATGTTTTCGGGGCAGATGTCCATATACTGGGCCAACAGTGCCCAGGAGCGCTGATAGGGTTCTTCAAGGGCGGCAACAATGTCTCTGGACATGGCTTTTCCTCTTTTTTTCAGGTTTGGCGCACAGCTTGCCTGTGCGTAAAGGCCGCTCAAACACAAAACCGCCGCAGCGCCGCAACTGCGGGCATACGGCGGTTCCATGCGACAGCGTTGCAGGCAAAGCCTGCCGCGCCATTTATTCGAAGCGGCTTGCCCCGGTGATCAGCACCATGTCGGTGGGCACATTTTCATGAAAGCCCACGGTCTTGGTCTTAACCTTTGCAATTTTATCCACATTCTCCATGCCTTCGGTCACTTTGCCGAAAACGCAGTAACCCCAGCCGTCAGGGGTGGGGGAGCTGTGGTTGAGAAAATCGTTGTCCACCAGATTGATGAAGAACTGGGCGGTGGCGCTGTGCGGATCGCGGGTGCGGGCCATGGCCAGGGTGCCGCGCTCGTTCTTGAGGCCGTTGTCGGCTTCGTTGGTCACAGGTTCGCGGGTGGACTTTTCGTCCATGCGCGCGCCAAGGCCGCCGCCCTGAATCATGAAGCCGGGGATAACGCGGTGGAAAATGGTGTTGGCGTAAAAGCCGTCATCCACATATTTCAAAAAATTGGCAACGGTTTGGGGGGCCTTGTCGGCATAAAGCTCCACAAGAATGTCGCCGGAGGAGGTCTCCAGCAAAACCGTAGGATTGTCGGACATGGGTGCTCCTTGAATGGTTATTCTGCACAGCGGGC
>NZ_DASQOG010000054.1:0-11721 GCF_035644575.1 Desulfovibrio sp. | reverse complement strand
GATGTGGCAGATCGCCGAAGCCTTCAAGGATTGCCTTGGACCGGAAACCCGCAAGTACATCTGCGCTCCCTGCTCCAACTGCAAGGGCCAGATCCGCGAAATGCTGGAACACAACGATCTGTACACCAAGAACAACTTCGCATACGGCGGCCTGGTGGAACTCATCGTCAACGCCATGGTCAACGTGAACCCCGGGTTCATCAAGTTTGAAGGCGAAGAAGAATAGTTTCCCGACCGTGGGATAAATAGAAAAGGGGGCGCAAGCCCCCTTTTCTATTTATGAGCGTTGCCATCGGCAACGCGACCAGAAATCAGGAGCAGGCTGCGGCTTGCCCGCGCCGACGAGCGACTGATTTCTGTGTTTTCTGCCCGGCGGTCTGCCGCCGCTGGCAGCGCAAAACCCGTGCAACGGGGTTTGTCATCTGAATGGTAAGAGGGGGGCGCAAGCCCCCTTTTCTATTTATGAGCGTTGTCATCGGCAACGCGACCAGAAATCAGAAGCAGGTCGCGGCTTGCTTGCGCTTTCATTTGTCGTCCGATGCGTTTCTTGCAGCGCACGAAAGCCATATGCCCACCGTCACGCAAGCCAGACCTGCAAGATGCGTCCACAGAATCTGCTCGCCAAGCACCAGCCAAGAAAGCGCTACGCCGCTCAGAGGCACCAAACCTGTAAAGGCCGCTGCCGCGCTGGCCTGCACCTGAGCAATCCCCCGAAACCACAGCACATATGACAGGTAAGAAACCGCTGCGCCATAATAGGCAAGCCCCCAGATGGCTGAGGCAGACAACGAGGTAAAATCATAATCACGGGCCTCAAACAAGGCCATGGGCAGCAGCATGATGAAGGCATAGAATGATACGATTGTCGTGCGCCGCAAGGGCGACATGGGGCAGCAGCGCGCCTTGCTGAGTACGGAAAATGCCGCCTCGCACAATACAGCCGCCAGCACAAGGCCGTTGCCCAGCAATGTGCGCCATGCCTCGCCTCCGCTTGCTGGCGTGGCTTCCACACCAGCGGCTCCCTGCGTTGCCAGAAAGGGCGTAAGATTAATGGCAAGCAGGCCCAGACTCACGCAGGCTATGCCAGCAATGCGCCGCAGCGGGGGCCTCTCCCGCAGCATGCCCCATGCCAGCAGGCCAATGACCGCTGGCGCTGCGCTGCTCATCAAGCCTGCGGAAGCCGCGCTGGTGAAACGAAGCCCCTCAAAGGTGCAAATCCGGTACAGGGCAATGCCGCACAGGGCCTGAAGCACCAGTGTTGCGTGGGTGCGCCCATCAAGCGCCCCCCGTTCACGCCGCAGCCACAACTGCGGCAGCATCACCAGCAGCCCTGCTCCCAGCCCAAGCCCCGCCGCAAGAAACACAGGCAGGCTATCAATCAGCAGCTTCCCCGCCACCACGGCGCTGCCAGCTATGCTCATGGCAAGGGTCAGGCTGATCCATGCTCCCCAGGGGCGCGCTTGCCCTGGTTGCACCAGATGTTGCACTCCCACGGCTGCTTTCTCAGCCGCAGCATTTTGCGCGCTGTTTTCGCACACGCTCATTGCTTCCTCTCCTTGTGATGCCCGCACAATGCTTCGGCATTTTGAGCGTCTTCCGGCACGTATTGCCATCTGACGTTTGAGAGGCTAGCGTAGCTAAAGTGGTTTTGATAAGCGCCACTTTTTAGCTTTTTTTACCATACCAATTACAGGTGCGCCATGTGGATCAGCCTTGATGCAGACAGCCCGCTTTCGTTGAACCGCCAGATCAGCGCGCAGATCAGGGAGCTGATTCTGCGCGGACATCTGGCTGCGGGCGACCGCCTGCCCCCCACCCGGCAGCTTGGAAAAAATCTGCATGTGGCCCGCAGCACAGTCATTGAAGCCTATGATCAGTTGCTTGCCGAAGGCTATCTTGAATCGCGGCGCGGCTCAGGAACGCACGTTGCGCAGGGCATCCGGCCCCAGCCGCAAATGTGCGGGCAAAAACCTGACGCAGACGAGCGCGTTGCCGCTGTCGACCTCACTGACCCGCCAGGGCTTGTGAACTTTCAGTCCGGCATTCCGGCTCTGGAGCACTTTCCAGCGGCGGAATGGGGCCGACTGTATCGGCAGGTGTGCGATGCATTACCAGCCTCGGCTCTGCGCTATTGCAGACCGCAAGGCGTTGCCGACCTACAGGAGGCCATTTCTGGCTGGCTTCTGCGCATGCGGGGCCTGCGCGCCGCACCGGAGCAGATAATGATCACCACAGGCGCAACCCAGGGGCTCAGGCTTGTGGCGCGCCTGCTCAACCGCCCGGATGCTCTGGCAATTGTGGAAGACCCAGTGCACCGGGGGCTGGTGGAGGTGATATCGCGCACCGGATACGCCATCGAAGGCATTGCCGCAGACGCACAGGGTATGGACGTCAGCCGTCTGCAAAGTCTTCCTGAACAGACAGCCCGCCGATGCGCCTTTGTCTATGTGACCCCTTCGCACCAGTATCCGACCGGGGGCATCCTCTCCGCGCAGCGGCGGCAGGGGCTGGTGGACTTTGCCCGGCAGCGCGACTGCATGGTGGTGGAGGATGACTACGACGGCGAATTCCGTTTTGAGGGTACGCCTGTCAGCGCCCTGCGCGAACTTGCACCCGAAAGGGTCATCTATATTGGTTCGTTCAGCAAAATTCTGGCCCCTGCCCTGCGCATGGGTTTTGCTGTTGTGCCGCAGGCGCTGGTGCGCCCCTGGGCCGAGGAAAAGCAGTACACGGACGTGCACACCGACGCGCTGTCACAGCGCACGCTGGCCGCCTTTATCTCAAGTGGCGGGCTTGAGAGGCATATCTGGAAAATGTGCAAGCTGTATAAACGCAAAAGACTCTTCCTGCTGGAATGTCTGCGGCGAAACTTTGGCGACAGCTTCACTGCCAGCGGGCAGGCAGCGGGGCTGCATCTGGTGGCGGGGTTTCCCGGCATCCGCTTTTCGGACGAAGTGCTCGCGTCCATGCACGCTCAAGGCGTTCGGGCCGTGCCGGTGGAGCACCATTCGCTGTGCCGCGACGGCGCGCACGCGCACGAACTGATACTGGGCTATGCCCACCTTTCGGAACAGTCCATGGAGCGTGGGGTACAGGCCATGCGAGAAGCCCTTGCGCTGTGAGCGGACAGTTTTAATGGAATATCTTTTTTTGCAAGGCATTCGGCGGTTTGCCGCCTTGTGGCCTTTCAATCGCCGCGCCATGCGCGCATTGACAGGATGCCCGCAATGAGGCAATAGAAAAGCCTTCATCCACAAGCGGCGCATCATTTGTGCGCACATCTTTTCTCGCGGAGGGCGGAGATGAAAAAAGGTATGACATGGCTTGCTGCAATGGCATTCTGCGTGGCAATTGCCGCGCCCGCAATGGCTGCGGATCCCATTAAAATCGGCGTTGCCGGCGCGCACTCCGGCGACCTGGCCTCCTACGGCGTTCCCAGCTTGAACGCCGCCAAGGTTGTGATCGCCGAAGTTAACGCCAACGGCGGCGTGCTTGGCCGGCAGATTGAACTGGTCGCCCAGGATGACCAGTGCAAGCCTGAACTGGCCACCAACGCGGCCACCAAGCTTATTTCCGAAAAGGTGGACGTGGTCATGGGCCACATCTGCTCCGGCGCTACCAAGGCTACCCTGCCTTTGTACACCGAAGCCAAGATCGTCTCCATGTCGCCTTCTGCCACGACCCCCAGCCTTACCGAAAGCGGCACCAATCCCTATTTCTTCCGCACCATCGCCAACGACAAGGCCCAGGCCAAGTTGACCAGCGACTTTATCCTGAACGGCCTCAAGGCCAAGAAGGTCGCCTACCTGCATGACAATGGCGACTACGGCAAGGGCTTTGTGGACAACAACCGCGAAGCCCTTGAAAAGGCTGGCGTGGAAACCGTTCTGTACGAAGCCGTTACGCCTGACGCCGTGGACTTCTCCGCTGTTGTGCGCAAACTGCGCCGCGCCCAGCCCGACATTCTCGTGTTCGGCGGCTACCAGCCCACCGCTTCCAAGCTGCTGCAGCAGATGCGCCGCGACCGCGTGACCACCGCCATGATCGGCCCCGACGGCCTCAAGGACGACGCCTTCATCAAGATGGCTGGCAAGGACGCCGAAGGCGTGTACGCCTCCTATCCCAAGGACACCAGTAACCTGCCCGCTTACAAGCATGCCCATGAAGGCCATGTGAAGATGTTCGGCAGCGATCCCGGTTCCTTCTACTACAACGGCTACGCCGCCACCCAGGCTCTGGTGAACGCCATTGCCAAGGCTGGCTCCACCGACGCCGCCAAGGTTGTGGAAGCCCTGCGCACCAACCCCGTGGAAACCCCGCTGGGCAAGCTGACCTTCAGCAAGACTGGCGATGCCGCCGGTATGGGCCTTTCCATCTACCAGATCAAAGATGGCAAGTTCGTAGAGCTTAATCACAGCATTACCCTGGACTAAACGTCTACCGGGGCGCGGCCATGGCCGCGCCCCGGCTTTTCACGCATCGCCGGAAGCTGACGGCATTAACGGGACAGGCGGAACGAACAGGGACACCCCCCGTACCGCGCGCGAGTTTGCATGGACATTCAATTTTTTATAGAGCTCTTTTTCGGCGGTTTGACCCGAGGCAGCATTTATGCGCTGATTGCCCTCGGCTACACGCTGGTTTACGGCATTATCGGGCTCATCAATTTTGCCCATGGCGAAGTGTATATGCTGGGTTCATTCACGGCCCTGCTGATAGCTGGCGCGCTTGGCGTCTACGGCTTCCCTGCTGGCGGCATTCTTATTGTGGCGGCTCTTGCGGCCATAGTCTGGTGCTCCGCCTACGGCTATACGCTGGAAAAGGTCGCATACAAGCCCCTGCGTGGCGCGCCGCGCCTGTCGCCGCTTATTTCTGCCATCGGTATGTCCATCTTTTTGCAAAACTACGTGCTGCTTGCGCAGACATCCGACTTTGTGCCCTTTCCCAACCTGCTGCCGGAAATGAATTTTCTTGAGCATATCGACTATGTCATGGGCGCCAGCGACTTTCTCATCCTGATGGTCAGCACCCTTGCCATGGTTTCGCTCTCGCTCTTCATCCGCTACACCCGCATGGGCAAAGCCATGCGCGCCACGGCCCAAAACCGCAAGATGGCCCTTTTGCTTGGCATCAATGCCGACCGCATCATCTCGCTCACGTTCATCATCGGTTCCGCCCTGGCGGCCCTTGGCGGCGTGCTTATTGCCTCGCACATGGGGCAGGTCAACTTTGGCATCGGTTTTCTGGCGGGCCTTAAGGCCTTTACCGCCGCAGTGCTCGGCGGCATCGGCTCCATCCCCGGTGCAATGGTGGGCGGGCTTGTGCTTGGCCTGGCCGAAAGTTTCACCACGGGCTATTTTTCCGGCAACTACGAAGACATGCTGGCCTTCGGCATTCTTATCCTCATTCTCATTTTCAGGCCCGACGGTATCTTGGGCAAAGCCACAGTGCAGAAGGTGTAGCCATGCAGCGCATACTTAAAGCCGCCATCGCCGCCCTGTGGTTCATGCTCCTCACCCTCCCGGTGCTGGGCATCAAACTGAACGTGGCGACAAAATCCGTAGTTTGGCGTTTTGACCGCATATTCGCCCTGGGCGCAGGCATCTTTGTGCTTGCCCTTATCTGGGACTGGTGCTTCAGCCGTAAAGCTGCGGGCGTCAAAATTATCACCCTGCCCAAGTGCTTCAATCTGGCAGAAATCATCGAAGCATTCAGAAACCGCGCTGGCCTCCGCCTTGGCGGGCTTGCCGCGCTGGCCGTTGTGCTCATCGGCATGCCTCTGGTCAGCTCCTTCTACCAGACCAACATCATGATCTCCGCCCTGCTGTACGTCATGCTCGCGCTGGGCCTGAACATCGTCGTTGGCCTGGCGGGCCAGCTCGTGCTGGGCTATGTGGCCTTTTACGCCATTGGCGCATACACGTACGGCCTGCTGCACCAGTATTTCGGCCTGGGTTTCTGGACCTGCCTGCCCATCGGCGGCTTCCTTACAGTCCTTTTCGGCCTTGGCTTGGGCTTTCCCGTGCTGCGGCTGCGCGGCGACTACCTCGCCATCGTGACCCTGGGTTTTGGCGAAATCGTGCGCCTCACGCTGCAAAACTGGAACACCGTCACCGGCGGCCCTCGTGGCGTCAGCGATATTCCCCGCCCTGCCTTTTTTGGCATGAACATGGACATCACCCAGTCCACCACCTACATCTACTATCTGGTGCTGGCCGCAGTGGTGGTTACCATTGTTGTTATCACCCGGCTCAAGAATTCGCGCGTGGGGCTGGCCCTGCAAGCTCTGCGGGAAGACGAAATCGCCTGCGAGGCCATGGGCGTGGACATCACGCGGGTGAAGCTTTCGGCATTTGCGCTCGGCTCCTGCTGGGCAGGCTTTGCCGGGGTAATCTTTGCCGCCAAGACCACCTATATCAATCCTTCCAGCTTCACATTCATGGAATCGGCCATGATTCTTTCCATGGTGGTGCTGGGCGGCATGGGCTCCATTGCGGGCGTGGTCATTGCAGCGCTGATTCTCATTCTTGCCCCGGAATATCTGCGGGCTTTCTCTGACTACCGCATGCTGCTTTTCGGAGCGATCATGGTGATTATGATGCTCTTCCGGCCACAGGGCCTCATCAGCGGCGAACGACGCCGCTACCGCATCAGCAACCTGCACGGTGCTGAAGGAGGCCGCTGATGAAACCGGTGCTGGAAGTAAAGGATCTTTCTCAGGATTTTGGCGGACTCCGCGCCCTTAACGAGCTTTCGCTCACCGTGAACAGCGGCGAGATCGTTGCCCTTATCGGCCCCAATGGCGCGGGCAAGACCACGTTTTTCAACTGCGTGACCGGCATCTACACCCCCACAGAGGGGCAGATGTTTCTGCACGACGCCTCGGGCGACAAGCAACTGCTCAACGGCAAAAAGCCCCACCTCATCACGGCTATGGGCATGGCCCGCACGTTCCAGAACATTCGCCTTTTCAGCGAAATGACCGTGCTTGAAAACGTGATGATCGGCCGCCACTGCCGCACCAAGGCGGGCATTTTTGGCGCCATCGTGCGTGATGGCCGCACCCGCCGTGAAGAGCAGGACTGCATCGACCGCAGCTATGAGCTTCTGGAACTGGTGAAACTTCAGGAGTTCTGGAATGAAACGGCCAACAATCTGCCCTATGGCGCGCAGCGGCGGCTTGAAATCGCCCGCGCCATGGCAACCGAGCCGCGCATGCTGCTGCTGGACGAACCCGCAGCGGGCATGAACCCCCAGGAAACCAACGAGCTCAAGGAGCTGGTCTGCTCCATCCGCGACAACCAGCAGCTCTCCATCCTGCTTATCGAGCACGATATGGGCATGGTCATGTCGCTTTCCGACCGCATCTACGTCATGGAATACGGCTCCTGCATCGCCACAGGCACCCCCGCTGAAATCCGCACCAACCCCCGCGTCATCAAGGCCTATCTGGGAGAAAGCGATGCTTGAGCTGCGTAACGTAGACACCTATTACGGCAACATTCAGGCCCTGCGCGATATTTCGCTGAATATTGAAGAAGGCGAAATTGTCACCCTGATCGGGGCCAACGGCGCGGGCAAGTCCACCACGCTCATGACCATCTGCGGCATCAACCGCCCCAGGAAAGGCGAGATACTCTGGTATGGCAAGCCCATTCACCAGTTGCCCCCGCACGAAATTGTGACCCTGGGCATTTCGCAGGTACCGGAAGGCCGCCTGATTTTCCCTGATCTCAGCGTCAGCGAAAATCTCGACCTCGGCGCATTTTTGCGGCGTGATCCGGCAGGCGTGAAGGACGATCTGGACTATGTGTTCAGCCTTTTTCCCATTTTGTCCGAGCGCCGCAAGCAGGCGGGGGGCACGCTTTCCGGCGGCGAACAGCAGATGCTTGCCATCAGCCGCGCCCTCATGGGCCGCCCCAAGCTGCTGTTGCTGGACGAGCCATCCCTTGGCCTCGCCCCCATCATCATTCAGCAGATTTTTTCCATCATCCAGAAGGTCAACTCCAACGGCACCACCGTCTTTCTGGTCGAACAGAACGCCAACCAGGCCCTGCGCATCGCCAACCACGGCTACGTTATGGAAAATGGCCGCATAGTCATGCACGACACAGCCGCCAACCTGCTCACCAGCGAAGAAGTGCGCACTGCCTATCTGGGCATGTAGAGCGCAATACCATAGCGGCGCAAAACCTGTGCCCTTGCTGCAACCGATAGTAAAGCGGCGCGTTTGCCTGGCAAACGCGCCGCTTTTTATGTGCTAAGCCAAAATGTAACGAGGATGATTCTGCGCATATTCGCGAGCCGCAGTGCCGGACACGTGCCCGGCTCCACCAGCCTACCCTTTTACCTCAAAGCAAAGCCGCCGCCGACAGGCAGTCGGCAGCGGCTTTTAAGCTGTATTGAAACTATTCACGGAGCAGGATAATCCCTCAGCCCCACAATAATCTGAATATCTGAGGCTTCGCCCTAGACTTCGCTGATGACGGGAACGACCACAGGGTCACGCTCCAGCACACGGCGGAAGAAACGCCGCAGTGAAGAACGGATGCCTTCTTGCAAGCGTCCAAGCTGACCGGGGCGGGCAGCTTCAATTTCGTCCAGCACCAGACACTTGGCGTCTTCCAGCAAGTGACTGTAGTGTTGCTCGAACACAAAGCCCTTGGAGATCATTTCCGGCCCATGCAGCACGCTGCCGGTCTCTGAATCCACCACCAGCACCACAATGACCATTCCTTCATCACCCAGAATGCGGCGTTCCTTGAGCACGGCATAGCCCACATCGCCCACGCCCTTGCCGTCAACGAGGGTACACTCGACCGGAACGCGCTGTTCCAGACGGAAGGAATCCTTGAGCAGGGTAAGAGGCAGGCCGTCTTCCAGCAAGATGACGTTGTCCTGCTCCACGCCGCATTCGACAGCAAGACGGCCATGCTTGACCAGATGCTGGTATTCGCCGTGCACAGGCACAAACAGCGTGGGGCGCACGGCTTCAAACATGTCGCGCAATTCTTCGCGCTGGCCGTGACCCGAGGCATGGATGGCGTGCACGCTTTCGTACAGCACTTCCGCGCCGATGCGGTACATTTCATTGATCAGCCGGGAGATGGCCTTGGCATTGCCGGGGATCATGCGCGAACTCATGACCACTGTGTCGCCCTTGCGGATCTCCAGCTGTCTGTGACCGCCAAGCACCATGCGCGACAAGGCGGAGAGCGGTTCACCCTGCGCGCCTGTCACCACCAGCACGATCTGGTCGTCCGGCAGGTCGGGTACGCCGTTGTGCGCGTTGAAAAACGAAGGCGGGAGCTTGGCAATGCCAAGATCGCGCGCCATTTCGATATTGTTCGCCAGCGACTTGCCGCTGATAACCACGGTGCGCCCATGCTCGCGCGCAAGGTCAAAAACTTCCTGAATACGCTGAATATGGCTGGAAAAGAGCGTGATGACGATGCGCCCTTCGGCCTTGGCGAATATCTTATCCAGCGAATCCTTGACCTCGCGCTCCGTGAGGGAGCGCCCCTCGCGCACGATGTTGGTGGAATCCGAAAGCAACAGTCGTGCGCCTTCCGGCCCGGCAAAGTTGCGGAAAAGATTCAGGTCGGTGCCTGTGCTGTCAAGGGGATGCGGGTCAATCTTGAAATCGCCGCTGTGCACCACACGGCCCACAGGCGTTTCTACGCCCAGACCAAAGCCTTCGGGAATGGAGTGACAGACAGGGAAGAAATGAAAGGTCAGGTCGCCCAGAGGCAGCACTGTGTTGATATCAACAGGGCACAGTTCCACCCAGTCCAGAATCTCCCGCTCCCTGAGCTTGTGTTCCACAAGAGCCAGGGTAAAGCGTGAGCCATAGATGCGGGTTCCCTTGATTTCAGGCACAATCCAGGGCAGCGCGCCAATGTGATCCTCATGCCCGTGCGTCAGCACAATGCCGAGCAGCTTGTCCTTGATGCCGCTGACAGCGCCAAAGTGCGGAATGACAACGTCCACGCCAAGGTGGGCGTCGTCAGGAAACATGAGGCCGCAATCGACCATCACCACGCCGCCGGAGGTTTCCCACAGCTGGCAGTTGAGGCCGATCTCTCCCAGTCCCCCGAGGGGGGTAATGTTCAAATAAGGTTCATTCATTCGTAATCGCTTTTGGGCGGCGCGGCTAAGGTCGTGCCGTCGCTCAACGCCGCATAAGATCAGGGTGAAATTCGCCCATGGCCACATATAATTGCGCCAGAGCGGTCAGATAATCGGCTTTTGCTCCTGTTAACGTCGCCTGAGCGGTGGTGAGCTTGGACGAAGCGTCCAGCACGTCAAAGTTGGTGCCCACCTGCTCCTGATAACGGGCCAATGCCACATTGTATGCCTCAGTAGACTGCTCCACGCCCTTTTCCGCCACGGTTATCCGTTTGGCGGCTTCCTGCACGGCAAGCAGTTTCGACTTGATGTCGTAGCCAACGCTGAGTTTCAGGTCTTCTTCGGCATAGCGCATCTTTGTGACCAGCCAGCCTGCCTCTTTGTCGGCATAATACGTGGTTCCCCACTGAAAAACGTCCCAGGTGGCGCGGGCGCCCACTTCCCATATGGAGCTGCGCGAGCCCCGGTCGCCCTTTTCCTGCAGATCGAGCGAATTGCCGCTCTGCGAAACATTGTAATAGGCTTCCACCTGCGGATAATAGGCGCTCTGCACGGCCTGCTGCGATTTGCCCGCGATTTCTACCGAACGCGCCGCCATGTAGAGGTCGGGCCGCTGGCGGTAGGCCGCTTCAAGGCACTGCTCCAGCGAACGGGTAAAGGGCACATGGGCAAGCGTGCCGGTAAACTTGATCTTGGCCGTGGCGGGCAGCCCAAGCAGGGTATTCAGCTTGGCAAGGCTGGTGTCGCGGCTGTTTTCGACCTGAATCAAGGTATTCTCGGCCTGGCGCACGTCCACTTCTGCCTGGAGCACATCAAGCCGGGGGCGAAGGCCCACGCCAAAAAAAGCAGTGGTGATGCGAAGCTGATCCTGTAACCGAGCCAGAGCGTCACGCTGGCTGCGCACGCTTTCTTCGTACCGCAGATAGTTCAGAAACTGGGTCTGAACATTTTCAGTCATGGACAGTTCGGCATTACGTACAGAGGCTTTATCGCTGTCAGCCTGAAGGGCTGCCTTCTGATAATTGGCCAGAAGCTGAAACCCTTGAAACACGGGCTGAGAAATTTCCACGGCCCAGGTGTAGGTGCCTTTTTCCGCTGGTCTGCTACTGCTGGGTAAGGCAGGCGATGTTTTTCTTTCCTGCTTGGAGGCGGAATACGTTGTGCCAAGCTTGGGCCCAAAAGCCCCGCGCGCAGATTTGCGCGCCTCTTCAGAAGACTGCCCCTGCGCCTCTTGCGAACCCAGGCTCGGATTATGCCGCAAAGCGCGATCCACAGCATCGGGCATGGAAACTGCCCCGGAAGGCAAAGCATTGTCTTTGCCCGAAGACAGGGTTCTTCCGCTAAAAACTGGGACGGCGGCGCTGCCCGAGGGGCGCGCGGCAACAGAAGAATCGGCAAACGCAGCGTTGCCACCCACAGGCCCGGCAAGCGCACCAACAACAAGAAACACGAGGCCCAGTTCAGGAATGCGTTTCATATATTTACAGACGGAATGGCTCCGCTACCTTTTAAAAATTACTTCGACCCGGATTACATACACCGCAGAAGACGGCATTGGCAACACTTCATGGAAAAAGATAATTTTACGCAAAA
>NZ_DASQOG010000053.1:0-4154 GCF_035644575.1 Desulfovibrio sp. | reverse complement strand
CCAGGCACGGCTTTTTTGGACAAATTTACGAGGACGAGGCATGAAGAACAACCATTCCTATCAGGCTGGCCAAGAGGCGGTGCAAACTCCCGCCGCCGCCGAAAGCAGCGCTTCCGGATTTAACCGCACGCGTTCCAAGCTCGCCTTTGATCGGCTTGTGGAAATGGGAGCCAAGATGGGGATGGAAAATCCTCTGTTTCTTTGCCATGAGCGCGCGGCCAAGGCCACCACGTTCATTTCCGGCAAAGAATATCTCAATTTTTCCACGTACGACTATCTGGATATCAACGCTCACCCCGAGATCACCGCTGCCGTCAGCGAAGCTGCTGCCATTTACGGCACCTCTGCTGGCGCCAGCCGCCTGGTCGGCGGCGAACGTCCGCCCCACCGCGAGCTTGAGCGCGCCTTTGCCGACCTGTACGGGGTGGAAGACTGCATCATCTATGTGAGCGGGCACGCCACCAACGTCTCCACCCTTGGCTTTCTTTTCGGTCACCGCGACGCCATCTTCCACGACGGGCTGGCTCACAACTCGCTGGTTCAGGGCGCGCGGCTTTCCGGCGCATCGCGCTACTCATACGCCCACAACGATTGCGATGCCCTTGAAGAAATGCTCAAGGCCAAGCGCGGCGAGCACAAGCGCGCCGTTATCGTTACCGAAGGCCTGTTCAGCATGGACGGCAACATCCCCGATCTGCCGCGCATCATTGAACTGAAAAAACGTTACGACTGCATGCTGCTCGTGGATGAAGCCCACTCCCTTGGCGTGCTGGGCGCAACGGGCCGTGGCGCGCACGAACATTTCAATATTGATCCCACCGATGTGGATATGTGGATGAGCACGCTCTCCAAATCCATGTGCGGTTGCGGCGGCTTCATTGCTGGCAGCCACGAGCTGATCGAATTCCTCAAGTACGGTTCGCCGGGCTTTGTTTTCAGCGTGGGCATGCCCCCCATTATTGCCGTGGCCTGCCACAAGGCTCTGGACATCATGCTGCGCGAACCCGAGCGGGTGCACAAGCTGCAGAAGATTTCGCACTTTTTTGTGGACTACGCCGCCAGCATTGGCCTTGATACGGGCGCGGCCCAGGGCTATGCCGTTGTGCCGGTCATGGTGGGCGACCCCATGGTTGCGGGCTTTTTGTCCAACGCTCTGTTCAAGCGCGGCATCTATGTGATGCCCATCACCTTCCCTGCTGTCAAAGAAGGTACTGACCGTCTGCGTTTCTTCCTTTCCGCAGCCCATACCGAAGAACATATCCGCACGGCGCTGGATGCAGTGAAGGAAGAAATCCCCAAGGCCTGGGCCATTGTGGACGACTACAAGCGCCAGAACGCCAGCGAGAGCGGGCAGGCGTAACTTCATAGCGACCCGTGTTGCGTGGTCGAACTGTCGCTTGAGCGGGCGTTGCATCGCCCGCTTGAGGGTCGCAACTGTGCGATTGTGCGGCATGTTCGCATTTTCGGGCAGATGGAACTTCCGTCTGCCGTGCCGGGCCAAGTGGCCCGGCTCTTGTTTGCAGCGGAGAAAACCATGACGCATATTGACGGCGCAGAAGCAGAAAAGAACACATCCCGACCGAAAATGGACCCATTGCCGGTTGTTGCCTATGTTCTGCTTTGGTTTCCCCTCTCCTCCGAAACGTTCATCTTTCGCGAGGTTGTGCAGCTTATGGCGCGGGGATTGCCTGTGCGCGCCTATACCATGTATGGGAAGAGCCTGAGCGGCTGTAGCGAAGAAATGCGCAAGTTTACCGGGCCGGTGGAACGCATGGGCGTTGGCGGCACAGTGCGCATTCTCCGGGCCTTCATACGTGCGCTTTCACGCAATCCGCTCAAGGTCTGGGGCCTCATGCGCAAGGGATTTTTCCACCGCATGCGCAACATGGAGTCCCTGGGTGAAAACCTGTGGTGCTTCATGGCGGGCTTTTTGCTCGCCGAACTGTGCGTGAGGGATGGCGTCAAGCTTATCCACTCCCCGTGGGCCAACGGCCCGGCAACGGCGTCTTGGGTGGCTTCGCGTCTTACAGGCATTCCCTTTGCCTTTACGGGCCGCGCTGGCGACATCTACCCGGAAGATGGCTTGTTGCGGGAAAAATCTGCAGATGCGCTCTTCATCCGCACCAACAACCACGCCAATGTGAGCTGGCTGCGCAAATTCTGCCCTGCCGGGCAGGAATATAAAGTGCACGCCATTTACAACAGCCTTACATTTACCCCCAAGGGGCAGTGTGCTGTCAGCATGCGCCCCCCTTACCGCCTATTGGCGGTGGGGCGTTTTGCGCGCACCAAGGGTTTTCCCGACCTGCTCTCGGCCATGGCGCGCCTTCAAAGAGAAAATGTGCCTGTGAGCCTCACCCTTGTGGGCAACGGACGCTGGCGGCTCAAGCTCATGGGTATGCGCGACCGGCTGGGTCTTAAAAATATCGTGCACATGCCCGGCTTTATCCCGCACGACCAGATCTGCGGCTACATGCTCGACCACGACATGCTCATCATGCCGAGCGTCGTCCATTCCAACGGCGACCGAGACGGCATCCCCAACGTGATCATGGAAGCTCTCTCGCACGGCATGCCCGTTATTGCCACAGACGTGTGCGGCATCTCCGAAGTAATCATCAACGGAGAAACCGGTCTGCTTACCCCGCAGCGTGACCCACGCGCTCTTGCCGATGCCGTACGCCATATGGTTGAAGACCGGGAGCACGCAAGCCGCATGGCCGAAGCAGGCCGCGCCCGAGTTGAAAAAATGTTTGACCGGGAAAACAACATCACGGCTCTGCTGCGCCTTTATGTGGATGAAAGCCGTCGCTACTGGAGCCATTCCGGCGGAAAGAGCGGAAGCACTGCGGAGGATGGCATTCCCTCCGCCATGAAAGCCGGAGCGGCAGGTCACGCATGAGCGTCAAACAGCCGCTCTATCTGGCCGTCAGTCTGGACGTTGAAGAAGAAGGCCTCTTTGGCGGACGCTACGCCCGCCGTGGCTTTTCAACGCGCAACACCGCCAGCCTGAGAGCCTTGACCCCTTTCTGCACCATGGGCGTGCGCCCCACGCTCTTCTGCGCCCACAGCGTATTGGCGGATAAAACATCCCACGAAACCCTGGCATGGCTGCGTGACGAGCACCACGCGGAAATTGGCGCGCACCTGCATCACTGGAACACGCCGCCTCTGGCACTGGACGGGTCGGAGCAAACCCTGCCCGACATGGCCGACAGCGTACCCGCCGCCGCACTATCCAATGATCTGTTCGCCGCCAAACTCGCCGCCCTTATGGAGGCTGGCCGGGCAGTGCAGAGCTCGCCGCTCACTTCCTTCCGCATGGGCAGATGGGATCTGCACCGCCATCACTGGCCTCTTCTGGCCGCCGCAGGCATTCTTTGCGATGCCTCAGTGCGCCCCCTTCACTGCGCGCCCACGCCAATGCAGGGCCCCAACCATTTTGACGCGCCAGGCACTCCATACTGGGTTTCGGTGGGAGACGACAGAGTTTTTGAAGTTCCCCTCACAGTGACCCCCCTCGTTCCGCAGCTTCCGGCCCTGTTGCGTAGCGTGTCCGGCCCGGCTGGAAAAAGAATACGCGTCAGCTTGAAAAACTGGGGCGCGCTGGCTCTGCTTCCAGTTTACCATCCCCTGTGGGCCATGTGCGCAATCACAAAAATCTTTGCGGCCCGTGGCGGACGGGTGCTTTCCCTGACCTGGCATTCATCAGAAATGATGCCCGGCGGAACGCCTCACCTGCCTGACGCCACAGCTGTGGCGCGCTTCACTCGCAAGGTTGCCGACTGGCTCAACTGGCTGCACAGGCATTACAGCGTGCGGTGCGTGACCATGGACGAGCTGCGCTGCGAGCTTGGGCCCACAGCCCCCACCCTGCTGGGCAAGGGCGACTGGACCGGGGAACCTACAAATCCATAGCACTGTTTTCCAGAAAAAATTTACAAGCAAATCTTGATCATACATGTACAAAGAGACGGCGACAGCATTAATACCCAGCAACCCGCTGAGAAAAGCCCGCCGCATTTGGAGACAACCATGACGGAAACCAGCACCAAGGCCTCCCGCCCCGTATTCAAGACGGGCCTGCCGCACGTGGCCTATGTTCTGCTGTGGTATCCGCTGTTTACACAGCCCTTTATCTTCAGGGAAGTGGA
>NZ_DASQOG010000052.1:0-9552 GCF_035644575.1 Desulfovibrio sp. | reverse complement strand
TGAATTCGTCCTGATTGCTGGAAAAAATACCCAGAAAGCGCAGCCGCTGCATAAGCGGCGTGGAGTGGTCGCGGGCTTCCTGCAATATTCGTTCGTTAAAGCTGAGCCAGCTCAGTTCCCTGTTGTTCATAACAGCCGAAGGCTTCATCGTATGCTCCCGTGGCATTAGTAAAACTGCAGGGCAATAACTACCCGCGCTTACGTCTGTTATGTATGATGGATTTGTTACAATTACGTGGCGCAAGCCTATATTTGCCGATGCACCGGGCAAGGCTCTGCTGCTTTTGCCGCGCGCCAAATAAAAAGGGCGTCCGCCTATGCATGGCGGACGCCCCGATGGGTGTTGTAAGGTATGGGTCGCGTCAGCCGCGCTTCATGTCGGCCACCAGCTTGCTCAGGGTGTTGGCCTGCGTTGCCAGATCCGCCACAGAGCCGGAAGCGGCGTTCATGGCGTGGGCTGTCTGCTCGGAGCGTTCATTGACCTCAAGGATTGACTTGTTGATCTCGTCGCTGCTTGCGGACTGTTCCTCGCTGGCCGTTGCGATGGCGCGCACCTGATCGGCGGTGGAAAGCGCGTTGTTGACGATCTCGCGCAGGGCTTCGCCAGATTTGTTTGCAAACGTTGTGGCGGTCTGCACCTGTTCAAGGGCATTGTCCATGCTTTGCACGCTCTTGGAGGTGCTTTGCTGGATGGCCGCAATGGCGTTGCCCACATCGTTGGTGGAAGCCATGGTTTTTTCCGCCAGTTTACGTACTTCATCGGCCACCACGGCAAATCCGCGCCCGGCCTCGCCTGCGCGCGCTGCTTCAATGGCGGCGTTGAGGGCCAGCAGGTTGGTCTGGTCGGCTATGTCTGAAATAACGTTCATGATGCGGCTGATGGCCTGGGCATGCTCGTTGAGCGTACCCATGTCATCCTTGAGCGCCATGGAGACAGAGTGTACGCGGTCAATGCTTTGCAAGGCCTGTTGCACGATTTTTTCGCCGTTTTCAGCATTGGCTCTGGTCTGGTCAGACATGTCTGAAGCGGACGAGGCATTGCTCGCCACCTCGCGCACTGTGGCGTTCATCTGGTTCATGGCTGTGGCAGCATCGCCGAGGCGCAGGGCCGACTCGCTCGAAAGGTGGTTGGCCTGACCGATGTGGGCTTCAAGCTCGTTTGAAGCGGAGGATATGACCTTCACCACTTCTTCCAGTTGCATGGCGGCAGAGAGCATGCCCTCGCGGCGGGCGTTTTCCGCCTCTTTGCGGGCCGCCTCGGCCTGCTCTGTGGCGGCTTTTGCCAGGCCTGTCTGCTGCTGGGCCTCCTCGCCTTTCTGGCGGGCGGTTGTGATCATTTCCTGCAGGTTGCTCACCATGTTCAGCAGGGCAGCGTGCAGTTCTGCCAGCTCGCCGTAGAATTGTCTGGCGTCAAGGTTCACGTTGAGATCGCCGGTGGCGACCTTGTCGGCCTCTTTAACAATAAGGCTCAAGGGCCGATTGATGGAGCGCGCTATGGCCCAGGCGATCAGCAGCATGATCAGGGCCACGCTGAGGGTAATGATTACGCTGGCGCGCACGGCTGTATTGGTAGCCGCAAAAATTTCTTCTTCAGACTGGAGCATGAGGATCTTCCAGCCATGAGGCGTGGTGAGCACATTGGCGCGAACATCCCGCCCGTTCACAACGGTTTGCAGAGAGCCGTCCTTGATGTTGAAGAGCTTGACAAGGCCGGGATCCTGTATGTCCTTGCCAATGATTTTGCCCGTCAGATCCTTGTTGCGCGGGTCGCAGAGGATGCGCCCCGTGTTTTCAAGCAGCATGAAGTAGCCGGTCTTGCCGAAATTGAGTTCGGCAAAGCGCTGCGACAGGCCGTTGAGCGAAACGTCGATGCCCAGAACGCCTGTAAAGTCGCCCCGGCGCGAAAACATTTTATGCGTGATGGCCACCACAAGTTCGCCAGTGATGGAAAGGTAGCTGTCGGCCAGGCCGACTTTTTGCGCAGAAGCCGCGCGCTGCGTGTACCAGGGGCGTTTGCTGGTATTGTAGCCAGCGGGCACCGTGGCATTGTCGGCAGAGGTCGCGTAGCTTCCGTCAGTGTAGCCTGCGTAGGCTTCCACGTAATCTTCGGAGCCTTCGTCGAGCCGCACGAGCGGTTGAACGGTTTTGAAGGCATCTACCGAAAGATCGGCCCGAAGAAAAACGTCCGCTTCTTTATTGTTGGAGAAGTTGGGGAAAAGACCCACGGCTTCGGCAATGTAAGGTTCCTGCGCCAGCAGGGCGACGTCGCGCTCCGCCCCGCTGATGAATGTTTCCACATAGTTGTTCATGAGGCGCAACTGGGTTGAGGAATTGGAAATATAGCTTTCCTCGGCATTGTTGCGCATGGTCATGATCATGAAGGGCAGGGTGCCTGCTGCCATCACAATAATTGTAAAAAGAAATCCTAGGATAACGCGCAGTCTGATAGTCATAGCAAGGCTCCTGCTCAATCTGAAGTGGACATGCGACCAGTCTGGCGGATCTGACGCTAATAAAACTATCGGTTTGTTTTTCAGAAGCTTAATATCTGAAATACAAATGTAACATGAAAAAAGCGATGGGGGTCAAGGACACATACGTACTATCCCCCGTGCGTGCAAGAGGGGCAGGCCGCACTTGCCTGCCGCCTATGAGTGCGTATACCGTCAGGTTGCAATATGGCAGCATCCGGTGTTGCTGCGCGGTCAGACTGCGCACCGCCGATTAATTAAATTGAAGATCAGGAAGGTTTACATGAGTGCAACAAGCTTTTGGAGCAGGTGCAATGTGTCAGGCATTGCCCATAAGGGCGAAGAGTTCCTCAAATTTGTAGGGCCGGGCCTGCTGGTGACAGTTGGATTTATCGACCCCGGCAACTGGGCCGCCAATCTGGCCGCCGGAGCGGAGTACGGTTATTCCCTGCTGTGGATGGTGAGCCTTTCCACCTTTATGCTCATTGTATTGCAGCACAATGCGGCGCATCTGGGCATTGTGACGGGCAAGTGCATGGCCGAGGCCATAACGGAGTATTTTCCCTGCACCATCGGTCGGCTTGTGCTGTTTAGCGCCTTTGGTGCTTCTGTCATGACCAGCATGGCCGAAATTCTCGGCGGAGCCATTGCCCTGCGCATGCTCTTTTCCATCCCCTTGCCCATTGGCGCAACTCTCACGGCTCTGCTCGCTGGTGCCCTTTTGCTGTTCAATTCGTATAATAAGGTTGAAAAGTGGATCATCGGTTTTGTGTCGCTGATCGGCATCGCTTTTTTGTATGAGCTGTGGCTGGTGCCCGCCGGGTGGCTTCCCCAGGCTGCGGTGGGTTGGGTGATGCCAGCCTTTCCCGAAGGTTCCATGCTGGTGATCATGAGCGTGCTTGGCGCGGTGGTGATGCCGCATAATCTTTTTTTGCATTCCGAAATTATTCAGAGCCGCCAGTGGAACCTTGAGGGCGACGCCTTTATCAAAAAACGCCTCGACTATGAATTTTTTGACACGCTCTTTGCCATGCTAGTGGGTTGGGCCATCAACAGCGCCATGATCATTCTGGCAGCTGCGGTGTTCTGGACAGCGGGGGAGCACGTGACGGAACTTGAACAGGCCCGCGATCTGCTCAAGCCCCTGCTGGGCGACAACGCCTCTGTGATTTTTGCCGTGGCCCTGCTGTTTGCCGGGGTGGCCTCGTCCGTCACCTCGGGCATGGCGGGCGGTATCATGACTTCGGGCATGGCGGGCGAAGCCTACAATACCAAGGACAAGCACAGCGTCATGGGCATTGTAGGCTCGCTGGGTTGCGGCCTCGTGCTCATCTGGCTGACCAGCGACCCCTTCAAGGGCTTGCTGCTTTCGCAGATGGCTCTTTCAGTGCAGTTGCCCATCACCATGGTTTCGCTGGTGGCGCTGACATCATCCCCCAAGGTCATGGGCAAATACGCCAACGGCAAGGGCACAAAGCTGCTGCTCTATGCGCTGACTGGCATCGTGACCGTGCTGAACATCATGCTGCTCTTCAGCGCGCTGGATTAGCGGCATTTCAGAACCAACCCCGGCACGTACCGTGCTGTGGGCACAATATTGTATTGCGGCACGGCTGCGATACAATATTGTCTGGATTCCGGCTGAAGGTGAAAGGTGAATTAGCTTATATCTCGGCATGTTGAACAGTTTCTTGTATCGGCATGTTCCTTGCTCCACCCAGAGTGGTTCCCAAACTTTTTGCGGAAAGAGGCGCCATGAAAAGGCTTGAACATCTCATGCAGTCATTGCAGCAGCAGGATGATATCCCCGTCATGGGCAAAACAGACCTGCTGCTCTATGCTCCCTGCCCGGTAAAGCTTGTGGTCAAGGAGCGCATCGAGGCCATTGCCGCTGCGGCAAATCCTCCCCTGACGGCGCACATACCCATGGGCTGCACCTCGGTTGATCCTTACGATCCGCTGTATATGGAATCGGACGCAAACAAGCTGCCCGCCGTGATAGCGTCCATTGGCTACGGCGATTTCTGGCGCGGGGAGTTTGTGCGGCGTTTTGTCAACACGGGCGTATTTGAAAGCGTGCAGCCCCGCGTGCTGAATCCCCTGTATGCCGATGCCGGGCTGATCGACCCCGCAGGGGCCTATACCATCTACGGCGTGACGCCCTACATTTTTCTGGTAGATCACAAAAAGCTGGACGGCCTGCCAGCGCCGAAAAACTGGGCAGACCTCATGAATCCCCGTTATCGCGGCCAGATTGTCATGTGCGGCGATGGCGACGACATGGCCGATGCCGTGCTGCTCAACCAGTACAAGGATTTTGGCGAACCGGGCGTTACCGGGCTTGCCGCCAACATCAAGAGCTTCATGCACTCCTCGCGTATGGCAAAGGTCTGCGGCACCGCCGCGCCCGATGCCGGGGGCATCTTTATCATTCCCTTGTTTTTTGCCGAAAGCACCAAGCTGCCGGAACACGTGGAAATTGTCTGGCCTGAGGACGGCGCAGCCGCAAGCCCTCTCTACTTGCTGGCAAAAAAGTCTGAAAAGGCCCGTCTGGCCCCGGTGCTGGACTTCTTTGCCAATGGCTTTGGCGGCATCGACAGCGCCGCCTGGTTTGTCCCTGTGGACGGTTCGCGCCCCTCGCAGTTGCCCGCAGGGGCCAAGCTCAAATGGGTGGGCTGGGATTTTGTGGAAAGCAACGACGTGAACAGCCTGCGCGATATCCTGGCCTTGAAGTTCCGGCGGTTGCAGGCGGGCACGGCATGCGTCTCATAACCGTGGCGGGGCCGCCCGCGTGCGGCAAAACCTCGCTTGTGGTCAGGGCTGGCGCGGCCCTGAAGGCCCGGGGCGCAACCTGTGCCGTCATCAAGTTTGACTGCCTGCAAACCCGCGACGACGAACTCTACGCAGCGGCGGATATTCCCGTTTCCGTGGCTCTTTCCGGCGGTCTTTGCCCCGACCATTTTTTTGCCACCAATCTGGAAGAAGCCTTTGCATGGGCCGCAAAAACCGGGGCCGACATCTGCATTATCGAAACTGCAGGCCTGTGCAACCGCTGTTCGCCCCATTTGCGCGGGGCCTTGGCCCTGTGCGTCATCGACAATCTCATGGGTATCGACGCGCCGGAAAAAATCGGCCCCATGCTGCGGCTGGCCGATGTGGTGGCCGTGACCAAGGGCGATCTTGTTTCGCAGGCAGAGCGCGAAGTCTACCGCTACCGCATCCGGCAGATGAACCAGCGGGCTGTTATCCGCCACGTGAACGGCCTGACCGGGCAGGGCTGCGCGGAGCTTGCCTCCATCATGGCTGTTGCCCCGGACATTGCCTCCGTAACCGACATGCGGTTGCGCTTTGCCATGCCCGCTGCCATCTGCTCCTATTGCCTGAGCGAAATGCGCATCGGCGCGCGCTATCAGAAGGGCAACGTCAAAAAGGCGGAATTTGGAGAAGGCCATGGAGCGTGAAAATATGGAGCTGGCCCTGCGCAGTCTGAGCCTGACCCCAGGCCGCGACAAGGCAGGCCAGCCGGAAAAGACGGAGATTCACTTCCGCCCCGGTGAAATCACGGCCCTGCTGGGGCCAACGGGCGCTGGCAAGAGCCGCTTTCTGAGCGATATTGAATCCCTTGCCGCAGGCGATACCCCAACGGGCCGCACTGTGCTGCTCAACGGCGCGGAACCCGATGAAGACACGCGCTTTGATCTGCAGGGGCGGCTGGTGGCCCAGCTGACCCAGAACATGAACTTTGTGCTGGACATGGGCGTGATGGATTTTTTGCGCACCCACGCTCTGAGCCGCGAGGTGCCAGACCCTGAAACCGCTGCGGCCAGGGTTTTTGCCGCCGCCAACGAACTGGCAGGCGAATCCTTTGACGGATGCACGCAGCTGACCCAGCTCTCCGGCGGGCAGTCGCGCGCGTTGATGATTGCGGACACAGCCTTGCTCAGCTGGTCGCCTGTGCTGCTCATTGACGAAATTGAAAACGCCGGAGTGGACAAGCGCAAGGCCCTTGATCTGCTGCTGGCCTCGGACAAAATTATTGTCATGGCAACGCACGATCCCGTGCTGGCACTGGCGGCAGACAGGCGACTGGTGTTCGAGCAGGGGGCCGTGGCCGCAGTGCTGGCGCGTACCCCGGCGGAAGACGCCCTGCTGACCCGGCTGGAAGAGATGGAAAGGCACTGGTCTGACGTGCGCGAGGCTCTGCGCAAAGGGGCGGACATGTCGCCCTGGGTCAGTTAGCTGGTATTTTTTGCGTGGGAAATACCTCTCAGACGCCAATGGGCATTTGTTTTTAATTGAGGTTTTTTCAGGCCCCCTCTGAAACAGGGCAAGAGCAGAATGTGCAATGTGTAAAAGGCAGAGGCCGTCCCAAGGGACGGCCTCTGCCTTTGCATATCTTGTGAAATGAACGTTATTTCTTTTCAAACATTTCGATCTGAGCGACCACCATGCGGCTGAACACGGCGGCAATGCTCTCTGCATCCACAGTGGCGGAGCCGGAACCGGCAAAGGCTTCGGCCACCTTTTGCGCATTGCTCACCATTGTGGAAAAAATCTGCGGGGTCACAGTAGCGTTCATGGCGCGTTGGTAGGTGGAATCCATATTTTTTCCTTTCAGGCAGGAGGCTCCTGCTTTTGGTTGAAACAAAGACAACAGTTTCAGGGGCTTCTCCGTAATTATCTCTGCTTTCGAATTGTTTTGGCAAATTATTGGGGCAAGTTATTCTAGGGTTGTTGCACTACGAGGTATTTTGTCTCCTGCCAAGGAAGAAAGCGTTTTTATAAAGGGAGTGTAGCGCGGATGCTACTCGGGCGGAATAAAAAGGCTTTCTGACGTGGGCAGGAGGCAAAAGAACCGTAGTGTCATGCCCTAGCAGATGCGGGGCAACTGCGCACCCTCAAGCATGCCCAGCAGGCGGCGGCCCCCTATGCGGGTTTGCAACGCCACCTGCGCCTTGCCTTCCGTTACCGTGCCGATGCGGGCAGCTTCCTTGCCGTAGGGGGAACGGCGCATGGCCTCAAGAGCCGCTTCTGCGCTGCTTTCGGGCACAATGCAGATGCACTTGCCCTCGTTGGCAAGGTACAGCGGATCCATGCCGAGGAAGGAGCAACCGTTGCGCACGGCCTCGTGAACGGGGACGCTGGCCTCGTCAAGCAGGATGGAAACCTGCGACTGCTCGGCGATTTCGTTGAGCGTTGTGGCAAGCCCGCCGCGCGTGGGGTCGCGCAGCACGTGCACCTCGCCCACCGTGTTGATGATGTCTTCAATCATGTGGTTCAGCGGGGCGGAGTCCGAAGCCACATCCGTAAGGAAGGACAGGCCTTCGCGGCTGCCCATGACCGTGAGGCCGTGGTCGCCCATGGCACCGCTGACCAGCACCGCATCGCCGGGCCGGGCATTGTGGCCCGAGGGCGAGGGCGAGGCAAACACCTGGCCGATGCCTGTGGTATTGATGAAAATTTTGTCGCAAGCGCCGCGCGGCACCACCTTGGTGTCGCCCGTCACAATGCTCACCCCGGCCTCGCGGGCTGCCGCGCCCATGTCGGCCACCACGCGCTCAAGGGTTTCGAGGGGCAGGCCTTCTTCAAGGATGAATCCGCAGCTCAGGTAGCGGGGCCGCGCGCCAAGCATGGCAACGTCGTTGACGGTGCCATGCACTGCCAGGCTGCCGATGCTGCCGCCTGCGAAAAACAGGGGCGTCACCGTGTAGGAATCGGTGCTCATGGCCAGCGGGCCGGAAATATCGGTCAAAAGCGCCGCATCGTCCATGCGTTCCAGCAGGGGATTGGCAAAATGGCGCATGAAACACTGGGCAATAAGGCGCTGCGAGGCTCTGCCGCCGCTGCCAGCATCAAGAAGAAGGCAATCGTCCATTATCGCTCCGAATATTTAAAGTAGGCCGCGCAGCTGCCCTCGGTGGAAACCATACAGGGGCCAACGGGAGTGGCGGGGGTGCAGCGCTTGCCGAAAAGCGGGCAGTCCGGCGGGGTAATGCGCCCCTTGAGCACATCGCCGCAGCGACAGCCGGGCAGGGGGGGAACGTCCGGCAGGGTGAGGTCAAGGCGCTTCATGGCGTCCATGCTCTCATATTCCGGGCGCAGGGCCAGGCCGCTCTGAGGTATGCGGCCTATGCCGCGCCACAGTGCGTCCGCCGGTTGGAAAAACTGTTCCAGCAGGGCGCGGGCGCGGGGGTTGCCCGTGTCGTCCACGGCGCGGGGGTAGGCATTGACCACATCGGGCTTGCCATCGCGCATCTGCTCGGCCATGAGGCAGAGAGCCAGCAGAATGTCGGCGGGCTGGAAGCCGCCCACAATGCCGGGAACATGAAAATCGCGCGCCAGAAAGGCGTAGGGTTCCAGCCCAAGAATGGTGGAAACGTGCCCCGGCAGCAAAAAGGCTTCCACGCCGCACTGGCTGTCTTCAAGCAGGATGCGCAGGGCGGGGGGCACAAGCTTGTGCAGGGAAAGCACGCAGAAGTTGTTCAGCCCGCGCTGCTGGGCGGTGAGCAGGGTGGCGGCCACGGTGGGGGCGGTGGTTTCAAAACCTATGCCCAGAAAGACCACGGTGTCGCCGGGGTTGGCCGCCGCCAGGGTCAAGGCATCCAGCGGCGAATAGACAATCTCAACCCGCGCGCCTTGGGCCTGCGCGTGTTTGAGGCTGAGGCCGCCGGGGCCGGGTACGCGCAAAAGGTCGCCAAAGGTGGCTATGATGACGCGGTCGCGGCCAGCAAGCTCAAGAAAGGCGGCCACTTCCGCATCGTGCGTGACGCATACGGGGCAGCCGGGGCCGGAAAGGTGCGTTACCGATTTGGGCAGGAGCGAGCGCAGGCCGCTCTGGAAGATGGCAACTGTATGGGTGCCGCACACTTCCATGAAGCGCATTGTGCGACCATCAAGGGCGCGGTTAAGGCGATCAAGAAGGCTGTGGCACAGTTGCGGATTCTGAAAGGCGGTTTCCAGTTGCATGGGCATTCCTTTTTTGCGGCCCGCAGGGGATCGGCGGGCAAAACTCTGGCGGCATTCTCCGGGGCAAAGGCTCGGCCATTACTGGCGGTTCCGGCAAGGAGAAAGGCTTTTTACC
>NZ_DASQOG010000051.1:0-32282 GCF_035644575.1 Desulfovibrio sp. | reverse complement strand
TGTGGTGTGCGCCCCGTTGCCAGTTTGCACGGTTGCTGCGCTGATGGTTTTTCTGATCAAAGTCCCCAAGGGGGAGTTAATGCGAACCATATGTAGTACAGCCCTCGTTTCTGCTTGCGCCATGCGGTTTGTGGCTGCCAGCGCGTTGGTTGCTGCGGCGCTGTGTTTTTCTGCTGTTGGTGTTCAGGCTGCTTCCGCGCCTCTGGCGGGCAACACCATCTACCTTGGCGGTCAGCGCGCCAAGGAACTGAAAATGCCTGTTGTGGCCTTTGACCATGCGGCCCACGCCAAGGCCAACGCCTGTGCGAGCTGCCACGCGGCTAATCCCGGCGTGGAGAAGAACAGCGCGGGCCTGCCTGTCAATATTATGCAAACGCCTGTGTTCAGCGCTTTTGCGGGAGTCAATTCCAGCGATCCTGCCGCGCGCAAGGAGGCCTTTCATGCGGCCTGCGCCACATGTCATGCTCAAAAGGGCACTGGCCCGTCCCTTGCGCAGTGCCGCGACTGTCACAATGTTGCCGATGCCGCTAAGCTGCCCGTGCAAAAGCCTTACAAACCGCAGATGGACGCCTCCCTGCACCAGCGGCATCTGACCTCCGGCGCGTTTCCCGTAAAGGCGCAGCCCGGTCTGGCCCCCGGTGCAATACTGGCAGAGAATGATTCCCAGCGTTGCGTGACCTGTCACCATGCCAAGGATTTTTCACCCACCTTGCCGCCAAATATCGATTCGTGCCGCACCTGTCACGAAAGCGGCCCCGGTTCGGCGCTTGCCACCAAAGATGCCGCCTACACGCCGCCGCCCCTGCGCGCCGCCGCGCATGAAGTGTGCATGAAGTGTCACGCCTCGCTGGCAGAGCAGAAGCTGCCGCACGGCCCTGTGGACTGCGCCACCTGTCATGATAAGGCGCGCTTTGAGGCCTTGCCCCGCTTTGAGGCCAGCCCCTCCATCATGACCATGAACAGGCCCACGGGCGTGGTGCTGACCGACAAGGTCACGCCGCCCCAGGTACCGCTTTCTCCTCTGTATCCGCAGGGACCAAAGTGGCCTACGGTTATGCCTGCCGTGCCTTTTGACCACGGCCTGCACGAAAGGGCGCTCAACTGCGTGGATTGTCACCACACCAGCGTCAAGCAGTCGTGCATCACCTGCCACACTCCCAGCGGCGACCCCAAGGGCAAGAATATCCCGCTGGCGCAGGCCATGCACTCTGTTACGTCCAAAAATTCCTGCGTGAACTGCCACACCAGCCTGACCACCTCCGCGCCGGAATGCGCGGGTTGCCATACGCCAAGGCCCGTGAGCAAGAGCGGCAGCAACTGCGCCTTCTGCCACCGCGCCGCCCCCGGCGTGAAGGGCACCATGGGGCTGATGCTGCCCAGTAATCTGCCTTCGCCTCAGGCCGCCGCAGCGGCGACCACAACAGGTACGGCTGCCGCCAATGGAACCGTTGGGCTGGATGCCCCGGCCCTGCCGCAAAATCTGCCCGCCCAAAATGCACAGCAGAACGCCAAGCTTGCGCCTTCGGCAATCCTGCTGCCAGTGGACGCTGCGGTGAAGGCTGCGCAGCAGTCTGCCGACGCTTCGGAAGCAGCGCTTGCGGCTTCGGCCATCCTGCTGCCGCCGCCGGACAAAAATCAGACTACAAAGCCCGACCCGGCAGCCAACGCTGCTGCGGCCAAGGCTTTGCAACCTGCGGTAACGCCACCTCCTGCCCAAAGCGCTCAACCCGCCGCTGAGGCGTCTGACGCGCCCAAGCTTGGGCCTGTTTCTGACGGTCTGCCCGAAAAAGTGCGCATAGAGCTTATGAGCAAGGAGTTCCGCCCTGTGGACTTTGCCCATGCGCAGCATCTGCAAAAGCTGCGGGCTGGCATTGGCCGCAAGGCCGCAGGCCTGCAAGGCATGCATGCCAAGGATGGTCTGGAGTGCGCCGCCTGCCATCACAACAGCCCGCGTCTTAAAGAGGGCATGACGCCGCCGCGCTGCGTTTCGTGCCATCCCGCAAACCTGCCCGCTGGCGTAACCACCATGCCGGACGGCAGGCCTCTGCTCAAGGCTGCTTACCACCAGCGCTGCATGGACTGCCACACGCGCATGAAGCTTGAAAAGCCCCGCGCAACGGATTGTCAGGCCTGCCACATCAAGCGCGACCCGGCGGAAGCTCCGGTCTGGTAAAAAAGAGTTAAGGCCCAATCATAAATGAAAGCATGGCGGCAAAGGGAAAACCTTTGCCGCCATGCTGTTTTTATAAATCCCTGAGGCGAATGCGCGCTTATCCGCCGAACTGGATCATATGGAAGCGCCGCAGCATGGCCGGGGGAATTTCTGAAACCCAGTGCCCGGTGCTCACGGCCCACAGGTAGGCGGCAAAAAGCAGCACAAGGCAGCCAGCGGCAACCGTCCAGAAGGGCACGCGGCTGCGGGCAGCGGAAAGGTGGAGGCAGTCTTTTTGCGGGCAGGCCTCAATACAGGCGGTGCAGCCAAGGCATTCCGGCGAATTGACGCGGGTTTTTTCGTGCACGGCGATGGCCGAAGGGCAGGCGCGCTGGCAGCGGCGGCAGCTCGTGCAGGTAGACGCGTTGCGGCGCACCGCCACAGGGCTTGCCAAAGCCAGAATTCCCAGAAACGCCCCGTAAGGGCAGAGAAAGCGGCACCACGCATTGCGCGCCACCAGCGAGGCCGCCACAATGACGCCAACCACAATCAAGGTAGTGGTTGAAGCCCGCAAAAAGAAAAACAGCATGCTGGAATCGGCCACCATATTGAATGGCGCGCCCATGAAGGAATCAATTTCGTCCACGCTCATGGCAAAAAAACTGAAATAACAGAGCAATGCCAGTGGAATATACTTGATGGCCTGGAGTGCCAGCTCCAGCTTGCGCGGCGGATTGCGGTTCAGGCCCAGGCGCTCGCCCAGGCGGCTCAGCAGGTTGGAGGCAAGGCCCACAGGGCAAATATAGCCGCAAAATCCCTTGCGGAACAGCAGAGCCATGAGGGCGATTGCCAAAAAGAGCGTCAGTCCGGCAGGGTGTACAACGTCCCACATGCCGGTTTCAAACAGGCGGCGCGCGGCCATGAGTTCACTGATGGGCAAAAAGCCCTCCACTGAGGGCGGTTTGGGCGTGAACGTCTGGCTTTTTCCCGTGGCCCACTGCACGTAGAGGTAAAAATTCCAGCCCACCCAAGCAAGAAAAATGGCGAAGGCCCCCTGTATGCCGCGCCGCAGCAGGGTGGGGGTGAGGCGGCGTTTGGGAGGCTTGGTTGCGAGGGGGGTATACTCTGGCGCTGTGGGCTGTGCGGCCTTTTGCGCGGAATCGGCAGATTGGTTCATAGCGGAATATCCTTTCAGACTGTTCAGGTAAACAATTGCGCCACTGGTTGTGTCACCATTGCGTATGGCTGTCCATGACCGGCATCACATGCAGGCTGGCATCCATCGGTGCAGGGGCGGCAAGTGGAGGCGGCAACAGAAATGCGCGTGAGGTAGCGGATAATATCCGCATGAAGAAACACATCGCGGGCCTTGTTTGCCCCTGCGCGCCGCCGCAGGCGGGGCCTCCGCTGGCAGCTTGATTTTGAACGCCGCCTTGGGGTAGAATGCCGGGTTATTCATGCTGTGCCTGCGTGAATTCTTTACTTTCGCGGACAAATATCGCATTGTCTGGCGACACCGAAAACAGGCTCAGGAACCATCGCATGATTCAGGTAACCAATCTTGGCAAGCTCTACGGAAGTCACCTTGTGCTGCAAGAGATCAATATGCACGTGCACGAGGGGGAGATTTTCGGCATAGTGGGGCATTCCGGCGCGGGCAAGTCCACCTTGTTGCGCTGCCTTAACGGCCTGGAACTCTACCAGATGGGCAGTGTCAAAGTTATGGGCGTTGAAGTTGCCTCCCTTGAAGGCACGGCCCTGCGTATGCTGCAAAGCAAAATGGGCATGATTTTTCAGAATTTCAATCTCATGTCCCGCAAAAACGTGTTCGACAATGTGGCCTTTCCGCTTTCGCTGTGGGGCGTTGCCAAGCGCGAAGAACGCGTCATGGAGCTGCTTGAGCTTGTGGGCCTTGCCGACAGGGCCAAGCAGCGTGTGCAGAGCCTGAGCGGCGGGCAAAAGCAGCGCGTGGGCATTGCCCGTGCGCTGGCGCTCAATCCCCGCGTGTTGCTGTGCGACGAGGCCACCTCCGCCCTTGATCCCAAGACCACTTCGTCCATTCTCGACCTGCTGGAAGACATCAACAAGCGGCTCAATCTCACCATCATCATGGTCACGCACCAGATGGAAGTGGTCAAACGCCTCTGCCACAGCCTGCTTATGCTGGATGGCGGCAAAACCGTGGCCATGGGCAAGACGGAAAATCTCTTTCTGTCGCCCACCAAGGAAATGCAGGCCATGGTGGAGGACGAGTATACGCTTATCCCCGGCGGCACCAACATCCGCCTCATGTTTCCGCGCGAAATTTCGCAGCAGAGCGTCATCACGCAGATGGCGCGCACCCTGGAAATCGATTTTTCCATCGTTGGCGGCAAGCTTGAACGCTACCTTGACGATGTGTTTGGCTTTCTTATCATCAACGTGCAGGACAAAGACCTGGACGCAGTGCTGCTTTATCTGAAAACGCAGAACCTGTTCTGGGAGATTCTGGCCTATTCTGAAAACGCGGGTGAACAAGCATGATTGAGAACATGAGCGGCCTTGCGGCCTACTACCCGCTGTGGGAGCGGTTTCTGGACAAGCTGCCGGAAATTATTACGGCAACGTGGGAAACGCTGGACATGGTGCTGCTCTCCACGCTGTTCTCGCTCATTTCGGGCTTTTTGCTGGCTATCCTTATGATCGTCACCAATCCCATCGGCCTCAAGCCCAACCGTTCGGTATATCAGGCCGTGGATTTTGTGGTCAATCTGCTGCGTTCATTCCCCTTTATTATTCTGCTTATCGCGCTCATTCCCTTTACCCGTTTTGTGGTGGGCACCTCCATTGGCAGCGCGGCGGCCATAGTGCCGCTGACCATCGCGGCCGCTCCTTTTGTGGCGCGGCTTATCGAAACCTGCTTTCTTGAGGTGGACAGGGGCGTTATTGAGGCTGCGCGGTCTTTTGGGGCCAGCAACACGCAGATCATTTTTCGCGTGCTGATTCCTGAAGCCTTGCCTTCCATTGTGCTGAATGTGGCTGTTATCGCCATTACGCTGCTGGGGTATTCGGCCATGGCCGGAACCGTGGGCGGCGGCGGGCTGGGCGATCTGGCCGTCAAATACGGCTACAACCGCTTTCAGGTCGACATCATGGTGTATTCGGTCATTATTCTCTGCCTTCTCGTGCTGCTTATTCAGGGCGTCTGCAACTTCCTGTACAAGATTTTGCGGTAGGCCTGCGGCGGCGTGTGAGCTTTTTTACCCTTTACCCTTGCAGGAGCGCTTATGAAACGTCTGCTTTTGTCTCTGGCCATGGTTCTGGCGCTGGCCGCCCCTTCGTTCGCCGCTGAAGACATTGTTGTCGGCGTGACCCCCTTCCCGCATAAGGACATTATGCTGGCGGCCAAGCCCCTGCTTGCCAAGGAAGGCTACAACCTCGTCATCAAGGAATTTACCGACTACGTGCAGCCCAACATGGCGCTGGCCAGCAAGCAGCTCTTTGCCAACTTCTTCCAGCACGAACCCTACCTTGACAACATGAACAAGGAAAAGAAGCTTGACCTTGTTTCCATCGGCAAGGTGCATATCGAACCCCTGGGCGTGTACTCCAAGAAGATCAAAAAGCTTGCCGACCTCAAGAAGGGCAACAGCGTCTCCGTGCCCAACGATCCCACCAATGAAGCCCGCGCTTTGCGCCTGCTGGAAGCCAACGGCGTGATCACCATCAAGCCCGGCGCGCTCGTTACCGTGGCCGACATCACCAAGAACCCCCTTGGCCTCAAGTTCCACGAGCTTGACGCGGCCCAGCTGCCCCGCACCCTGGACGATGTGACCGCCTCGGTCATCAACACCAACTTTGCTGGCGAAGCCGGTCTGGTGCCCTCGCGTGACGCCCTTGTGATGGAAGGCAGCGAATCCCCCTACGCCAACATCATTGTTGTGCGCAATGAAGACAAGGACAGCCCCAAGGCCAAGGCCCTCATGAAGGCCGTGCAGTCGCCCGAAGTTAAGGAATACATCCAGAAGAATCTGGTTGAACGCGGCATCGTGCCCGTGTTCTAAATTCCGTTTTACGGCATAAAGTAAGGCAGCCGCCTTACGGTTCCTGATGGAGCTGTAAGGCGGCTGCTCTTTTGCACCCTTGCCGCGCTGGGCGGTAGGCAAAAAACGCTAGGGCAGGGGACGAACCTGCTTCAAGTCTTCGCGGGGGATGGTGTGGGTTTTGCCTGTGTCGTCCTCAAAGCTCACGGAATCGTTTTCGGGATTGATAACGGGCTTCTTGGTGCCGATGTAGATGGTGTAATCCTTGGTAACGGCGATGTACTTGGAGCCGCATGCCGTAAGCATGAAGGTGCTTACCAGCAGCAGGGCAAAGATCATGGCGCTCTTTCTCATGGCTAGGTATCCTTGACGGTTACAAAAAATTCGGGCCTGCGAGCAGGCCCATACATGATGTGTTAAAGCGCATGCTCCCCTTCTGCCCTCTTGTCAATATGCAATCTGCAAGAGCATTGGGCGCAAGCGTGGTATCTGCAGATGTCACGCGCACATGGGAACGCCGGATCAATGTTCGGAAAAATTTATGCCGCTTCTGTCTGTTTTGTCCGCAACTGCCGCAGATAGGCCGGGTACCATTGGGTGAACACGGCTACGCCCATAAGCAAGGTGTAGGAAATCAGCTCATAGGCAAGTTCTGAAAAAAAGAGCTGCTTCATTTTGAGCCACGCCAGCAGGGCATTGCAGGTGAAGGCTCCACCCCAGACAGAAGTAATAATCATGTTAGTGCGCAGAAAAATAGGGGAATCCCAGAGCGCCGCATCGGTGTGATCCCTCGCGTAATCGAGGGTAAACGGCTTGCGCATGACCACCCCTGCCCATGTGCCAAGCGCCAGCGCGCCATTGGCCAGCACGCCCATGTACCGCACTGTCCACATGTTCTGGAAGCCGATCACAAGTATGGATGCCGTGCTGAAAAAGGCCAGCCCCACCCACAGTATCACCCCACGATGCAGCTTGAGCACTCCCATGAGAATGCTAAGGGCCAGAGCGATGCCAAGGCCAAGCTCCAGCCGAAACATGCTGCCGTGCGCGATAATCAGAAACGACAGCCAGGGCGCAAAGGCCAGCACCAGCTTCAAGAACCCCATCATGGTATTCCCTCCAAAAAAATCATGGCGCAGTGCCGCAATACATGCGCATTAGGGATTAAGATTCAACGCATAGGGGGGAAACGCCTGATCCTGAATGCTGTTATAGTCTTATACCCAGTTTTTCTTCCAGCTTGCGGCTGGCAATAACAATGGCCGTTGTTACGGTCAGGGTAATGGCAATGTTCAGCAGCACAAAGGCAACGGGCGGCAGCTGCAACGGCTTGTAAAGCCACATGAAGACCAGCAGGGGAGTGGGCAGGTGAAAAAGATAAAAGCGAAAGCCGTTGCGCTCAAACCATGCAAAAGGCGCAAACGACTGCAACAGCGGGTACAGCCCGGCTGTGAGCAAAAACATATGATACACCAGCAGGGCGCAGAGCAGGGACACGATCCATCCGCTCACAGGCGCGCCCGCATAGGGCCACAGCAAAACGATCAGAGCCGTGAGCCCAAGCCCCAGAGCCAGCGGGCGGGCGCGGCACAAGGCATTGAGGGCCTCGTGATTTCTGAAAGCCACAATGCCCATGTAGTAGCAAAGAATGAACGAAGGCGCTTCCCACAGGCAATACCACTTGAGCCAGCCGCCATAATTCTGCAGGCACAGTGCGGCCACAAGGGCCACCATGCCGCCGGTAAGGGCCGTGTCGCGCCCCAGCTTTTGCAGCACCCACAGGGCGATAATCCAGAAAAGGGTGATCCAGAACAGCACCAGCAAGAACCACAAATGGTCTGTAAACAGGCCGAGCGAGACGGATTTCCACGTTTCAAGCAGGGTTGCGTCCGCCGGATGCCCAAAAGCGGGGATGGAAAAGAGCGTGTAGAGCGGGGCTATCCAGAGCATGCCCACGCCAAACCAGGGCAGCAGGAGCCTGCGCCCCCTGTGCAGCGCGTGTTGCAGGGGGGTGCGTTTGCCAGCATCCCACGAGGCGGCAAACAGAAAGCCCGAGGCAAACATGAAACTCTGGATGATGGTAGAGCCTGAGATGGCCGTGAACAAATCTGCCCAGGGCTGCGGGGTGTCCGCATAGAGCTTCCAGAACGGAAAAGGCGTGGCGTAAAACATGACGCAGTGCATGACCACAACCAGAAAAAGGCATTTGGTTTTCAGCAGGGCAATGTGGGGATAGTACATTGGGGTCGGCCTTGGTGGAAGTATGCGAAATAGCACCCTGAACAATGGTCGACAATAGCGTGACCCGCCACGCAGAGCAAGCGGGTTGCTTCTGCGCGGCGGGCCGAAAACATCTGAATATGCGTTGGCAGTGGCCGGGGAAGGGGCAGGGCTTAAGCGCTGGCCTCCGCAATCCAGTTGGCGACTTCACTTCCAGTGGGCACCCTGCCCGTGCATTTGATCTGACCGTTGACCATCACGGCCGGGGTGGAGATGATGCGCGCCGCCATGATTTCTCTGAAATCAGAGACCTTGATCACCGAAATTTCACCGCCAGCCTGTTCCGCAGCCTGCCGCACCACGTTTTCTGCTTCCACGCAGCGTGCGCAGCCGGGGCCGAATACCTTGATTTCCATTACTTTGCTCCTGAAAGTTACGCCAGGAATGCTCCTGTCAGATTGAACAGCCAACCCACCAGAGTGAACATTATCAACAGATAACCCACAAAAACGGCCAACAGCTTGCCTGTCATGACCTGCCGCAGCATGAGCATTTCCGGCAGGCTGACCACAACCGTGCTCATGCAGAAGGCCAAAGTCGTGCCGATGGGCAAGCCCTTGGTCAACAGGCTTTCCATAACCGGGATGATACCCGTTACGCTGGAATACAGGGGGATGCCCAGCAGGACAGAAAGCGGCACCGACCACCATTCCCCCGCGCCAAGATGCTCGGCAAACCAGTTCTCCGGCACAAAGCCGTGCAGGGCTGCGCCAAGCCCAACGCCGATAATCACCCACTTCCAGACTCGGCGAAAAATGGTGGAGGTCTCCGACCATGCAAAATCGTGCCGATGGCGCAGGGTGATCCGTGGAGCGCAGGCAGGTTCTGCACCCGTGCCGCTGGCCCCTTCCGCCTGCGCGGGCATGTTGGCCATGGCCTCGAGGATAAAGGGATGCAGCCAGCGGTCGGCCTTGATGGCGTCCATGAGGCAGCCGCCAATGATGCCAGCTGTCATGCCCACAACCACATAGGCCACGGTGATCTTCCAGCCCAGCAGGCCCCACAGCAAAACAACGGCCAGTTCGTTGATAAGCGGCGAAGTGATGAGAAAGGACATGGTGATGCCCATGGGGATGCTGGCTGTGGTGAAACCGAGAAACAGCGGTATGCTTGAGCAGGAGCAAAAGGGCGTAACCGCGCCAAAGGCGGAGCCGAGAAAATAGCCTACGCCCTTTGCCTTGCCGCTCAGATACTCGCGCACCCGCTCCACGTTGAGCCCGGCCCGCGCCCATGCAATGGCATAAATGAGCGCCACCAGTAGAAGCAGAATTTTTGCCGTGTCGTAGAAAAAAAATTCCACGGATTCCGCAATGGGGGAGCCAGGGGCAAAACCCATGAGGCCCACAGAGAGCCAGTGCGCCGCAGGCTGGATGACGGAATAGGCCAACCACCACAGCGCGCCAAGGGTGGTAATCACCGCAACGTAGCGGAGGTTCCAGCCGCTTGCTTCTGGTTTTTGGGGGGTCTGCAAGGAAGTGTTTTTACAGCAACACTGTTGTTGAAGCGGCGTGTTCATGGCAATTGCCTATATTTTGATATTTGTTGAATAGTTGATATGTTGAAGCTAAAAAAAGGGCAGCGCCCATTGCTTATAATTTCGGGAGTATGCCGGGTAACACGCCGCTGGCAGCCCTGAACCTCTGGCATTCGCCGGGGTTGGCGGAGCAGCATTCTGACGTCAGATAGGCAATCACCGCAAGCATCAAGGGGATGCTGGCCTTGTAGCGCATAAATCGCCCCTCCTTTTCAACCGTGACCAGGCCGCTGTGCACCACGGCCTTGAGATGAAAGGAGAGGTTGGTTGAGGGAATATCCAGCTGGCGGGCGATTTCGCCAGCCACCAGCCCCTGCGGAGCGTTTTTGACCAGCAGCCTGAACAGATCGAGGCGTACCTCGGACGACAGGGCTTCAAATATGCTGGCGGCAGTTTTGCTTTCCATAAAATGACATTTCAACATTAATTGATCTATGTCAAGAGGACGAAAAAAAGCTGCGGCAAACAAACGTTCGCCGCAGCTTTTAATGAATTGATGTATCTGAGCCTGTGGAGCGCCGATGCGCCATTGGCAGCGGTTATGCTCTGTTAGGAACTGCTGTGCCCGTTGCCATTCCCGTTGCTCATGGAGGCAATGGTCTCGCGCAGGTCGGCGGCCATCTGGGCAACCTCCCGGGCAGTAACGCCAAGTTCTGTCATGGCGTTGGAAATATCCAGCGCAATGGAATCAACGGTGCCAATGTTGCCGTTGATTTCTTCAGAAGCGGCAGACTGCTTTTCAGCCGTGGTGGCGATTATGCCGATCATGTCGGCGGTCTGCATGACCTGGGTGACGATTTCCTGCAAGGCTTCCCCGGCCTGGGTCACAAGCTCCACACCCTGCTGCACGCTGGCGTCAGTTTCGCCCATCAGCGCTATATTGCTGTGGGCGCTGTCCTGAATGCCCTTGACTGCGGAAGAAACTTCCATGGTGGCCTGCATGGTTTTTTCCGCCAGTTTGCGCACCTCATCGGCAACGACGGCAAATCCTCGCCCGGCCTCGCCAGCGCGGGCGGCTTCAATGGCGGCGTTAAGGGCCAACAGGTTTGTCTGGTCGGCAATATCGCTGATGATGCCAAGTATTTTGCCCACGTCCTGCGCCTTGCTGCCAAGATCATGCAGGCCGGTGCTCATGGTCGTGGTGTGCTTGCGCACATCGGCTATGGCCTCAATGGACTGGTCGGTGACCTTTTGGCCGCTCTGGGCGCGCTGCCGGGCCTGATCGGCATTACCGGAGGCATCACCCGCGTTACGCGCCACGTCAACTATGGAGGCATTCATGGCCTCAATGGCGGTGGCGGTTTCGCGTATTCTGTTTTGCTGGTTGGCCGTGCCTTCGCTGGTATGGCCGATGCGTTCCAGCAACTGGTCGGATATGTGGGCAAGGTGGGTGGCAATTTCGCCAGCGTTTTCCGCAACCCTGGCGACCATGGCGCCGTTCTTTTCAATCTGGCGCTGATTTTTTCTGATCTCGGTAATGTCGTTCCAGAATGTTACCGAACCCATGAGGGTATTATCCATGTCAAAAAAGGGCGTCGCAGTAACCGTAACGTAGCGCAGATTGCCTTTTTCCGTAGGGAGCTCCCGTTCGGCCACAAACTTTTTGCGGTGCAGCACGGCGCGCACTGCGGTGGTTTCGCGGTTTTCGTCATTCCACAGAAATTTGCCTGATGTAAGGCCGAGAAAGCTTTGCGGCTTTGCGGTTTTTTCCAGCAGATCGCACAGATGCTGGTTAAGCCAGAGAATTTTTTTGTCCGCGCCAATGATCAGACAGGGGGCGGCAATGCCGTTGAGCACGCCTTCTGAAAAGCCAAGCTTGTCCTTGAGCTGCGCCACCATCTTGCCAATGTCGGTGGAGAGCGTGGCAAGCTCGTCCTTGCCCTGCTGGTCAAATTCCACGGCAAGGTTGCCTGCGGCCACCTGCCCGGCATTGGCGACAAGCCGCGAAATCCGGCGAATGAGAAAATGGCGGATCGCCAGCACCGTAAAGGCGATCAGGGCCAGCAGACCCACAGCCCCCATGATGGACGTGCGCAGCAACTGGTTTTCCATGGCGGTCCAGGCATTGGTGACGTCAAGTTTCATCACCAGCTGCCCAAGGATTGGTTCTGATTCGCCGTGGCAGTGATGGCACCTGCGCTGGTTGGCAATGGAAAAAACGCTGCCCAGAATTTTTTTGCCGTTCTGGTCAATAAAAACGGCTTCCTCAATGGGCTGTTTGAGGCCGCGCACATGCAGGCCTGCCAGCTCCTTGTCCGCTTCTACGGTGGCAAAAACCTTGCGCAGTGTGGTGTCGTCCGTGCTGTAGGTGATATTGCCCGTGTATGAGGTCATGTAGGCGGTAATATGCCCAAATTTACTTTTGATCTTGCCGAATTCGTCGGCAGTTCCCTTGTTGTCGCCCACGATCATGGGCTTTTCAATGCCCATGTAGATCAGCCCTGTCTCCATGCGCGCGCTGGAGCGGATTTCATCAGTCATAAGCTTTTTAACCCCGGCATATTCCAGGGACATTATGCAGCTTATGACGAGAAACGTAATGGTGACAATAGATACCGTAATTTTGAAATTAAGCGATCTGGATAAAAGCATTGCTACCCCCGAACTAGTGCGCGCCAGAAAAGATCAGTGGCTTGAATTTGAAATCCTGAATCCGCTCGGAATTATGGCATGCCGTGCAGGTTTCCACGGCAGGCTTTCTGCTGATGGATTGAGGATCCTGATTTTCCGCATGCTCGCTGCCTGGGCCGTGGCAGGTCTCGCAACCAACATCGGCCAGCTCGGGCGTTGTTTCTATGCTTTTGAATCCACCCTTGTTGTAGCCTGTAGTGTGGCATTCGTAGCATTTCTGAAGCTCATGCTCCTTGAGTTTGGGCTTCATGATGGCTACAGAATCCCACGAGTGGGCTTTCTTGGAATGTTTGATAAAAGAATTATACTGTTCTTCATGGCATGGAGCGCAGTTTTTGGAGCCTATGTAAGTTTTTGAGTTGTCTGCATTGCCTGCTTGAACAAAAAATAGCTGAACAAATGCGAAGAGTAGAGCTGAAAGAATGAACTTTTTAGATAAATACAGCATCATCACGTTCTCTTTGATGGTTGTTTTTGTAGCCAGCCTGTAGCGCCTGTGAGGAACGGAGACTTTGTCACTTCAAAAAACATAAACCCATGAATCGTGAATCAGTGCGGAAACCCTATATCCTTGGCAGGGGCAATACCGCAGTAACGCAGAGCCTTTCGGCGCATTTTATTAAATGATTATGCCCCGTTTGAAATTTGTGCGGTTTTTCTCATTTTCGCGGGTGATGATCAGGTAAAAGGCGCGCCGTTACCTGAACGCAATACAAACTCTATAATATAGATTCTTGACGTTATTATATTCATAAGCTTGGCAAATGCGCTAATTGAGCAAGCAATGAATGTATTAATAAACGATAATCATACTCTTTAGTGGCGAATTTTTGTGAGTCCATTAATCATATTTTTTTAATAAGCATTGATCTGTTTGTGAAGAATTACAAAATAATAAGCATAGTTCGCAATGGTTAGCACAAAAAAGTTTTAAAGTGAATAGGCTCACGAAAATAAGAAAGATCATGTTATAGACATCTCTGTCATATAGTTGCAATTGATGGCAATTTATTATGCAATAGATAAAGTTTTTTACGCACTATTAATTTAACATTGCTGTTAAATATTTAAAGGCAAGAAAATACGCATCGATTTTTTTGTTTTTCATGTGAAAGATGTAAAATGCAAATCATGGACGCGCCTGCGGTGCATAGGCGGTGCAAGTTCATACTTGAGAAATTAATCTCCGCATGAATATTGACTTGATTGATACAGATTCGAAGGATGGCTGATGCAGGAGGAATGACTTGGCCGCATATGTCGCGGCGCGGTATCTGAAATATGTCAGGCTTTGAGCGGCAGGGCGTCGCGCAGTTCGTCCACGCCAGCGAGGGTGACGGAGCTCAGCGCAACAATTTGCGCTGTCCCCGCGCTCAGCAGAAAGCGCCTTGCGCGTTCCGTGTTGGCTGCGTCCATATCTGTCTTGCTGATGACGCCAACAACGGTGCGGTTGAATATGCGGGCAAAACCCGGCGGGAAGGCGGAGGTTGGGCGGGTGGCGTCCTGCACAAAAAGGATGGCCGCGCATTCGGTGGCCAGGGTGATGAGGGCGCAGTAAAAGCGGCGGTTTTCCAGAAATTCCGGCGGGGGAAAAACAAATTCTCCGGCATATTCCACGGCCATGGTACGCCGCAGATCCGGCACGGTGCAGCCCAGCAGGCGGGCAACGGTGCGTCTGCCCACCCCCCGTTCGCCCATAAGCATAATGCGGCGCACGGCTGGCCTATGACCGGGTGCAATCGGTCAGGGCGTAGTGGAGCACATCGCCAAAATAGCGCAGCACTTCACGCAGCCCGGCTTCCACACTGGCCACATCGCCGGTGAGCAGCAGGGAGCCGCCAAACCTGTCCAGAAAGCCGATTTGCACATCGGCGGCCTTGGTGGCGATATCTGCGGCAATGATCACGCCTTCGCTGGGCGTGATGGTGAGGATGCCGATGGCGTCCGTTGCGCTTTCGTCAAGGCCGAGCTTGAGGGGAATGTCGCGCTGGGGGCTGGCGATAAGGTGCGCCAGAGTGATCTGCCTGCCGGGCACATACTCCTGTATGACGCGCTGTTTCGCTTCTTCCATGATGCGGCTGCCTGTTTGCTTGAGGGGATGTGATGTTCGCGCGGGGAGCCTGGCTCCCCGCGCAAAAGGTCGCCCGAGGGCAACTTTTAGAGCATTTCAACTTTAAAAAAGGGTAAATGCTCTAACGCTGCACGCGAGTACAGCGCGCCATACCGTGGCGTGGATTCTGCCGAAAATCGCATTTTTCGGCAGAATGACAACTTTGAAATGCTTCACATTTCAAAGTTCATCTGCTTCTAGAGCAACTGCTTTTTGAGATCGTCGCTGGGCGAGGGGATCACAATCTTGCTGACCACCGGGCCGCCGTCCGTCACGTTGGCCGCGCCAGCGTCCACAGACGATTGCACGGCGCTGACCTCGCCCGTCATGAGCACAAAGGCTTTGCCGCCCAGGCCCGCAGAAAGGCGCAGTTCCACAAGGTTCACATCGCCAGCCTTGGCTGCGGCGTCCGCCGCCAGCACGCAGGAGGCCGCGGTATATGTTTCAATAATGCCGAGTGCGTTGATCTTCTCCCTGATGGCGGTGCCGTTCATGGCAGGGATGACGCTTTCGTGCACGTTGGGGATGATAAAGGAATCCACCACCAGATCCGCGCCCAGGTGCAACCCGGTCTGTACGGAGCTGGTCACGGCTCCGGTATCGCCGGTGATGACCACAAGATAACGGCCAGGGCAGGTGGGGCGGGAGATAACCAGCTCCACATTGGCGGCTTTGACCATTTCGTCCGCCGTCTGAATGCCCACGCCGATGCTGTTCAGTTCCACACAGCCTATAGTGCGTAATTTCATGCCGCTCACCTGTTGCTTCACGCCTTGATGGTTATGATGCCGTTTTCAACGGCAGTGACCACGCCGTCAATGCTGGCGTGTACGCGCGCGCCCATGGCCCCTTCGGGAATTTCACCGATGAGGTCGCCTGTTTTGACGTGATCGCCCGCGTGCACCACGGCAAGGGCGGGCGCGCCTATGTGCTGGCGCAGGGGAATGCGCACTTCCGAAGGCGTGTAGTCGCCGGCAAAGTGCGGGTGCGCTTCATAACCCGCAAGCCCAAGCCTGCTTACAAGGCGGCTGGTGGGAATCCTGCGTTCGTCGCGGAAACGCGAGGCCGCAAGGGGTTCGCCCCTGTTTTCCCACTTGACCCCGGCGGCCATGAGTTCCTTTTTGAGCTGCGCGTTCACTTCCCTGGGCGAAAGGCCCATGGGGCAGGCAAACTTTTCGCAGATGCCGCATTCGGAGCAGAGCAGGGCCTCGCGCGCAATGGGCGAATCCACGGCCTGCCCGTCAAGCACGCGCATAAGCCGGTGCGGGTGCAGGCTGTGACCAAGCAGTTGCCGGGGGCAAAGATCGGTACACTGCGAGCACTGACAGCATATGGTGTTGGTAAGGCGTTTGACCGTATGCGGGTCCATGACCTTGCGGCACACCACGTTGTGGTCAGGCGGCAGCACAAGCAGGCCGCTTGTGGTCTTGGTGACGGGCTGATCCGTATCGGGCAGCACACGGCCCATCATGGGACCGCCGTCCACCACGCGGTATTCGTCAATGGTCGGCCCACCCGCAAATTGCAGTACCTCGGCAACTCGCGTACCCACTGGCACGCGCACCACCATGGGCTTGCGCACCTCGCACCCCACGGTGAGGTAGCGGTGGGTCACGGGTTTGCCGTCCAGCGCGTGGGCCACATTGCAGAGCGATTCCACATTGCTTACCACCGCGCCGATCTGCAAAGGAATGCCGCGCTCGGGCACAATGCCGCCCAGCACTTCATACACCATCACCTGCTCGTCGCCGGCGGGGTAGAAGTCGCCCAGTTCAAAGGCCTCAATACGGCCCTTGCCAAGGCGGGCAACGCCTTCGCGCACACTCTGCATGGCATGGGCGTGTTTGCCCTTGAGGCAGATGATGCCGCGCCCGGCCCCTGTGCAATCCATCATGGCCTCGAGGCCGCGCACCAGAGTGTCCACCTGTGTTTCCATCAGATACGGATCGCTCATCAGCAGCGGTTCGCACGAAGCCCCGTTGACCAGCACCGTCTGCGCGGCGGCATCGGCCTTGACGTGCGTGGGCAGGCCTGCGCCGCCCGCACCTACCACGCCAGCCGCGCGAATGGCGTCAACAATTGGTTTTCCCATGATGTCCTCTCACTGGAATTATCGCAAAGCGGGCCGCCAGAGCATTTCACTCCTGAAATGTTCGCTTATGACAGGCCAAGCCTGCCTGCTCGCATTTCGTGGCAAGGATTTTCAGAAAAATCCTTGCAGAGCAGTTACTTCATTTCCTTCGTAAACTGCCCTAACCGCGCCCGCCGCAATCACACTGCCCGGCTTCAGGCGTTATTTGCACTTGGGCAGAATCATTTCCACTTCTTCATGGGGGCGGGGGATCACGTGCACGCTCACAAGCTCGCCCACGCGCGAGGCAGCGGCAGCGCCCGCATCGGTGGCGGCCTTAACAGCGCCCACATCGCCGCGCACCATCACGGTCACCAGACCGGAACCCACCTGCTCGCGACCGATAAGGGTCACGTTGGCAGCCTTGACCATGGCATCGGCAGCTTCCACAGCGCCAACAAGACCACGGGTTTCAACCATGCCGAGAGCGTCAGTCATTATAGCCATTGTAATCTCCTTTTATGTTTGCGTATGCGCGGCAGAGGATTAAGCGTGGAGGCTCTTGCCGATCACTGCCACGGTTTCCAGCGTCACCTTCCGCAGTTCGTCGGGGTCGGTGATGCCATAGTGCTGTTTGATGATGGCGGCCACGCCGATGAGCAGGTCATCGCAGTGGTCGTCGTGCCCGTCATGCCCGTGCTGCGGGCATCCACCGTGTGCGCAGTGCGCGGCGGCTTCGCCGTAGCTTATCAGGACGCCGCGTTTGCAAAGTTCATCGCGCGCGCCGGGGGTCAGAATCTTAGCGGAGTCCATCACAAGCTTGTTGCCGTGGATGAACTGATCAAGATTATCAATGGTTATCAGCGTTTTTCCCATATGTGCCTCGTTCGTTCCGCAGGCGCGGGTTATTGTTGGGCGTCATTGGCGCTACGCCGCGCCGTGCCCGCCAGCGCGCTGACCACTTCCGGGTCGGGCTGGGGAATGACCACCATACGCATCAGGTTGTTGCCCAGCACGTCGGCGGCTGCGGCTGCGGCTTCACGCACGGCGGCCACATCGCCTGTCAGCACAAAGTATGATTTGCCGCCAATGCCCTGGCCAAGAACCATACGCATCAGCGAAACCGCCGCCTGCTTGACGGCCTTGTCTGCCGCGATGACGCTGTCCGCCGCGTTGCGGCATTCAACAACGCCAAGGGCCGCTCCGCCGATTTCAGCGGGCATGCGCCGCAGAACATTGAGTACCTGGCCGGACACATTGGAAACAACATAGCTGCCCGCAAGGCGCGCTTCCGTTGCTCTGGCGGCATGCACCGAGGCGTCAACCGCCTCTCTGTCTCCCCCCACAAGGATGAGAAAGCGCCCTGCGCACACAACGGAAGCGCGCACCAGCGTGACCGGAGCGGCCTTGAGCATGATATCGGCCAGCTCTGCCCCAGCGGCTATGCTGCGGCTGTCCACAATGCCCAGCGTATCCATGAGCTATTCGCTCTCCGGGCTTTTGCCCATCATTTCTTCCTGATCCAGAATGCCTACAATGGCTGCATCAACAGGGGATTCCTGATTGTACAGAGCCTTGCGGGCCGGGCTGCCGGTGGTGATAAGCACGCGCTCGCCAATACCGGCTCCCACGCAGTCCACCGCCACAAAACTTTCGGCCAGCCTGTTGTGGGCGAGGTCAAGGCGCTGTACCACCATGAGCTTGAGCCCGTTGAGGGAATCTTCCTTTCGCGTGGCCCATACGTTACCGACGACAATGCCTATCAGCATGCGACACCTACAGATCTTTCAAAATGGTCATGTTGCGTTCCGCCGCCGCATCCTGCGCCAACGGTGTTACAACGGCCCCTTGGGGAGCACGCAGGGTGCGCGCGCCCGTTGCGGCGGCCTCGGCCACATGGTTTGCGGTTATAAGACAATCGCGCGTGCGCGACGCTTCCGGCGCGGCCTCGGTGAGTTCCGTCAGGCCAAAGGCCGCAAGCCGGGCTTCATATTCTTCATACAGGCGCAAAAGCGCGTCCGGGGCCGTGGCGGCGTGCGCGCGGTAGGCAAAGCCAAGGGTACGCACCTGCTTGCCCTGCAAAAGCAGGTCAAGCACCTCGCGTTGGGCAAGGCTTGAGCCGCGTCCCAGCGCCAGATCCGCCATATCCGAGCAGGTTAGCTCCGGCAGGATGTAGAGGGCCGGTTCCTGCCCGGCGCTCTGCCCCTGAAAGCACACCTGCATGGCGCTGCCGAGGCGCTTTTCCACCTGACGGGCGAGGGCTTCGTCCCTGGGGGCCAGCACCTGAGCCACGGAGGCGGGCCTGGCATCAAGCTGATCCAGCACGGCCCGCACCACAGCGGTAATAAGTGTGTTCAGTTCCACGGGCATAAGCCGCGCTCCTATAATCATTTAAGGCTTTGAATTATATTCGTAAAAGCAAAATGCTCTAGTCAGTGCAGTTCAGGGCTATGCCCAGCGGCGTCACCAGAAAAGGATTGGCGGGCTTGAATGTGGGCACGCCTGTGTCCTTCTGGATGATGGATTCCATATCCGCGAGGCAGCAGGTGCCACCCACGAGGTACAGGGCCGAAACCTTGCGCCCCTGAATGTGCTTCCTGATGATGGCCGCCATCTTTTCAATCACGGGCCGCACCACGGGCAAAAGTTCCTTGTGGCGGCTCGCGTCCTTTTTCAGGTCTTCAGCTTCGTCAAAAGGAATGTCGTAATTGCCCGACAGCACGAGCGAAACGTGCGTTCCACCCGTGGGTTCGTCCGCCACGTACACAACCTTGCAGTCCTGCAACAGGGCGATGCCAGTGGTGCCGCCGCCAATATCCACGATGGCGCCGTCGCGCACCTGCAAAACGCTGTTGGCCGCAGTGGGTTCGTCAAGCAGGGCGGTAACGCGGTAGCCAGCGGCCTCCGCCACATGGCGGTGGGTTGCGCAGTCGCGCTCGCTGGTGCCGGGCGGAACGGCAATGGCGGCATTTTCAAGCTTGCGGCCAAGGCGTTCTTCCAGCTCTTCGGTCAGCTCGCGCACAATGCGCGTGCCGCCCGCGTAGTCCACCACCAGACCGTCACGCACCACCTGGGCAAAGCGCATCGCACAGGCCACAGGCTCGCGTTTGGCGTTGACCACAACCACCACAATGTACGCGGTGCCAAGGTCTACACCCACATAGAGGGGTTCCGTGGGGCTGACCTTGCGGGGATTTTCCCGGCACTGGTCAAGCGTGGCGATGAGTTTATCCGCTGCGGCAAAGTCCATATCAGCCCCTTGAGCGCCGCACGATGACGCCGGTGACGCCGGGCTTCCAGCCTGCGCTGTTGCCTTCGTCCGCATCAATGTGCATGGCAAGTTTGAAGGAGTCGCTTACGCGCACCAGCACGTCTTCAAGAATCATGGGCCGTTCCGTATCAAGACGCACGGCGACCTTGTCCTTGTCCTTGAGGCCGAAACGCTCGGCGTCATCGGTGTGCATGTGGATGTGGCGGGCGGCAACAATCACGCCCGATTCCAGGCCCACAATGCCCGTGGTGGATGCAAGCACAATGCCAGGGGTGTCCTTGGTGTCGCCGCTCTGGCGCACCGGAGGATTGATGCCCAGAATGCGGGCATCGGTCTTGGAAAGCTCGATCTGCGAAACGCTTCGGGCGGGGCCGAGCACGGCCACCTTGTCCATGACGCCCTTGGGGCCGATCAGCCGCACACGTTCAACGCACAAAAATTGCCCCGGCTGCGAGAGCGGCCTTTCGGGTCGCAGGGCCTCACCGTACAGCGACAGCGCATCTTCGACGCTCAGATGGACGTGACGGGCGGAAATCTCCACCGGGATAGGCCCGGCGTTCATGGTTTCTTCCCTGTCGCTGCTGGCGCACTGCTCTGTCAGCACCTTGCGCACAACATCTGTCACAATGTCCTTGATCGCTTGTTCGTTCATCTTGGCTCCAGCATGCAACGGCTGCGCATAGGGCAACCGCCTTGTAAATACGCGGGAATCGGGCCGCAGGCTCAAATTCCTTTGGCGGGCGTCTTTTCATGGGCAACGCCGCGCCGTTTCCGTAGAGGCGTTCTGCCTGTGGCTCCCCCGGCGCTGCTCGCGTGCAGCGCGCTGCCCGTCAGTGTGCGCCGGGGGGCCAGATACGGCAAAGACTAGGCTTCGCGCTTGGGCAGAATCATTTCCACTTCGCTGTGGGGGCGGGGGATCACGTGCACGCTCACGAGTTCGCCCACCTTTTTGGCAGCGGCGGCGCCGGCGTCCGTGGCGGCCTTAACAGCGCCCACATCGCCGCGCACCATAACGGTGACAAGGCCGGAACCCACCTGGCTGCGGCCAATAAGGGTTACGTTGGCGGCTTTCACCATGGCATCGGCGGCTTCAATAGCGCCCACAAGACCACGGGTTTCGATCATGCCCAGAGCGTTGGCGGAAGCGGTCATAGCTATTCTCCTTGCGTTATTTGCGTATGTTGTTGTGCCCCTGAGCGGGTCATGCCGTTGGGGGCATTCCGCAATAACGGGCTGTTACGGTTACATTGGGCGGGCAAAGGCCAGCCCGGTGCAGCTGCTAAAGAACCTTCTTCAGCTCGGCCACAATCAGTTCGGTGACGGCGTTGATGTCGATGTTGCCAGCGCCCGCAGCCGGAGCAGACGTGCCATGACCGCTGCCGGAGCAGCAGGAGGCGGCAGGGGCAGCATGGCTGGCCGCGCCGTGTCCGTTGCTGGAGCAGCAGCACTGGGAGTTGAGGTCATAGGCCACACGGCGAATGTTGATCAGGTTCATGGGCGTGACGTTGTCGGAAGTGGCGCTGCCGCCAACGGCCCCGCAGCCCAGGGTGAACGAGGGGAACAGCCCGGTGCTGAGACCCACCGCGCCCTGTGTGGCGGGCGTGTTGACCATGATGCGCGAAACAGGCTTTTTGAGGCCGAATTCGCGGATGATTTCTTCGTTGTTGGAGTGGATGGCAAGGGTGTGGCCAGCGCCGCAGTTGTGCAGCAGGGCAGTGCACAGTTCGCAGGCTTCATGCCAGTCTTCCACCACGTAAAAGCCGAGCAGGGCCGTGAGCTTTTCCTTGGAGAAAGGATACTTGTGCCCAACGCCCTTTTCGTCCGAAACGAGCAGGCGCGTACCCTGGGGCACGTCGATGCCGGCGATGCGGGCAATGGTCTGGGCGTCGCGGCCCACAATGGCGGGGTTCATGCTGCCATTGCCGCGTTCCATGACGTTCTTGACCTTTTCCAGCTTTTCGCCCTGGAGGAAGTAGGCTCCCTGGGCTTCCAGCGTGGCGCGCACCTTGGCGGCGATGCAGGATTCGGTGACGATGGACTGCTCGGAGGCGCAGATGGTGCCGTTGTCGAAAGTTTTGCTGCTCATGATCTTGGTCACGGCGCTTTCGATATCGGCGGTGCGTTCAATGAAGGCGGGCGTGTTGCCAGCGCCCACGCCCAGTGCGGGCGTGCCGGAGCTGTACGCGGCCTTGACCATGCCGGGGCCGCCCGTGGCAAGGATGAGATCGCAGATCTTCATCAATTCGTTGGTGCCTTCGATGGTGGGAATGGTGATGCAGCTCACCAGATCGGGCGACACGTTGCAGCTGCGCAGCGCGCCCTGAATGATTTCCACCGTCTTGGCAATGCACTTGCGGGCGCTGGGGTGCGGCGTAAACACAATGGCGTTGCCCGACTTGAGCGAGATGAGCGACTTGTAGATGGTGGTGGACGTGGGGTTGGTGGAGGGCACAATACCCGCAATCACACCCACGGGCACGGCCACTTCCACAACCTTGGTCTCGTTGTTGGTGGAAAGAATGCCCACGGTCTTCATGTCGCGAATGCAGGCATAGACCTTTTCGCTGGCAAGCAGGTTCTTGGTCTTTTTGTCCTGCGGCTTGCCAAAGCCGGTTTCTTCCGCAGCCATTGCGCCCAGCGTTTCAGCCTGGGCAGCGGTGGCTTCGGAAACGGCCTTGATCACGGCGTCCACACGCTCCTGGCTCATCTGTGCGAATTCCGGCTGCGCCTTGCGCGCAGCGCGAACCAGTGCGCGCACCTCCTGAATGGAGAGCAAATCCTTATCGACCATTTCTTACTCCTTTTCCTTCAGAGCCGCCCGGCAAATGGCGTCTATCAGCGTTTTCTTGTCGGAGGAGACAATCTGCCCGCGCGTGAGCGGAACCTGAAGGTCTCTGGCCAACTGCCGAAGTTTGTTTATGCTCATGCCCGCGAGCTTTTCCTTGCTCGGGGGCGCGGCCTGCGTGGCGGGCTTCGCCTTGTCGGCGGGGTCAGTCATGCTTGTCTGGCCTTCCTGTGCGGCCTCTGCCGGGGCCGCCGCCTCAATCTCAATGCTGCGCGGTTGCAACAGCAAAATATGTTCAAGCTCCGCATCGGGGCGGGGGATGACATGCCGCGAAACGCACTCCGCGCCTTCAATGCGCGCAATGGAGGCCGTGGCTGCGTCCACGGAGGACTGCACGGCAGCCACCTCGCCCGCAATGGTGATGGTCACAAGCCCGCCGGAAGCAAGGGACTTTTCGAGCAGGCGCACGTCTGCCGCCTTGAGCATGGCGTCGGCAGCCTCAATGGCTCCTATCAAGCCCCTCGTTTCCACAAGTCCTAATGCAAGCATGCTTTTTCTCCTTCACTGCGCAAGGGCGCGGCGCGGGTTTGTCCGTAATTGTCTGCGTTAATGCCTGATGGTCTTCACATCGAGGTCATAGCCACGCAAAATGCTTTCCATGGTCGCCATATCCCGGTCATCAAGCACAGGGTTGTCCTTGATGGGATATTCCATGTCGAGCTGGGCGTACTTGCCGACGCCCATTTTGTGGTAGGGGAGCAGATCAACGCCCTTCAGATTTTTCATACCTTTGTAATTATACAGAAATTTTCCTACGGCGTGCAGTTCTTCCGCATCGTCGTTGTATCCCTTCAGCAGGGGCATGCGGATGCGCACGTTGCTGCCGTTTTCAAGCAGCCAGCTCAGGTTCGCCAGTATGGTCTCGTTGCGCACGCCTGTGAGGGCATAGTGCTTTTCCGGATTCATGTGCTTGATGTCGAAGAGGAAGAGATCAACCACTTCGGCAAGCTGGCGCACCACTTCGGGGCGGGCATAGCCGCATGTTTCCATGGCGGTGTTGATGCCCTTGTGCTTACAGGCCAGGAGCAGGTTTGCCACGGCTTCCGGCTGGAGCATGGGCTCGCCGCCGCCAACGGTAACGCCCCCGCCGGAGCTCTGGTAAAAGGGCCAGTCCTGTTCCACTACTTCCAGCAGTTCAGAAATTCCCTTGCATTCGCCCGCGATGGCCAGCGCCCCCTGAGGGCAGGCCTTGACGCAGCGCCCGCAGGCGATGCAGTCAAGCTCCCTGTTGACGGTATGCTGCCCTTGCTCTCCTGCGAGCGCGTGAATGCCTGAGGGGCAGACGGGCACGCACGCGCCGCAGGAGATGCAAAGGTCTTTTTTGTACAGCACATCACAGCGCCGACGTTGGCTTTCGGGGTTTGAGCACCATTTGCAGCGAAGGGCGCAGCCCTTGAAGAAAACGATGGTGCGTATGCCCGGACCGTCATACATATTGTATTTCTGTATGTTGAAAACGATGGCTTTTCTTTCGATCACGGTGCTTTTCCCCTGCCGTATGCCGTTACGCTTGTGTTGCCGTCAGAATCGGGCGGCCTAGAAGTGGCGCAGCACGGTTCTGCTGATGATTTCGTCCTGAACGTCCTTGCACAGCTCGATGAAGAAGGCGCTGTAGCCAGCCACGCGCACAACCAGATCGCGGAAGTCCTTGGGGTTCTTCTGCGCGTCAAGCAGGGTCTGGTTGTCCAGGTAGTTGAACTGCATTTCGCCATTGCCCAGAATGCTGGCCGTGCGGATGAGGGTGATGACGCCCTGTTCGCCTTCGGGGGTATCCAGCAGACCGGACATGAGCTTGAAGTTGTGCACCATGCCGATGTTCATGTTGTCGTTGGACATCTTGGACACGCTCTTGATGATGGCGGTGGGGCCTTTGACGTCCGCGCCCTGGGTGGGGCTGATGCCGTCGGAAAGGGGCTGCCATGCGCTGCGGCCGTTGGCGGATGCGCCAAGCAACTGGCCAAAGGGAGTGTTGTTGGAGATGGACAGGGTGCCGTGGCTCAGAATGGAGTAGAGCGTGCGGTACTTGCGGTGCTCCTGCTCGGTGAACGACACGAGGTCGGCGGCGATGTCGTCGGCGTAGTCGTCGTCGTTGCCGTACTTGGGCGCGGCGAGGCAGTCTGCCAGCACGGCGTCGTAGCCCTTGAAGTCGGCCTTGAGGGCTTCGTTCATGTATTCGAGCGTGTACTTCTTGTCTTCGTACACAAGCTTCTTGATGGCGGCCATGGAGTCCACGTAGGTGGCAAGACCGCTCCAGACCACGCCGGGGCCGAAGTTGTACATGGCGCCGCCAGCGGCCACGTCGCAGCCGTGTTCCATGCAACCTTCGTACATGATGGACATGAGCGGCTTGGGCGCGAAGTCGCGGTGCACGCGCTGGGAAATGACCGTGGCAACGCTGGACCACTTGGTGATATAGCGGATCTGCTCCTTCACCGCGGCCTCGAACTTTTCGTAGGTGTCAAACTGGCTCAGGTCGCCGGAGTCGGGGCAGACCTGCTTGCCGTACCACAGCGGCACGCCGTGGTTGAGCACCAGTTCGATGCAGATGGGCCACTGGGTGTAGGCAGTGGAGGTCCACTGGTAGAGGCGGCCCGCTTTCTGCGGTTCCACGCAGCCCATGAGGCAGTAGTCGCGGGCGTCTTCAATGCTCACGCCCTTGGCCAGCATCATCTTGATGTGGGTGTCGTCAAAGTGCACGGCGGGGAAGCCCATGCCGGAGCGGATGACGGCCACGATTTTCTTGAGGTATTCCTGCGGCGAGGAATTGTGCACGCGGGTTGCCAGCGAGGGCTGGTAAATACGCACGTGGCGCACCGCGTCCATGAGCAGATAGGTCAGCTCGTTGGTGGCGTCGCGGCCTTCGCGGGTAACGCCGCCCACGCACATGTTCACGAAGGGCTGGTATCCGGCAAAGAACTTGGAGCTGCCTTCGCTGGTGAGCCACATCATTTCAGACATCTTGATGAGCATGCAGCCAGCGAGGTCAAAGGCTTCGCAGGGGGTCATGCGGCCAGCTTCGATATCGGCCTTGTAGAGGGGGTACATGTACTGGTCAACGCGGCCAATGGACATGCCGGTCTGGTTTTCTTCAACAACCAGCAGGGATTCCACGGTCCACACAGCCTGAATGGCTTCCCAGAAGGTGGTGGGAGCATGTGCGGGAACGCGGGCGTTGACCTCGGAAATCTTGAGCAGTTCGGCCTTGCGCTTGGGATCGTGTTCTTTTTCCGCAAGCTGGGCGGCGTATTCCGACATGCGCTTTGCATAGCACATGACGCCTTCGGTGGTTTCGATCACCGACTTGTAGAAGTAGATTTTGTCGATATCTTCGGGATTGGCGTAATCCAGGTGCGTCAGGTGTTCCTGCGCTTCATGCTGAATGTCCAGCATGCCCTTTTTCATCAGGATGACGTCATAGCCGGGGTTGGAGTCGCCGCCGCCGTTGAGGGCGTGGTACGAGCAGTCGGACACGTAGGATTCGCCCGAAAGTTCCCACAGACCGGCTTCGCGGTACTGGGCTTCGCAGTATTCGTCCACGGACTTGCCTTCCCAGTAGGGGAAGATTTCTTCGCGCAGAACTTTCTTGTCTTCTTCAGCAAGATGGAAGGGGTCCTGCGGGCGGGAGCCGATGGTGTCCAGCTCGTCGCGCAGCCAGCGCCAGGAAATATCGGGCGAAAACGCGCCAGCGCGCGGCGCGCCGTTGGGTGCGCCCACGATGAGTTCATTATCCTGAATGACCAGGGGCGCGGTTTCGCAGCAGTAGCGGAAAGCCTTGGCGCGCAGCAGAATGCGCGGCATGCCGGGGTTTTCGCTGTCAATCTTGGTAATGGCGCGCGCACGGTGAATGGTGATGCGCGGCATCTGCAAAAGATAGTTGGTCTTGAGCTTGAGGTGGCGCTCTGTGGGGCCGTCAGGCACGTTGACGCCGTCAGACACTCCAGCCTTGGGGGCGGAATGCTGCGCGGGGGCAGTGGGCGTGAGGGTAACAGCCGAGCCGGAAGACGTGGCAAATATCTTGCGCAGCGTTTCGCGCTCTTCGGGCGTCAGGCTTTTGGTGACTTCTGCTATCTTTTGAGTAAAATCATGAAGATCCACGTTGATTCCTCCATGGTTTGCGATTGCGGCTCCGGCTGCTGCCGGGGCTTGTTCCGCATCACCTGTTCAATTCATTGAGAGCCTTGCGCAAAACGCGCCGCAGTGCGTCTGAAACGGGGTCGGCCTGGTCGTTCTGCTGTTCCCTGAACGAGAAGCCGCGAACGCCGTAGCCCACCTTGCGCCGATAAATGAGATTCATTGGTGAAATGTTGTCGGAGCTGAATCCGTGCCCGGCCAGACCGCTGCCCTGCGTCATGGAAGGGAAAAGGTCGGTGGTGAGGCCCATGCCGCCAAAAGCGGCGGGCGTGTTGACCAGCATGCGGGCCACGGGCTTTTTGAGCGCGAACTGCTGGATGATCTCTTCATCCTGGCTGTGGATGGTCATGGTTTGGGCGTGACCCTCGCGCAGCAGAAGTTCGAGGCATTTTTCGCAGGCATGCCGCCAGTCCGGTTCAACATAATAGGCAAGCACAGGGGCCAGCAGTTCCCTGATGAAGGGGTCGGCGGGGTCCACGTAGCGGCGTTCAACCAGCAGCACACGCGTACCCTGCGGCACGGCAATGCCCGCCTTTTCGGCCAGCACGGTTGCCGATTGCCCCAGCATGGCGCGGTTGCGGCGGCCATTGGGATGAAACATGGTTTCGCTCAGGGCCTGGGCCTGCGCCTCGTTGATAAAACAGGCTCCGCCCGCCTCAAATGCCCGGCGCGCCTGCGGCTCGATCTTGCCGTCCACAATGACGCACTGTTCGGCAGAGGGGGCCAGCCCGTTGTCAAAGCTCTTGCTAGCAAGGATGTCGTCCACGGCCTTGCAAATGTCGGCAGTGGCTTCAATAAAGGCCGGGCCGTTGCCCATGCCCCCGTAGATGAAGGGCTTGCCGCTGTGGCGCGCCGCCTCAAGCATGCTGTCCCTGCCGGTTACCAGAACCAGAGCCACAAGACGGTGGCGCATGAGTTCTTCAATGCCGCTGTCGGCAACCATGGTCAGGCAGGTCACGGAACCCTCGGGCAGACCGTGGGCCTGACCTGCGGCAGACATGGCCGCCACCACGCGGCTGGTGCATTCCACGGCGTGCTGGTGGGGGCAAACCACAATGGAATTGCCCGCCTTAACCGCCGCAAGCACATTGCAGATGGTGGTGGAAACCGGGTTGGTGCAGGGGCTGAGGGCGGCTATAACGCCCACGGGCACACCCACTTCAAACACGTTTTGCACGGCATCGGCGCTCTGGGGCAGTTTGCCCACGCAGCGCATGCCCCGCACGCTCTGGATGACGCGGCGGCAGGCAAAAAGGTTTTTGGCCATTTTGTCCTGCCACACGCCGCATCCGGTTTCTTCGTGGCTCATGACGGCAAGCGACTGGGCCTCAGCGGCGGCGGCTTCAGCCATGGCTTCCACCACCGTGTCCAGTGATTCCTGAGGCATGGCGGAAAGCCGCGTCTGAGCGTCAGCCGCGTTTTCAGCAAGGATGCGAGCCTGCTGGATGGAAATAAGATCCTTGTCGCCGATCATGTTTCCTCCGATGAACCCGGTCAGCTCAGGGCGTAGCGCCTTACAAGCCTGACAAGACGACGGTGGGGCGTGGGAATCACAGCGGAGCTGTAAACGGTAGCGCCCATATTGTTCACGGCCTTGATGCCGGCGGCCACGGCGGCCTGAACAGCGGCCACATCGCCCTGCACAAGGGCGGAGCAGTAACCGGAGGCCACGTTTTCGTAGCCGATCAGTTCCACATCGGCGGCCTTGATCATGGCGTCCGCGCCTTCCATAAGAAAGACGATGCCAAAGGTTTCAATCATGCCCAGGGCGCGCAGACCGGGGTCGTCTTCTGCCACTTCGTCCAGCGTGTGCGCACGGACAATGCCGCTCATACCGCGCGCGGGGCGGGGCATGACGTTGGTGGCCGTAAGCTTGCCCACAGAGGCGGCAGCAGCGGCGCCAGCGTCAACAGAGGCCTTTACTGCGGCCACATCGCCCCGAACCATGATGGTAACGAGCGTGGAGCCAACGTTTTCGTAGCCGACAAGATCAACATCTGCGGCTTTGAGCATACTGTCCGCGCCGTAAATGGACGGAACCATGCCAAGAGTTTCAATCAGGCCAAGGGCTTCTTCACCTGTATACTGCATACAACTCACCTCGTGGGGACCCGTGTTCGTGTCCGGGCATAGCCGGGCGGAGCAAATCTCCTAGTTCCTTTCTAGCCGTTCCCCTATAGGGAAAAGTCAAGCCATATCCCGATTTTTTTCGTCTTGTGTGTGAAATTTGTTGCAGCCCTTGCGGTGTGCGGGTTTTGGCCTCTTGCAGGGCTGTTTTTTGATTTTTCCGCCTGCTGCGCGGCGATGCGAGCGCGTGGCGGTTGCGGAGCGCGCAGAGGGATCAGCGGCATTTTTGCGTTTAATTACGGGCCTGTCGCAAAAATGTCCGCTTTTTGCGGCAAAAGACGGCGACCTTCCCTAGAACTGGAACCTTGGGCCGGATTTGGGGAAGCTGGTGCAGACAGATGGTTCAGATGGCATGAGCGCCCTGAGTGTGGGGGCAATGAGAGGAAGAAGCCGGAACGACTTTTGCACAGTAAAGTGCGGCCCCAGCCGGGACACCGCACATTCAGGAGAGCTTCATGAATTCTCAGCGCTACACCATAAGCGAAATGAGCGAGACTTCGAATATTTCAAAAAAGGCCCTGCGTTTTTACGACAAGCTGGGCCTCATCACGCCACGCCTGCGCGGGGCCAACAACTACCGCTACTACACGCATGAAGATGTGCTCTCCGTGCCGCCTCTCAAATATTACAAGCAGATGGGATTCCGGCTTGAAGAAATCCGCGCGGCCTTTGATGCGGACAGCAACGCCTCGCTGAGGGCGCTGCGCGAGATGTTTACTACCAAGATGCAAGACCTGCGGCAGGAGGAGGACGTACTGCGTTTGCGCTCGGCCTCCATCCATGACTGGCTTGAGCTGCTGCACGAGGCGGAAATGGTGCTGGATAACGACCTGCGGCAGGTATCGGTCAAATATGTTCCGCCGCAGAATCTGCTGTTCCATGACGAGGTGTTCTCTCTGGACATCAAGTCCACCATCATCAATATGGGATTCACCAATTATGTTGAATCACTGGATAATAACATCGCCGGACCGGTCATTGTCCATTTTTCTTCGGTAGAAGAGAGGCTGAAAAAAGTGGAGCAGCCCATACAGGTTTTGCAGCGCCCCATGCGCCCCTGCAAGCCGGAGCTGATGCAGACGCTCGGGGGAGTGCTCATGGCGAGCTGCTATCACATAGGCCCTTATGAAACCATCAATGACACCTACCGCAAGCTGCAACGCTGGTGTGCATCCAGCAGCTATGTGCATGCCCCTGATGCCTTTGAGCGGTATGTCACCGATTACTGGACAACCAACAATGAAGCGCTTTTTGTGACCGAGGTTCTGGTGCGGGTGCGCCGCCCCAACGACACATTCGTTTAAGCGGCACCATGTGCCGGGCGGTGTTTGGCGCAGCCCGGCAAAAATGAAGGCCGTTGCCTGGGAGAATCCGGCAACGGCCTTTTTGCGCTATATTCACAGCGCAGGGCATAAAAATGGGCCTGCCGCAGGCCAGTATGCGTGGTCGGCGGCAGGCCTGTACCGGAGGAAGGAACCGCCGGATCTTTAGAACTTGTACTGGAAGACCACCTGACCCTTCCAGGCGTCCTGCTTGGAGTAGGAGCCGAAGTTCTGGTAGCTCTTGTTCCAGGTGCTGCTGTCCATGTAGTTGGCCACGTAGCCCAGTTCAACGTTCATCTCAAGATTGTCGTAAATCTTGTAGGAAGAAATCACGTTGAATTCCAGCAGACCATCATTGGTGGTCATGTACGGGCCATCAAACATGTTGGACGTGGAATCCCACGCATTGGCATGGTCCATGTACTTGACCATTGCGGGGCTGTTGGTGCCGCCCCAGTAGGCCACGCGGAAGGTGTGGGTGAGTTTGTCGAGGAAGCTGACGTCGCGGATCTGCGCGCCAAAGCCCCAGGTGCCCGCGTAGGACAGGGACTTGTCCATGAAGTTGACGTTGGGGCTCCAGCCGAGGTTGCCATCGCCCATGAAGGACGTGAAATTGCCGTAAGCACATACGGAAGGCAGGCGCTCGGAACCGTTCTTGACGTTGCCGTCATCGCCGGAAGCGTACCAGCCGAACACGCCGGGCACGCCCCAGTCGAGCTTGTATTCCACAAGGGCCTTGGCCAGCCAGCCCTGGCGCTGGGTGCTGCCGTGCACCACATCATTGGCGTTGTTGCGGCGCATCACGTTGAAGCTGCCCATCTGTTCGACAAAGCCGTAGTTGGTGTCGAATTCAATGTTCCAGGGTTCCAGGGCAGTAACCTTAACAGGCAGGCCAGCCCAGAACACGGTGCCGTATTCCTTGGAGGCATTGGTCACGCCGGTCACGTTAAGGCCGTGGCCTGCGCCGATCTTGTTCAGGTAGGGGTACAGGGTGGTGGCAGGGGAGCCGTCGCCCAGACCGTAGTTGGTGAAAGCGCCAAACTTGCCGGTGTTGCGGCCCATCATGCCGGGCATGACCCAGGGGGTGATGCTGATGCCGTCAAAAGTCAGGGGCATGCTCAGGGCAAACAGGTCCATGTTATCAAGATAACTGGCCTTGTCGTTGCTGATCACGTTGTTGTAGGTGCCGCCCTGATAGTTGTCGTTGAAGGGGCGCATCCACAGGGCGGTGAGGCCCACGTTTTTGTTGAAGGCATAGTTGCCAACCACAGCGGCAGCCTGGGTGTCAAACACCGCAGAGCCGCCAGCGGCGTTGGGCAGGGCCAGATACTGCAAGCCCATCTTGAACTTCAGATCGGTCTGCGGAACTGACCACTGCATGTTGGCCTGGGTCACGCGCACCAGGGTGCCGTCCGCACCAAGGGCGGAACCCTGACCGGATCTGCCCCAGTCCATCGGGCCAAGCTTGAACTGCACGCTGCCCATCAGGTTTTCTGAGGCAATCGCGTCAAGGAACAGCAGAACGCGCTGACGCGAAACAAACTGGTCAGAGTTGTTGGCCTTCTGTTTTGCTCCATTGGTCGTCACGTCCTTTGTCAGGCTGGAATCGCCCACGCCAAAGCCCATTGACCAGATGCCCCGTGCCTTGAAATCCACCGCTTCGGCAGACTGCCCAAACGCCAACCCCAATGTAAGCGCAAGAGCTGCTGCGGAAAGAATGGTTTTCCGTTTCAAAGACATAGTACCTCCCAAGTTAAACGTTATCCATTTGCTACAGCCTGATCCA
>NZ_DASQOG010000050.1:0-22011 GCF_035644575.1 Desulfovibrio sp. | reverse complement strand
AGAGCAGGGCAAGGGTAATCAGGGCAAGAATAACACGGCGAAACATAGGACCTCCTAACCAGGTTTTATGATTCAGGCCCGCCGCTGTATGCGTCATGGGGGACGCCTGCGCCGTAATCATGCGGCCGTAATCACTGAAAATGGCTACAGGCTGCGGCGGTCCGTGGTTCGCCGGTAAGCGCGGGGTGCACCAGTAGGGCGGGCTACCAACCAGAAAAGAGCGTCTCACTTTTTAGCGTTGGCGGCTCCCGGCGTCAAGCGCTTCGGGCCGTTGGGGCGACAGTTTGCGGGTATTTACCACGCATTTCCGGGGGCTGGGCCTTCGTCTTCGTCGTCAGGGTTTTTTTCGGGGGCGGAAGGCGCTGCGTGCGCGGTGCGGGCAATGGGGGGTGTGGGCACTACAGCAATGGGCTGGTCGTCCACTTCATCGGCGCGTTCGTCGCGCAGGGCCTGCTGCAAAAACCAGTCCTCGCGGATGCGCCAGGATGCCGCAGCCGTGTACGCTGGCGAAGAATAGCCCACAGAAAGCACCAAGGTGCGGCGGGCGTGTTCCTGCAAGCGGATGAGCAGGGGGGTAAAGTCCGCATCGCCGGAAAGAATGATGAATTCGTCAAAGTGGGTGGAGTGGGAGAGGTCGTCCATGCAGTCCATCACCAGATGGATATCTGTGCTGGTCTTGCCGCGGGTGGTCAGCGGCGGGCAGTCCACCACCTGAAATGCGCTGCGGATGAAGGGGTTACGGTATTCCTGATAGCGCTGGGGGTTCAGGTAGCACATGCGCTTGAGGATGCGGCGGCGCACGCCTTCGCCGTAAAGAATGCGCAGCGCATGGTTTTCAATCCAGCGCACCCACCGGTATGGAACAGAGCCAAAGGCCCTGGCCGCCTCGGGGTCAATTTCAAGAAAGCGGGTGTAAATATTGTCGAAGTCAACGTAAAGTGCACTGAATACTTCGTCAAAACCGGTAAATCTGGCCATATTATACCTCAATGGTGAAATAATTTATCGCAAAAGTATATTTTGCCTGTTTCCCTAATGCAAGGACTTTACTGCTACTTGAATTTATGCCCGCCAACGGATACATCTTGCGCCATAATCTGTATCCAAACAAAGGGCGCATGAGCTGTGCTGAATATATTTAATGAAGCAAAAAAACGGGGTTTGCATGTACGGGAGCGCCTGCTTTGCGCACTGCGCAATCCGTCTGATGTGCAGTGGAGCCGTTGCCTTTTCTGGTCGTTCTGGATTTCGCTGGCCTCCTTTCCCATAGGGTACGGTGCGCGTGAGGTCTTGCCAGTCATCTGCTTTATTTTTCTGTTGCTCTTTTATCGCTACAACTGGACAGAAAGCGTTTTGCACAGGCTTGATGCGCGCCCGCTTTTTTATTGCCTGTGGGCCATGATCGGCATTGGCGTGTTTTTTTCAGAGAACATATGGACTTCGCTTCTTCACGCGGGCACAGGCATCAACAAGGGTTTTATTCTGCCGTTCATCGGCATGGAATGCGTGCGGAGCGAAAAAGACCTGCGCCGCCTTGTGTGGGCCTGCGTGCTGGCCTGCTTCTGGGAAGGGCTGGATGGCCTGCATCAGGCGCTGACCGGCACGGATTTCATCATGGGCTACGCCCTTAATGCGGGCAGGCTCACGGGGAGCCTCGGCGATTACACTGTGGGCAACTACATAGCCCTGGCGCTCATTCCTGCCTTTTCCCTCTGGTTTATCCTGCGCCGTGCCCTCTCGCCTGCGGCTTCGGCCCTGCTGTGGTTTGCAACGCTCTGGCCCGCGTTTTTTTTGCTGATTGGCGCAAGCAGCCGCAGCGGCGCGCTGGCCGTGGCTGTTTCCTTTGGTTTGTGGGTTCTGCTGCGCGGAGGCCGTGGACGCTTCAAGCTGGCCGTGGGCTCGCTGGGCATTCTGCTGGCTGTGCTCGTGCTACAGGGGCGGGCCGGGCTGGGCGCGGTGGAGAGCGATGGCCGCTGGAGCCTGTGGCATCTGGCATGGCAGGTGTTTTGCGAGCATCCCTGGCTGGGAGCCGGTGCGGGCCGTTATAATGAGGCCTTCCGCGCGCTCGGCCTTACGCCTGAAAAAGACGTTATCACCATCAGCCATCCGCACAACCTTTATCTGGATATGCTGTACGCGCATGGTATTGTTGGCTTTGTGCTGGGCATGATTTTTCTGCTGGGCTTCATACGGTGGGGCTACAAGCGTATACGCCCGCGCCTGCTGGCAGAGCTTGAAAGCAAAAGCCCCAGCAACTACTGGCGTATGACCGCCTGGTTCTGGATCGGTTTTGGCGGCTGGCTGGTCAACGGCATCTTTGGGCATGATTTTTACCGCATCTGGTGGCTGGGGCTTGCCATGAGCCACCTTGGGGTCATGATCGGGGCTGTGGTCAACGGGCAGGATGCCGCACCCGAAGACCTGGCCGAGCAGGCATGTCAGGATGAAGCCGCAGCGGTGAGCAAAACATTTTTTTAAACAACCGCATACGAGCAAAAGATAATGCGGTTACGCGCACAGGGTGCGCGTAACCGCAAAACTTTTTTACAATCCTTGTGGGGAAGCCTTACTGATCGGTAAAGTCTTCCGCGCTGGTCTGCTGCCCGCCATGAGAGCGCAGCATTTCGAGCGCCTGCTCCTTGGTGAGCACGCGGCCCACGCACCGGGCGTGCTGGCGCTTGTTTTCAGGGCAATAACCCATCTGCACGCAGCTTGGGCCTGCACCGGCAAAGAGGTCGGGCGCGGCCTTGCGGCAAAGGCGCAGCATCTGCCACGCCAGATGCCGTATTTCGTGCTGGGCATTGCGGCAGCAGCGGATGGCAAACCAGTCGAGCAGGGCGTGGGCATTCATGCCGATGATGGCCTTGAATTCCTTGGCCTGAGGCTTCAGGTAGCGCAAATCTTCTTCTGGCAGGCCCGCGTCAAGGCCAGCATCATACCACTGCCGTGAAATGTCAGCCAGATCGTGCCCGCTGAGGGTTGCCGTGTGCCCGTCGGGCAGGGTCACCTGCGCGGAAAATTCGGCCACGCTGCGCGGATACACCACGGAATAACGGCGTTTGCCGCCCAGTTCCGCCCGTCCGGATTTTATGAGGTATGAGGCCAGCCGCTTGCGCACAAGCTGGGTTTCTGTAACGCGCGAATAACCCTCAACGCCAAAGAGAAAAAAGTCGAATTCAAGCGCGGCCCGGTGGCCGGAATCGAGAATATTCTGCACGATCTGGCGCGAGTAGGGCGAGGCCACAATTTCTTCCAGATCGCGCTCGCTGCGCACAAATCGGGCGGCGATATCCGTGTAGATTTTTCCGCCGCCTGCCAGCAGCACAACCTTGCCGTTGCCAGTGTATTTTTCGTCAAGCATGGATCTCCGCCTCACATCTAGAGCATTTGACACTTGAAATGCCCGCTTACGGCAGGCAAAGCCTGCCTGCGTTCATTTCGTGACAAGGATTTTCAGGAAAATCCTTGCAGAGCAGTTAACGCATTTCATGGGTTAGCTGTTCTCAGGTCTGTAAAACAGAGGCAGACTATAGGGCAAAGCACCTCTGCGGGCAAGGTTGCGTGCTGCGCCGCGCAGAGCGCGGATAAATCGAAAAGGTCCCGCCCTGCGCGGGTATTTGGGGCGGCATCTTGACATGGCGCGGGCAACACGCCAGAGTGACGGAGTTTTTTGAGATGCCGCCGCCGGACGACCTTTCATAGGCTGAAAGCCGCGCAGGCCGCAGATATTTGCAGAAACCCAGCATGAAGAAGGAGATCGCATGAGCCAGCATTCTGCCCCTTACGGCATTCCTGACAGCAAGGGCTTTTTTGGGGCCTATGGCGGGCAGTTCGTACCCGAGCCTCTCAAGGCCCGTCTGGACGAAGTGGCTGAAGCCATGAAGGCCGCCGAGGCGGATCCATCCTTCCAGAAAGAGCTGGATTATCTTTGCTCCCACTACACGGGGCGGCCCAATCCGGTATTCCACTGCGCCAACCTGAGCCGTCACCTTGGCGGCGCGCAGATATGGCTCAAGCGCGAAGACCTCAACCATCTGGGCGCGCACAAGATCAACAATACCCTTGGACAGTGCCTGCTGGCAAAGCGCATGGGCAAAAAGCGCGTTATTGCGGAAACCGGCGCAGGCCAGCACGGTGTCGCCACTGCGGCCACAGCGGCCCTGATGGGGCTGGAATGCACCATCTGCATGGGTGAAGTGGATATTGAACGCCAGCACCTCAATGTCATCCGCATGGAGATGCTCGGCTCGCGCGTGGTGGCTGCCAAGAGCGGTCAGCGCACCCTCAAGGAAGCCGTGGACGAAGCTCTGGGCATGTGGATTGAAGATCCGGAAATGTTCTATGTGCTCGGCTCTGCCGTTGGCCCCCATCCGTACCCCTATATGGTGCGCGTTTTTCAGTCTGTGGTGGGGCGTGAGGCCCGCGCCCAGATGCTGGCCGAAACTGGCCGCCTGCCCGATGCCTGCCTTGGTTGCGTGGGCGGCGGCTCCAACGCCATTGGCCTGTTCGCGGGCTTTCTTGACGATACGGACGTGCGCCTTTTGGGCGTGGAACCCGGAGGCCGTGGCAACAGCTACGGCGAACATGCCGCATCCCTCTGCCTGGGCGAACCCGGCGTCATGCACGGTTTCAACTCCTATATGATCAAGGACCCTGCGGGCGAGGCGGGCGAAGTGTATTCCATTTCCGCCGGGCTTGATTATCCCTCTGTGGGGCCGGAGCATGCCCTGCTCAAGGATATGGGCCGCGCCGAATACGTCAGCGTGACAGACAAGGAAGCCCTGGACGCATTTTTTGCCCTTTCGCGGCATGAAGGCATCATTCCGGCCCTGGAATCTTCCCACGCGCTGGCCCACGCCATGAAGATGGCCCCCGGCATGCCTGTGGACGGCATCTTGCTGGTGAACCTCTCTGGTCGTGGCGACAAGGACGTGGCCCAGGTTGCCGAAATGATGCAGAAGGGCCTGATTTAGGGCAATTCTTAAAATTGCTCTGGCGGCTGCGTGAGCAGACGCCCGCCAGTTTTGCAGGAGGAGCGCGGGGGAAGGAAGCCTTTTGGCTTTTTCCCCCGCACTTGCTTTTTTTCTTTAACTCCCCATTCTTTTTGTCATGCAGAAGCCCGAATCATCCAGCATCCCCCTTACTCCCGGCGTTTACCTGTACAAGGACGCCAAGGGCCGCATCATCTATGTGGGCAAGGCGCGCGTGCTGCGCCGCCGGGTGCTCTCCTATTTTCGGCCTGAGGGGCTGCCCGCCAAAACGCGGGCCATGCTTTCGCATGCCGAGAGCATCGAGTACCTGACCACCACCACGGAAAAAGAGGCCCTGCTGCTGGAAGCCAGTTGCATCAAAAAGCACAGGCCGCACTATAATATCGTGCTGCGTGACGACAAGCAGTACGTGCTTTTTCGCATCAATCCCAAGCATCCTTTTCCACGGCTGGAAATTGTGCGGCAGGCGCGGCGGGACGGCGCACGCTATTTCGGCCCGTTCACGTCCGCTCTGGCGGCGCGCGAAACGTGGAAGCTCATCCACCGCGCCTTTGCCCTGCGGCGCTGCACCGACAAGGCCATGAAAAACCGTGTGCGCCCGTGCCTGTATCACTTTATGGGGCAATGCCCCGCACCCTGCATGGGCATGGTGACATCGCAGGAATATAACGAGAATGTGCGCAAGGTGACGGATCTGCTCCAGGGGCGCTCCGCCGAGCTGCTTGGCGGGCTGCGCGCCGCCATGGAACAGGCCGCCGAAGAACTGGAATTTGAAAGGGCCGCCAGCCTGCGCGACCAGATCCGCGCTGTGGAAAGCACGGTTGAGCGGCAGGCCGCCGTGCTGCCCGGCGGCGGAGACATGGACGTGGTGGGCCTGTTCTCTGCGGACAAAGGGCTGGCGCTGGGGCTTATCTTTGTGCGCAACGGGGCCGTGACGGACGGACGGGCCTTTTACTGGTCGGGCCTGACTTTTGAAGACGCGCCGGAGCTTTTGTGGTCGTTCATGGGGCAGTATTACAGCCAGGCCACGCCGCCCCCGCGCATCCTGTTGCCCTGGATCCCCGCCGATCAGGAGGAGGAGTCAGGAGAAGAGGGCGGCAAGGCAACTGAGGATAATGGGCAGGTAGCCGAAAGCGGGCAGGCAGGTGAAAGCGGCCCCTCGACCCGCGAAACCCTGGAGCAGACTCTTGCTGATCGCCGGGGCGGAGCCGTGCGCATTGTGCCGCCGCAAAATGCTGGCGACAACCAGCTCATAGACCTTGCGCAGTCCAACGCGCGGGAGGAAGCCCGCCGTCAGGAACAGAAGACGGATCAGAACATTCTGGAGCGTCTGGCAAAGGCCCTGCACCTGCCCGGCCCGCCCATGCGGATTGAATGCGTGGACGTGTCCCACACCGGCGGGCAACAGACCCGCGTTGGCATGGTTGTTTTTGAGGACGGCAAGCCCGAACGTTCGCAGTACCGGGCCTATGCAATGCCCGACAGCGGGGATGACTACGCCACCCTGTATGCCTGGGTGGCGCGCAGAATTGAGAGCGGCCCGCCGTGGCCGGACTTGCTGCTCATAGACGGCGGGCGCGGGCAGCTCGGCTCCGTGCAGCGGGCCCTGCGCGAGGCTGGACAGGAAGACCTTTTCGCCCTCGCGGCCATTGCCAAGGCCAGGGATGAGGAGGGCCATGCCGACCGCCGTGCTGGCAATGTAGCTGATAGAATTTTTGTGCCCAACCGCGCAAATCCCCTGCCCCTGCGCGAGGGCGGGCCGGAGCTGCTGTTTTTGCAGAACGTGCGCGACAATACTCACCGTTTTGCCATTGGCCGACACCGCCGTGCGCGGCAGGGAGCAGCACTTTCTGGCGAGCTGATGCGCCTGCCGGGCATCGGCCCGGCTACGGCGCGCCTGCTCTGGGACAACTTTGGCAGTGTTGAGGCCATGCGGGCCGCAGGAGTGGAGGATTTGTGCAAGATTCCCGGCATCGGCCCCGCCAAGGCCGCTCTGCTGCGCGAAAAGCTGCGCGGCCTGGACTGATTGCCGCCGTGCGTCACTGACGACTGCTCACAAAAAAAGCCCCGAAAGGGGCTTTTTGCATATACGAGATCGTTACGGCGAGGGGTGTTATTTGCCCCAGAGCAGCATCAGGGGGTGCGCAGGCTGGAGTTCTTCAATGGGGATTTCCACCTTCTGCGCGCCAGCCATGCCAGGGGCCACCTGATAGGGCTGAAAGTTGATGCGTATGCCCGAGGGCGTCAGGGTCAGGCTGGCGAAGTTTTCCGGCACGGGATTAAGGCCTGTGCGCAGATACTGCTCCTGACGCATGCCGCCCAGACGCTGGAAAAGCTCCCTGCGCGACCATGCGGACATGATGGCAAGGGCCGCGTCCGGATCTTCAAAAATATCCACCAGCCCAAGGCGTTGGCCTGTCAGCAGGCTGTAGTTCAGGGTCATGATGTCCAGATTGCCCTGTGAGCCGCCCGTATAGGTCCAGACTTCAAAGGTGATGCTCAACGCCTTGTCTGAAGGATGGCTGACAGAATAGGAACACCACAGCTCCGGAACGGGGCGGTTTTCATCCGGGTACAGACCGGGAGAATTGAAGGTTTCTTCAAAGGCGTCGGCTATGCCCGTGGCCCATTCGCGGATATTGGCGTCCACAGCGCGGATGCCGACCGAGGGGTAGCTCAGGTTGATATCCGGCTTGTCCTCCCGGTTGGTGCGCACGATCTGGTGTTCAATGATGCCAGGGCGGCGAGAACCGGAAATGATGGCCGCCGCAGTCTTTTTGTCGGTTTTTTCCACTGCTTCCGGCGCTGGCGCGACATCTGTCGCGGCGGGAGGGGCATTGTCCCCATTGGCTGCGGGCTGAGGGGGCTGACCTGCACCCGCATTGGGGTCGGCAGCGGCCAGCGAAGTAGGCGGCGCGTCCGCAGAATCCTTGCGGGCCGGTATTATTTTAATGCCCTGAACCGGAGTTTCAGCTTTCAGTGATCCCGCTGCCTGCACTTCGGGCAGACGGGCGGCAAGGGCGGCCTGCACGCTTGCCAGCAGCGGCAAAAGCAGAAGCAGAAAAAAGACTAGGCGGGGCATACTCATCCATTGTAGCGGTCAGAAAAGTCTGGCCGACGGGGTTTTGCGGCAAAGCCCGCATGTGCTGGCACAGGAACACATGCGGGCGGTAAATACAATAGCTTTAAACCTTGAATCCTTCACGCAGGCGCAGAAGGCCGCGCCAGTTTTTGAGCAGCAGCACTGCCGCCAGCACCAGATACACCTGCGCAAAGAAATAGTGCAGGCGTAAAGGATCGTGCGCAAGCCCCAGCAGGGCTTCAACCTGGGTGTCGTAGAGCGGCGAGAGCAGCTGGGCTGCAAACAGGATGAACAGCCACAGGGCCTCGCGTACATGCAGGCGCAGATCCACCAGCAGGGCCACGGCAAAAAGGGACTGCCCGGCGGTCAGTAGTATTTCCTGAAACTGGTGAGTGTCAAGGTTTATGGAGGGCGAAAGCGAGCCGGATGATGCGGCGTAGACGCCGGGGATCATGCCCACAAGCAGGGTCCACTGGTTCAGCTTGGACGAAAGCAGGCTGCCCAGAGCCAGCGATGCATTGCCCCGCGCGGCAAACATGAGGGCAATGATGAACTCGGGCGATTCCGAGGCAAGAGGCGCAAGCCACTGCACCAGCAAAAATTCGTTGATGCCCAGCAGTTTTCCGCTGGCAACCAGACTTTCGCTGAATGGCTCGGCATTGCACAAAATGACCAGCGCCGAAAAAAGGAAAATAAGAATAACGCTGCGCAGGCGCACCTTTTTGGCAAAATGGGCCAGCAGGGCTGCGGGGCCTTCGGGTTCTTCCTCTTCCACGGGTCTGCGGGCGATAATGCATATGTACCAGATGTAGATGCTCAGCAGCACCACGCCGTCAACCCAGGTCAGCGAACCCTTGAGCGGAATAAACAGGGCGTAAATGGTTGCCAGGCCGAGAAAGAGTACGTCCGTGCGTTTGTCGTCCGGCAGGGAAACGCCGGTATGAAACCGTCTGGCAAAAACAAGCACGATGGACGACCAGCCTACGCCGATAAGCAGCCTGTTGGCCCCGGTCATGTTGGCAATGGCATAGTGGGAGTATGCACTCTCGGGGTGCTGGCCTGCCATCCAGGTAAAGTACATGTCCACGGCATATTCGGGCAGCACGGCGATAAAGGCCACCACAGCCACGGCTACAGCCTGCGGAATGTCCATCTGGGCCACTTCGCACGCCCAGGTGAGCAGAAAGGATGCGCCCAGAATGGCCATGCCCGAGAGCAGGGCCACCAGAAGCGGCGAAACGTCAGGGTGCAGAAAACGTAGCCCAATGCCTGGCAGGGTCATGCCCACGGCAATGATGTAGGGGCGCAGTGCGCGAATGGTCATGCTGTTCTCCTTAAAAAATAAAAAAGACCTTGGCGATGTAACGCCAAGGTCTCACTAATCGGCTGTACCGACGGCGACACCAGGCCATGAGGCCATGCTGTTGATGTCGCCCGGGTTTCAAGAACCCAGTTACTCCCCTTGAACAGCTAAAATAGACGTTGTTCACGATGCTGTCAACAATTCCACCCGGCGCTCAGCGGCTTGCAGCGCTGCAAAATCCGGAACACAGGCTTTGCTGCCGAATCCTGCGCCGCATTGCTGCAAGAGGGCAGGCGGCACTTGCCAGTATGGGTGCCTGCGGCTAAAGTGACGGTGAATTATGTGCCGGTGTTACCGGCCAGCCTAGGAGCTCTTTGTGAATATTACTTGCCCGCGTTGCGGCTTCAGCCGCGAATTGCCCGCCGATCGTCTGCCCTCCAAGGCAGTTATAGCTACATGCCCGCACTGCGCCTGCCGGTTCCGTCTGGTTCCCGGCGTTGGCGTCATGGATGTGCTGTCCGAACCGGAACACCCCGCTGAAAATCCTGCGAACAGTGGAGATTCCGAAGTCGCCGCTGCGCGGCCCGAAAATGTGGGTGCGGAACCGCATGGGCGGGGAGCCTGGCAGTCGGGCGATGATGATCCATTGCCCCCTGGGGCCATTGTTCCCGGTCATTCCGTGCAGAAACCTTCCTATTCGGATGACGAGCGGGACGCAAACCGCGAACCCGCGCAAAAGCCGCAGCCTGGCAGGAAATTCCCCCCGGATACTGGGGAAGAAAGGCATATAGGTAACCTGTGGGGGCTGTTGGGCGGCAAAAATATTTTTGGCCAGCGTGACGACAAGGGCAGTGAAAAACGCGCTGGCGACCGGGATGACGACAGTCAGCAGAAACGTAATTCGCAGCGCGGGCTTTTTGGCCCGGCTGACGATGACGCTGATGACAGCCGTAATGCCAGCGCCGCCTATGCGCGTGAATCCGCGCGTTTTGAAAACGACCGGGAAGACAATCAGAACGATGGTCAGCACGGCCCGGCCAATCCCTGGGATGCCGCGCCTGAGCCCGATGGCTGGATACCCGCCTTTTACCACACCTGCATGCGGGTCATGTTTGGCGCGCACAACTTTTTTGCCCATATGCGGGCCGAATCTTCGCAGGTGCGGCCGTTGGTGTTCTATCTGATCATCAGCGTTATCCAGGTGGTTATTGAAAGGGTGTGGTCGGGCATCTTTCTTTCGCTCATGGCCCCCAGCGCCGCCTCTGACCCCGAGCTGGAAAAAATGCTCATACTGCTTTCGCCCCAGCTCAGCCTGCCCATGACCATCCTGATCAAAACAGGTGTTTCCGTGGTGCAGCTCTATGTGCTGACGGCGCTGATGCATTTTACCTATGGCTTCATAACTGGCAAAAGGCCCGAATTCTCTCTGGTGTTTCAGGTGGCGGCCTATGCTGCGGCCCCTTCGCTGCTGTGCGTGGTGCCCCTGCTGGGCTCCATTGTGGGATTCATCTGGATGATTGCCTGCGTCCTTGTGGGTTGCCGCACGGTTCTTAATCTTACGTGGCCGCAGACCTTCATGGGCTTTGCCCCTGTTGTGCTGCTGCTCGCGCCGCTGTTGTTGCAGGTGATGAAGGCTGCCCAATTCTGAGGAGTGCCATGGCCCGCTTTTGGCGAAAAATTGCGCTATTCTGGCATGAATTTCGCAATTGTCGTAAATATGGCGCAAGCATCAGGCCAGACACCATCCGCGCCAAGGCCGAAGACCTTGGGCACCTGGCGGAACTGGCCGGAAGAAGCATTGCGTTGACGGAAGCGGAATCGCTCCATCTGGCGCAGCTGGAGCGGGAAATGCGCAGCCTTGTGCAGATGACCCGCCAGACCTCGTTTTGCACCATCCCGGCAGAAAAACGCCGCGATCTGCACGACAGCTTGGCGCAGGCCAGGGAAAAGCTGCTCGATTCCATGCAAAACGCATGTCTGGCCTCGGAGAAAACGCAATGAACCATCTGTATACCCGGTTTTGCGGCTTGGGCGGCGCGGTGTCGCGTCGGCGCGGGCCACTTGCGCTGGCGCTGGTCGCAGCTACAGTTCTGGCAACGCTTTTGTTTACGCTTCTGGGCGGCTGCTCTTCGCCGCCAGACGACAGCCGCAGGTCTGTGAGCGTCACTGGCGATTTTGGCACGCCTTTTCAGATTCAGATAAACAACTTTGTGCGCCGTCAGCCACCTGCCATTTACGTGGCCCCGCAGATGGTTCTGGGGCGGCGACCCCGCGCCCTGTTCGTGCCCTTGCGTGCCACGCAACAGATAGCCAATGCCGTGAGCTTCAGCGAGATGCTTTCACGGCAGATATGGCAGGTCTGGCTTTCGCTCAATGCTTTTCAGGCCCTTGAGTATGCGCCGCAGGGCGCGCCGTACGAACCCTCCCGAGCCATTGCCCTGGCCCGCCAGCGTGGCGCGGAAATGGTGGTCGGGGGGTACATCAATCATTACATGGATGGCGGCAGCACCGGCTCCAGCTCGCTTTCGCTGGCTATGGAGGTGTACGACGCGCGCTCCGGCACCTTGCTCTGGTCCATGGCGCAGGGTGGCTTGATGGAAGCCCGGCAGGTGCATGATTTTTATCTTTTCTCCATCAGGGAACGCAATCCCGGCGACCCCTCGGGCTTTATCGCCCGCTCGCTGGCGTGGGATATGGGCCGCGAAGTGCTGGCCTGGGTTGATCCTTCGTCCAAGGAAAAGTCGTTCTGGGATACGGTGTTCGGCACAAAGGCCTTTTAGGTGTAGAATAATCAGTTGCCGCCCCTCATAGGACGCAGGGTTGTACTTTTTTGAACTTTCTGCGGAGCGGTAACTGTAGCTTCGGGTTTGCTTTGCGGGCGGTTTTGCTGTGCAAAAGCGAATACTGCCAAAAATATTGGGCAGATAAGGTTTGAGACGCGGCTTTGCCATTCTGGCTTTTGATCTTTTCGGTAAGGCAGTTTTGTCGTCACCGATAAGCTATAGCCCGTCATGCGGGTTTTGCCGTCAAACTGGAGCGGGGCAGTGATGCCCCGCTCCTAACTTTTTGAGTGGTAAGGAAAAAGCTCTGTTTGACGAAGCCATTGTCACAGGGTAAGTAATAAGAAATACTAGGGCTGTTCACTCCGTCACAAGCAGTTTGCGCATCGCGTCACCGCTGCCGCATCCGTGCTTGGCTCCGGCCTTTTGCCAGCAAGAGGCCGTGCAAATATGCGGGAACAGTTCCTTGCCGATCATTCCCCCAATGGATTTGGCTGAATGGGAAGCGGCAGAAAGGAGATCCGCCGTGTGCGCGAAGATGCAAGGTATTTATTTTGACAAGCAGGACAGGGACATCCTGGCTCTGGTCAACCGTATTCTGGAATCCGACGGCAAACAGTCGGACACATTTCTTTTTGATCCCAGCCTGCATCCGCACGGCATCAAGGAACTGGTGGCCTCGCCTGTGTCGCGCATGGCGTATGCCGTCATAAACCTGCTGCGCAACCTTCAGGCAGGCCGCACCCAGGCTCGCGACCGTCTGCTTGCCCTCAAGACCCTGTATGACGAAGTGCTCAACAGCGCCCACTCGGCCCTGCGGCGCAACACCGCGCGCGCCCTCATGCAGATCATGAAGAGCATGGTGCGCGCTCACGGCAACCAGCTTGAGCAGCTCAAGCTGGCTCACGATTTTCGCCGCACCGTGCAGGGTACGCCGCGCGTGGTGCGCCGCATGCTGGCGCGCTATCACCTGCCTGAAATGCCCGAAAGCTGGAACCAGCTTGCCTTTGACGACCATGTGTATGACGCCAACACCAAGGGGCGCAAAACACCCACCCATTTGATCATGGACGCATGGATCAAGGGTATGCGTTCCCTTACCGTGGCCTATGAATACTGGGTGCAGCCCGAGGCCGCGCGCGAAATTCTGCGCGCAGCGGAAATCACCGGCATCGGTGTGCGTATCGGTCTGGAATTTCATCTGCCTTTCTACGGGCGCTTCATCAGCTTGTTCTGGATTCCCCGTGGCTTCAGCTCCAACGAGGATTTTCTGGAGTTTTTGCACAGCCCCAAGGTTGCCGAGCTTATGAAGCGGGGCCGCGAGGTGCTGCGTTGGCGTCGTGAGCGCGTGCTCGAAAGCCTTGCGCTCTGGAACGAAATCCAGCGTCCGCAGCTTGAAGCCCAGTGGGGTGTGCCCGTGCCGGAACTGACCGGCGAGGGTTTTTCGCGGCATGTGGGCCGGGGGCAGGCCTCTGGCCTGCATCTTGCCGAGGCGCTGCATGCGCATGTGCAGCCATCGTTGCGTGAACGCGCCGCCCTGCTGCGTGAGAGCGATAGCGAAGAGGCCAGAGCCGAACTGGTTTTTCTGGATAACCTGAGCGCTGAATACATCGCCGACCACTGGCTTTCACCTCTGGAACACCCGGAAATGCCCGACCTCAACAAGCCCTGCGCGCACGGCGACCTGCCGCCGCTCATGCAGCTTTCTGTGGGCGACATTACCCGCGAACTTTCCGAACTGAACCCCGGCTACCGCCTTGTGCTGACCACCAAGGGGCTGAGCGTGGAAGACGTGGCGGAACTTTTGTGGGACAGCCGGGGCAGCATCAGCCATCTGGAAATTTTCAACATGCGCGGCTGGATGGAAGGCAAACACTCCTGCCTCAAGGCCATCAGCGAGTTGCAGCAGGCCCTCAACGAAGGGCTTGGCCCGCGCGTGAAGCAGATGATCCGCACGATGGTGCGCCGCATGAGCACCCAGGACGAGGAGCGCGCGGCGAAGTTCCGCCATATTCTGCACAACGTGCCGAAATTGTGGGAGCACTATCGCAACAAACCCCTTGGTTCACGCCTTGGCACAAGCTCCGTGAGCCGTGATTCCTACGGCATGGGTTTTGTGCTGCGCGAAACCCTGCCCGCCCGCAGCCGCAAGTTTTACGCAAGGGATCAAAAACAGCCGGATATTCCCGTGTGTTCGCCGGTTGAAGAATGCGTGCGTTACAGCAAACCCCGCAATCCCTCGCCCTGGCAAAAGGCCTTGCGGCTACTGCGCCATCTGCCCGGCTGCCGCCATATGGGCATGGAACGCCAGTCTGTCTGGAAGACCGCCAGCGTGGACTTTCGCATCTGCACCAAGGGCAACGTGCTCAACCTTGGCGGCTTGAGCCTTGCCTGCGGCAACGGCCTGCTGGGCAAAACCTGCGAAAAGGGCAGCAGCGAACCTTTGGGGCCAGCCTATTTTAACAGTTTTGTGAGCAACTGCCTCAAGGTGCTCATGGGCTTTTGCCCGGCGTTTTTCTCCTTTATGTACACGCAGAACTGGTGGTTCCTCGCCTGGTGCGGCACCTTTATCTGGTTTGGCATCACGGGTTTCCGCAACGTGGTGCAGATGGTCATGGCCGCCAAGGGGGCGACGCGCTCCACGCTCATTCACTGGAAAGATCAGGTCAACGTGAGCCGCTTGTGCGATTCTCTCATGTTCACGGGTTTTTCGGTGCTGCTGCTTGAAATGCTGGTGCGTGTGCTGCTGCTCGACAAAACGCTTGGCATCACTGCAGCCCAGAATCCCTGGGTAGTGTTTGGCGTGCTCAGCCTCGTTAACGGCATTTATTTGTGCGCGCACAATGTGTTTCGCGGTTTTCCCAAAGAAGCAGCCATCGGCAATCTGTTCCGCAGCCTTCTGGCCATCCCCGTGTCGTCGCTGTACAACTGGGTGCTGTATCAGGTGGCCTTTCTGCTGGGTGTGGATAATCCGGCCATGTATCTTGTGCCAAGCGCCGCGGTTATTTCCAAGATGGCCTCGGATTCGGTTGCCGCTCTCATTGAAGGTTATGCCGACAGCCAGGTGAACCTGCGCATGCGCAGATGGGATTACCGCAGCAAGCTTGCCAATGTCTTTGACTGTTACACGCGGCTGGAATTGCTGTTTCCTGACGAAGACGCTCTGATCAAGCTGGCGAAACCCGGCGGGCTGCAGGGCAGCGGCGGGGTGATGGGCAAGGAGCTTGAACGGGCATTCATCATTAACGCCCTTGACCTCATGTATATATGGTTCTACCAGCCACGCGCGCAGGATGCCTTCCGGCAGATTGCCAGAGCCATGCCCGAGGCTGACCGCAACGTGCTTGCGCGGGCGCAGCTGGTGCTGACGCGAGAACGCGAGGTCAGCCAGATGCTGGTGGACGGATTGCTTGGGCGCAATTTCTCCCGGCCACTGGCTTTTTATCTGGATAAACGTAAAGAATATCTGAGGCGGTTAAGCCGCCTGTGCCGCCCCGGAAAGATGCGGGAGCCTGGAGCATTCTGACAACCGATCATAGCCGATACCGGAAGGCCAGATGTAGGGCAAAGGATAGCAAGGGAACAGGTATTGCCTGCTGCGCGGGCATCATCTGAATAATCATACAGCGGGCGCGGGCTTTTGCCTTTGCGCCGGGCACAGGGCGCTCCTGTCTGACAGGCAGCGCCAGTACACACCGGAAGTATGGGAACGACGCGGTTCCCGTCTTCAAACCACCGTTGCAGGTTCTCCTGCTCCGGTGGTTTTTTGTTGTTGCGGCAAAAGTACAATGTAAAACTGTTAGTCGTCTGTTTTTTCACGGTTTTATTTTAAGCGAGTGCATTGTGTGGTCAATCAATCAAAGATGTGCTTGTGCAAAAAATAATTTTACACTCTAGTTGCTTGTGCAAAAAAGAACATTTGAATGTGAAATTAAAAGGAAAAAAAGAACTAACTAAATGCTGCGTTATGCTTGCATTGGTTTTTTATATGGTATATTTTTTTCCACAGGAGTCTTTCATACTTACGACAGAGCATTTCGCACTGATATCGTTCTGTATAACAAAAGGAGTTACGAATGAGTACGGATCTTAAGAGCATGCATATGGGTCAGATCACCTCGTTCTTTATCCCCAACGTCACTTTGGTGGGCGAGGGATGTTCCAAAGAGATTCCTGCTCGATTGAAGAGCATCAATGGCGCGAAGCCGCTGGTTGTAACTGACCAGGGTATCGTCAATGCCGGTATCCTTAAAGTGATCACCGACATCCTTGATGCCGCCAAGATGAAGTATGCCATATACGATAAGACTATCCCGAACCCCACTGACAAAAACGTTGCAGAAGCTTTTGAGCTGTACAAAAAGGAAAAGTGCGACAGCATCGTTACCCTTGGCGGCGGCAGCTCGCATGACTGCGGCAAGGGCGTAGGCTTTTTGGCTGGCAACGGTGGCAAGATTCATGACTATGAAGGCGTGGACAAGTCCAAAAAGCCCTTCCCCCCGTATGTTGCAGTGAACACCACCGCCGGTACCGCCTCTGAAATGACGCGTTTCTGCATTATCACCGACACCTCGCGCAAGGTGAAAATGGCCATTGTTGACTGGCGCTGTACCCCCAGCGTGGCCATTGACGACCCCGTCCTGATGATGGGCATGCCCCCGGCCCTGACCGCGGCCACCGGCATGGACGCCCTGACCCACGCTGTGGAAGCCTATGTTTCCACCGCCGCCACGCCCATGACCGATGCCTGCGCTGAAAAGGCCATGGAATACATCAACCGTTATCTGCGCCGCGCCGTTGCCAACGGCCGGGACAAGGAAGCCCGCGAAGGCATGTGCTATGCCCAGTATCTGGCTGGTATGGCCTTCAACAACGCCAGCCTCGGCCACGTGCACGCCATGGCTCACCAGCTGGGCGGCTTCTATGACCTGCCCCACGGCGAATGCAACGCCATCCTGTTGCCCCATGTGTGCGAATACAACCGCATCTCCAGCCGTCGCCGCTTTGGCCGCATTGCCCAGCTTCTGGGCGAACTCACCCAGGGCATCAGCGCTGACGAAGCCTCGCGCAAAGCCATCACCGCCATCAACATCCTGTCCAAGGACGTGGGCATCCCTGATGGCCTGATCGCCCTTGGCAAGAAGTACGGCAAGGAAGTACGCGAAGCCGATATCCCCACCATGACCGCCAACGCCCAGAAGGACGCCTGCGGCCTGACCAACCCCCGCTCCATGACGGATGCGGCTGTGGCGGCTATCTACAAGGCGGCCCTGTAACACAGTGTCCTCCAGAATGTAGGCCATTTGCCTGATACCCCCGGGGGGCAGGCCTTTGGCAGACATCGTGGTATGAAAAACGGCGCGGGCTTTCCGGGCCGTTTTTCTTGCTTTTTGTCTTGTGCTCTGCACCAAGTCTCGCGTCGCATTTTTGCTCCACGCATCTGGCGGGGCATGAAATGAAAAATTGCGTGGCTTTGTTCCATAACGCAAAAAGCGGCATGGATTCCATGCCGCTTTTTGCGTGTTAAGGCAGCCCATGCCCGGGGGGTGGTGGCTCAGGGGCGGATGACTTTGTCCGCCAGGTCAAGGCTGGTGACGATATCAAGCATATTTGAGGTGTCACCCACTTGTTTGGCTTCCAGCAGGCCAAAGTGCGCAAGGCAGGTGCCGCACACAAGCACAGAAACGCCATCGGCTGCCATCTTTTTCAGGGCGTCCAGCGCAGGGCCAGGCTGGGATGCCAGCTTAACGCCGCCATTGATCAGCACAATGCGCCACAGGCGAGAGCCAAGTTCTGGCAGTGTAGCCACAAAATTGCCCATGAGTTTTGCGCCCAGCCCGTCATCGCCACGGCCAATGGTCTCCGTGGTGATAAGCACCAGCGTCCGGTTGGTTTCACCCAGGGGGCGGGATGCTTCTTCGGCCTGCTGCGGAGCGGATGCCGCAGATTCACCAGCACTTGCCGTGATGCGCCAGCAGTCGGGGCCTTCCTGGCTGGCGGCAACGGCAAAGCCGCGTCCTTCCAGAAAGCGCCGCACATTTTCCCGTGCAGGCTCGTTGTCTACCAGCACTTCAAGGGCATTTGCTCCTGCTGCCAGAGCGTCGCGGGTGCGCATGACGGGCTGGGGGCAGGCCAGCCCTCTGCAATCAAATCGTTCCATGAATATCCTCCTGTTCATGATATCTGCGATTTACAACTATTAGGGGTAAGGGTAGTTAGAAAAAAGCCGATAAGCAAGATAAACTAAGGTAGGCATATATGGGCATTGTGCTTCAGGTAGTAATCATTGCCGCTTTGGGCGGTTTGGCCGTTTTGGGCGGTATACAGGGGATGAGCTGGCTGGTGGTCGGCATTATTTTTGTCTGCGCCGGTGCAAACATCTGGCTCTGGCTGAGCGGGCGTTCCCGTGCTGCCCGTCTGGCGCAGTATCTGGACGCTCAGGCATCATCGCCATCTGCTGATGGCGATGTGGAACAGCGGGCCATGCAGTGCATTGAAAGCCTGCGTGAAACGTTGAAAACCAAGGCGGACGCTCAGGTTGTGGAATCCTTGCAGGCGCAGAACAGCGAACTCGCCAAGCAGCTCAAGGAATCTGAAGAACTTGTCGTAACCTTGCGTGGGCGGCGCGAAAAGGGCGTTATCGCCCTGCACAAGGCCCATGCGGTGTGCACCAGACTGTCTGGCGACATGCGCAAGCTTGCCAGCCTCATTACGGACGTGAACGGCGGCGTTGCCGTGCAGCGTGACAGGCTTGAGGAAACAGGCGCGGCAATGGAGCGCGTGGCCGATTCTGCCAGTCAGGCCTCCCTGCGTGTGCGTGAACTTTCCGAGAGCGCCCAGAATTCAAGCGCCAGCGCCGCCACGGGCGAGCAGGAAGTGGAAGGCGCAGTTGGCTCCATTGATAGTGTGCGCGACACCATAGTGCAGCTCAAGGAAGCCATGGCAGGTCTGGGCGAAAAAGCCAGCAATATCGGTCAGGTCATGAGCGTCATCAATGAAGTGGCGGATCAGACCAATCTGCTGGCCCTCAACGCTGCCATTGAAGCGGCGCGCGCTGGCGAGGCCGGGCGCGGATTTGCCGTGGTGGCCGACGAGGTGCGCAAACTGGCTGAAAAAACCATGGGCGCCACCAAGGAAGTTGAGGAGGCCGTAAAGGCCATTCAGGATGAAACCCGGCGCAATGTGCTGACTGTGGACAAGGCTGCGCAACTGAGCGTGGACGCGGCAGACAAGGCCACCAATGCCGGTGATGTGATGCGTGCTATTCTGCAGAGCATGGCGGATACCGCCGGGCACCTCGCCAGCATCGCTGCCGGTGCCGCTGAGCAGTCCGAGCAGAGCGCCGGAACCAGCGGCGCGCTGGAAGAAGTCCGAGGGGTGGCAGAAAGCACCTCCAAAAACATGGAGATGTTTACGGCCTCGCTGCTGACCTTCCAGAGCGGCATGGAAGAGCTGGATATGATCGTCAACGCACTTGTTGCAGGCGATTTTGATCAGGCCCTCTCCGACAAGTTTGTGGAGTGGACGCCCAAGCTTGAGCTGCACGTGCCCCTGGTGGACAGGGAACACAAGCTGCTGGTGGAGTATATCAACGAACTGCATCAGGCCATGACGCATAACAAGCCTGTGTCTGAAATGATCGTTGTGCTCAAAAAACTGCGCGACTACACGGCCACCCACTTTGGCGATGAAGAAAGGCTGTTCAATGTTCCCGCCTACAAGGCCGCAGCGGAACACATGAATATCCATAAAAAGTTTGTTGCCAAGCTGGACGAGGTGGAAGAGCAGTTGCGCATGGGCACCGCCACCGTGAGCATGGATCTGCTGACCTTCCTCAAGGATTGGCTGGTACAGCACATCATGGGTACTGACCCCACCTATTTGCCCTACCTCAAGCCTGAGGACAAGGAACCCGCAAAAAAGCGGTAGTCATAAAATCAAAGATGTTTTGTGCAAGCAAAGAAGCCCCGAAAGGGGCTTTTTGCTTGTGTGCAGAACCCTATAAAAAAGGGGCCGTCACGCCGGGCATGCGTGACGGCCCCTGTGCGCAGGTGGCGCGTCAAATATGGTCTGTCCTACGCGGGCCAGCTGCCCTCGCGGAGCCTGCGCATGCCTTCTTCACCCACATAGCGGCGCAACTGTTTGTCGGAGGCGTTGAGCAGATCCACCACCAGCAGGGCATCAAGGGTGCCAAAGGTTCTGTCTTCGTGAAAGGCGGCAATGCGGCCGCCCAGTTGCAGATAGTGCTTAAAAAGTATGGGCAGGGTGCGCCCGCCTTCCATCTGCCGCACCAGCGCGTTGACGGACTTGTAATCAAGATGCTGGGCAAAGGGCAGTTCTTCGCGCAGTTTGCGGGGCTGTTTGCCGCGCACCAGACTTGCCAGAGGGGTATCCCAGTGGCGCAGGCGCAGGTGCCGCCAGAGCAGGTCTACCGATTGCGGGCGATAGTTGAGGCCAATGCTGGCAGGGCCAAAGAGGGTGCGCACGCCATTGCGCAGGGCCATCTGCCCAATACCCTTCCACAGCAGAAGCAGGGGGGTGTAATCGCGCTGGTATTCGGGGCAGACAAAGGCGCGTCCGAGTTCCAGGGCATTGCCGCACTGGTGGAAAAATTCCGGCTCGTACTCAAAGAGCGAGGCAGTGTAGAGGTGTTTTTTGTCACACTGCCAGGTGCCTTCTGGTCGCACTACGCGTGCCCGGTATGAGCCAGCAATGTTTTTGCCTTCTTCGTCCATGAGCAGCAGGTGTGAATACTGGGGGTCGTAGCGGTCGGTATCCCGCGCCTGTCCCGATCCTTCGCCCAGCGCGCGGAAGGCTTCTTCGCGCCTTCTGGTCAGTTCGTCCAGCAGCAGGGGCGATTCGTTGCCCTCAAGCAGATAGACGCCGTAGCGGCCTTCGCGGGCCAGCATGCGGTTTTCCGGCAGGGCAGCAAGGCTGACCATGATATCCATCTTGGCAGCGGCAAGGGCCAGGGGCTGGCAATTGGCTGCATGCCCGGCTGCGCCGTGGTCAGAGCCAAGGGCAGAGCGGCAGAGCCCCAGACAGTGGGTGCGCTGCTCGTGGTCCAAACCGGTCAGAATTTCTGCGGGGATGGCCTCGCCCACGATCATGCGGGCAGTGCTTCCCCTTTGTCTGAACAAGGTATTGGGCAGCAGAATTTCGCCCACGTTTTCCTTGAGCGCTGTTGCGGCGATAAACAGGGGATTCTGGCGCACGCCCATATGCAGGGGAACAAAATTCAGGCCGGGGATATCGGCATTGCGCCCGCCAAGCCTGCTGAGCAGGCGCGACCATGGCTGCTCAGCAATGCCGCGCCCCAATTGCCAGCGGGCCACGCGCCCGGAGGGGAAAATACCCAGTGCGCCGCCAGCCCGCAGGTGGGTCATGGCTGTGCGCAGCACTGCGGCGTTGGCGGCTGCGCCGCCTGAAAGATTCAGGGGCAGCAGCATGGGGGCAAGCTGCGCCAGTTGGGGAATGCGCAACAAGGCATCGCTGGCAAGAATCTTGAGATCGGGACGCGCCTTGCCGCAGAGGGCTGCAAGCATCAACCCTTCAAGCGCGCCGGAGGGATGGTTGGCAAAAAGCACCACCGGCCCTTGGGCAGGGATGCGCTCCAGATCGCCGCGCAGGCATTCCGTATGTACATCCAGCGCGGTGAGGCAGGCGGTGGCAAAGGTTTGAGGGTCGCCGCACTGGGGCAGCGTGTCGGCCATTTTTTCCAACCGGGCAAAACCCGAAAGCTGACGGGCCAGGGCGCGGGCCAGCCGCCCGACGCTTCTGACCAGCGGGCGGCCAGGTGCAAGGGGTAAAATATCAGCATTGCCGGGCATGGGGATTCTCCTGTGCTTGGGCTGG
>NZ_DASQOG010000049.1:0-6261 GCF_035644575.1 Desulfovibrio sp. | reverse complement strand
TTGCGTCCGCCAAGACGCCCCGAAATAATCCGCATGACGGCCTACATGCGCGAGAGCAGGCGGGTGAGGGCGTAATCCATCTTTTCCATGGCCTCCTGCAGCTCGGTTTGTTCCACCCACGGGCGGTTTTCAACATCGGCCATCTTGTCTTTGAACATGCCCCACTTGCGTTCCACTTCGTCCGTGAGGAACGTCCAGTTGACGCGGGGATGGGCCTGGGTCTCGTGCTGCACGGTTTCGGTGAGCTGCGGCCCTTCAAGCACCATTTCTTCAAGGTAGGTGGCAATAAGGGGGCGCTTGGCGAATTTTTGCTCAATGAGGCCAGCCAGCACGCTTTGGGCCTTTGTTTCGCCGTGGGTCAGCACCACCTGCGCGCCGTTGCCGGTCAGCGGCTTGAGCCATTCAAGCAGCTGGCTTTGCCCGGCGTGGCCTGAAAAGCCGTTGATGGTGAAAATGCGGGCGGCAACTTCAATGTCTTCGCCAAACAGTGTGATCTTTTTGGCCTTTTCCACCAGCTTGCGGCCCGGCGTGCCCACACCCTGATAGCCCACAAAAACAATACTTGCACCGGGCTTCCAGATATTGTGGCGCAGGTGATGGCGTACACGGCCCGCATTGCACATGCCGCTGGCCGAAATGACGATGGCAGGGCCCTTGTAGTCATTGATGGCCTGCGATTCCGCAGCGGAAAGCGTGTAGCGCAGGTTGGGCAGCGAGAAGGGATCATCCCCGCCGTTGAGCATTTTGAGGGCTTCATCGTCAAAAAGCTCACGGTTGCGCTCAAAAACTTCTGTGGCGCGGATGGCCAGAGGGCTGTCCACAAATACGGGCATATCCGCCGGCAGTTTGTTCTGCTTGGCGAGCATGTGCAGGCAGTAGAGCACTTCCTGGGTACGCTCCACGGCAAATGCCGGAATGATGACCTTTTCGCTCTTGCCATAGCTGTAGGCAATGGCCTCGCCCAGTTCGTCAACACTGAGGTTTTCGTCCTTGTGGTCACGGTCGCCGTAGGTGGATTCCATGAACACGTAGTCGGCCTTGGGCGGGGTCTCAGGGCTGCGCACAATGAGCGACTGCGGGCGGCCGATGTCACCCGAAAATATGAGGCTGGTGGTTTTGCCGTCTTCATCGGCCTCAAGCCGCAAGGAGCCGGAACCAAGAATATGACCAGCATCATAGTATGTTACGCGGATGCCCGGTGCAGGCTCAAACACCTTGTGGTAATCGACAGTCTGAAAAAGGGTGACCGTTTTTTGGGCGTCCTCAACATTGTACAGGGCCGTTGGGGGATTTTTAAGCCCGCGCCGCTGGTATTTGCGTGCTTCCCACAGGGCTTCCATTTCCTGAATGTGGGCGCTGTCCTGCAACATGAGGTCCAGCAGTTCGCTGGTGGCCTTGGTGCAGAAAATGGGCCCGGCAAAGCCCTCCTTGACCATCTTGGGCAGCAGGCCGGAGTGGTCAATGTGGGCGTGGGTGACAAGAATAAAGTCAATGGCGGTAGGCTGATAGAGTTCAGCTTCTCGGTTGCGGGCTTCAATGGCCTTGTTGCCCTGGTGCATGCCGCAGTCGATGCAAAAGCGCTTGCCAGCCGCCTCAACCATATAACATGAACCGGTCACGGTTTGCGCCGCGCCCAGAAATTGTACTTTCATCTGTTCCTCCAGTGAGGGTTGGCGGCTTGAGAGGCCGCAAGCTCTTTGCCGACCGCCATGCAAGGCGGAAAAGACGCAAGGAGACTTTTTTCCATAGCCGCAAGCGCGGCCCAGCGTCAAGCAAGGGCCCAGTCGGCAATGTTCCCGCATTGCCTTTGGCCGAAGGCCCACATATACTGAAAGTTGTCGGCCCATGCGGCGTCTTTTGCGCGCGGGCCTCCCCCCATACTTCAAGAGGAACAAGGAGCATTCATGCCTGAACTGCAACAGAACATGATTGATGATCTCTCTTCCGTCACCACAGAATCCTGGCGCACCTTCCGCATCATGGCGGAAATGGTGGAGGCGCTTGATACGCTCAACGCGCTCAAGGTCAAATGCATATCCCTTTTTGGTACTGCCCGGTGCAAGCCGGATTCGCAGGAATATAAAGATGCTGAAAAAATTTCGCGCCTGCTGGTGGAAGCTGGATTTGGCATAATCAGCGGCGGCGGCCCCGGTATCATGGAAGCCGCCAACAAAGGCGCGTATGAAGCCAACGGCGTATCTGTCGGCCTGCACATCCAGTTGCCGCATGAACAGGGTTGCAACCAGTATGTAAAAACACGCTGCAATTTCCGTTACTTTTTCATCCGCAAGTTCATGTTTGTCAAATATGCCATGGCCTACGTGGTCATGCCCGGCGGCATGGGCACCATAGATGAACTCTCGGAGGCTTTTGTGCTGGCCCAGACCGGGCGCACCCGGCCTTTCCCCATCATTCTGTACGATTCGAGCTACTGGAGCGGCCTGCTGGAATGGATGCGCAAGACCATGGCTGCACGGGGTTTCATCAAGGAAGGCGAAATCGACAAGCTCATTACGGTTTGCGACACGCCAGAAGAAGTGGTTGCCCAGTTATGCAGGGTAATCATTTAGCTGCCGCATGAATACGAATAGCTCTGCCGCGCGGGCCTTTTCTCCTGCCGGGCCGTTAACGTCACCCCCGCCGGGTCATACCTGGCAGGGGCTGATGCGGCTGGCTCTGGAAAAGGCCCGCGCCAGCGGCGCTGCGGGCGAGGTGCCCGTGGGGGCGCTGGTGGTTGCTCCGGATGGGCGCATCCTTGCCTGTTGCGGCAATGCGCCCATCGGCGGCAATGATCCCACCGCCCATGCCGAGGTGCTGGCGCTGCGTGCCGCCGGGGCTGCGCTTGGCAACTACAGGCTCAACCAGTGCGTGCTGGTGGTGACGCTTGAACCCTGCGCCATGTGCGCCGCTGCCATCATCCATGCGCGCATTGCGGGGCTTGTGTACGGCGCAGCCGACCCCCTGGCCGGGGCTGTTGTTTCCCGCGCCGAATATTTTGACGCCCAGTGCGCCAATCATCGGGTATGGCACATGGGCGGCGTGCTTTCTGAGGAATGCGCCGCCCTGCTGCACGACTTTTTTGGCCAGCGGCGCGAGTAGGCTGGCATGTCGAAATAAAGCAGCGGCGGGGTCTGACTCCTGCATCCGCCGCACAACCTGCCACAGGAGCAGTATGCTCGAACTGACAGTATTTATGAGCGGCGCGCTGGTCATGGTGCTTGAAATGGTCGGCGCGCGGGTGTTGGCCCCGCATGTGGGAACCTCCGCCGTCGTGTGGACAAGCCTTATAGGCGTGGTGCTGGCCTGCCTTGCCGTGGGCGCATGGGCCGGGGGGCGGCTGGCCGACAAAACCCTTTCCCGGCGGGGGTTGGCCCTGGCTCTGGCAGGGGCTGGCATTGGCAGCGGGCTGACGGCGCTGTGTCATGAGGTCATAGGCCAATGGGTAACGGCTGTCGTGGGCAACCTGTACGCGGCGGCGGTTCTGGCGGCGGTGTGCATTTTTGCCTTGCCCGCCTTTTTTTTCGGTATGGTGACGCCCTATGCCATACGCCTGCGCATCGAGAGCGTGGATTCCTCAGGGGCCACCGTGGGCAGGCTGTACGCCCTTTCCACTGCGGGCAGTATTGTGGGAACTTTTCTGGGCGGCTTTATCCTCATCTCCTTTTTTAGCAGCACAAGTATTTTATGGGGCGTGGCTGCGGCCATGCTGGGCCTTTCGCTGTGCAACGGCGGGGGGCACATGCGTTTGCGCATTGTGCTGCTGGCTGTGTGCGGGCTTATGGCTGTGGTGGCGGCAAGCTATGGCCGCTGGCAGGATGGCAGGGCTATGAGCCATCTGGTGGAAAGCCCTTATAACAGCATCCGTATTTTTGAAGGGGTAGACTGGGCGCAGAACGGCAGACCCGTGCGCCTTATGGCTACAGACCCCGGTTACAGCCAGTCTGGCATGTATCTGGACGCCCCCAATGAGCTGTATTTTCGCTACACCCAGTTTTACGCGCTGGGGCCGCATTTTACGCCCCAGGCGAGCCGGGTGCTCATGCTGGGCGGCGGCGGGTATTCTGTTCCCAAGTGGCTGCTTGCCGAGAATTCCCCTCTGGCAAAGCCCGAGGCCGCGCGTGTGACCGTGGTGGAACTTGATCCGGCCATGACGGAAACAGCCCGACGCTGGTTTTCTCTGCGCGATGACCCTCGTCTGAGTGTGCGGCACGAGGACGCCAGGGCCTTTCTGAACCGTCAGCGAGATCAGTACGATCTGGTGTTTGTAGATGTTTTCAACTCACACTATGCCGTGCCTTTTCAGATGGGAACGCGCGAGGCAGCGGCTGCCTTGCGGCGGGTGGTTGCTCCCGGCGGAGTTGTTCTCATGAACGTTATTTCCGCTGTGGAAGGGCCGGATGGCCGCCTGTTTCAGGGGATTTTCAACGCGTTGCGCCAGTCTTTTGCCGAGGTGCAGGTGTACTGCGCTGGCGGCGAAGCACCAGACAAGCTGCAGAACCTGATGGTTGCGGCTTTCCCCGAACAGCGGCCCGATATCACGGCGGGCGCGCTGCCAGTCCTAGCGGCAGCAGACACAGAAAATGCCCCTTCGGGCGGTTTGCGCCTTGCCGACATGCTGGCAAGCAGGTACACGGGTACAGCCCCTTTTGCCACTCCGGCGCTTACGGATGATTTTGCTCCGGTGGAACGTTACACGCTGGTTTTGTTGCGTCAGTAGGCGCACAGGCGGCAGTGCTTGCAGAGGGCGGAGGAAAAAGCTACTCTGATTACCTAACGTGAGGGAGGCGCATATGGACAATAGTGTTGTCAAACCCGTCAATCCCAATGACCTCGTGCTGGATATCGTTGGGAGAAAGTATGTGAGCGGCAGTGATCTGACCACGGCAGAAAACCTGATGGCTCTTTCCGCATCTGCTGGCGTGACTGCCAAGAACTATGGCCCCGGCCCCGCCGAAATGGTGTTGAAGAAGCCGGAACTGCCGGAAAGCGTCAAAGGGATGCTGGTCGAACACGCCGGGTAAGTTTTCTGCCAAGAGCGCTGTTGCCTTCAGTTGCTGGATGGCCGCAAGGCCCGGAAGGCAGCGCTTGGCCCTTGCTTGTTGTTACTACGTTACTTATGCCTACTTGGGGGGCTTTTTTTGAACGAAACAATTGATGATCTCACAGTGCAGTTTGAGGAAAACGGTCAGGTTATCGTTAACGAACTGGACAAGGTTGTGCTGAGCAAGGGCGCGTGGACCACCATTCTTTTTCGCTACCAGCAGTGGCAGCCGGAAAAAGACTGTTTTGGCCCGGACATGTATGTTATCCGCCGTTACAAAAAGGCGGGGGGCGAATACCGCCAGCAGTCCAAATTCAATATTTCCAGCGCGGATCAGGCCCGCAAGATTGTTGACGCCCTGAGCTCCTGGATCAATTAGATAAAGCATTTGCGGAGCGCGCAGTTACAGATTTTGCAAATACGCTCCGCGTTTGACCGGGCAAACACATACTTGTCTGCGCGTGAACCTTTCACAGTGCAGCTTGCAGTGCAGTTAACCAGTCATGCATATGGCAAAGGCCGACTCTCTTTGGAGCGTCGGCCTTTTTGGTGGAGAAGGGCTGAGGTTGGCAGTACAAAAGCCCATAAAAAAGCTTTTGTACTGCCATGCGCAGGAAGCGCCCCGGTTTATCAGGGCGCTTCGCGCAGGAGGAGGGAAGGGGATACGCCCATGTGGCAGCATCGGCGTATCCGCAGCTGTGGCTGCGGAGGCAATGGTTGCGGCGTAGTTGCGGCCTATCCGCTACCATTATGTATGTTGAAACATACACAAGCGGGCGTTAGCTTTGCGTTAAGGATTATCGGTAGCCTGCTGTTGCAGACTCATATTGGCTGGCGGGCTGGCAATGCACTGCAAAAGCACCCCGTCAGGCTTTGCTGAAAAAATCGGATTGCTGTATGAACATAGCGGTACCGAATTTTAGCGGGTATTTCATATCCAAAAAATACAGTATACCCGCATTTCGTGCCGAACAAAATTGAGAAAGCTGAAGTTTGGGAAAAAACACTGTGAACAGGTAGGGAAATGCGGTGCCGCCAGCGGACAGGCTCAGTTTTTTGCTTGAAAAAAATAATATCTGTTGACATTGAAAATGCCCCAAACTATGTTCGGGCAATCACTGATTGGGTATAGTAAATTTTTTTGCAGAGGCTTTACATGGGTAAGGCTCCAAGCGGAAAGTCTACCTCCCGTAATCTCTGGAGTCCTTATGGCTACTTCT
>NZ_DASQOG010000048.1:0-57314 GCF_035644575.1 Desulfovibrio sp. | reverse complement strand
CGACGGGAAATGCTTTTTCCCGAAAGGATCAGGTCGTACAGAAGACCAGTAAACTGGCCCGTTGCCTGGGGGCTACGCTTTTGATGCAGCAGCAGGTGTTCCGTAACCGTGATGTCAGCCATTGGGGGCTCCTTACAACATCCAGAAAATTGAGAGGAACAATTGAGCCTTTACCCCTGAAAAGAAAAACCCGCCAAGTTAGCAAAAAACTTTACGAATCTTCCGCCGCAACAAAATTGCATGACAAAACTGGTTGCCAGCATGCGGACTTTTCAGGTTGCACATCTTCCAAAATACTTGCGCCGCCTCGGGGCGGCGCAAGTTTAGTCCAGAATGCGTCAGTTCCGCGGCCCGAAGGGGCTTGGCCGCCCACCCGGCAGTGCCGCTGGCTCTTCGCCAGCCGGAGCTGCGGAATCAGGCTTGGCCGCTGCCGGTGCTGCAGCTGGCGCCGCAGCCGGGGCATCGGTCTTGCCGCTGCCTGCGCTGCCGGTGGCGGCAGGCTTTGCAGCGTCATCGCCGTCCTTGGGGCCAAAGGGGCTGGGACGGCCGCCAGGCAAGGTAGCGGCATCTTCATCAGGCGCTATGCCAAGGCCGACAGGCGGCTTTTCCTTACCCTTGGGTGCAGAAGCGCTGGGGGCGCGGTCAACAGAGGCATTTTCACCTGCAAGCTGACGTTCCTGCACCTTGCGGCGTTCGGCATTTTTACGTTTGAGCAGCATGCTGTCCTTGCTGCCGGGCTGAATGTCCGCCCCGCCAGCAGGCTTGGCAGAAGGCTGATCAGCCGTGGCAGTGGCCTGTTCAGGCGTAACGTCCACGTTCAGGCCTTCTTCAAAGCGGTTCTTGTTCTTGCGCGCTTCGTGAGGCGGCGGGGTAAGCTTGGGGCGATCCTTGGGGAAGAACGCGAGCCCCTGCTCCACGCTGCCATTGCCCTGCGGGAAATTGCCCGATTCGGCTACGGCAAAGACCAGAGGCACATTACCCAGGAAACGCACGTTATAGTAGAAGGTGCCGTTCACGTTGGTGCAGGTGCCGGAAGTGCTCTTTGCGGTCACTTCGTCCCAGTTCACGCCAGCAAGCGGGGTCGAGGAGAAATCATACTTTCCTGGCCAGAGCAAAGCCTGCGGAGAAAGAATGACAACGTCCTGCGGCGTCTGGGAGTATTGCATGAGCGAACGCATGTCGAAGTTGGCAACAACAACACCGAGGAATTCCGTTCCGTCATAGAGCGGCGAGGCAAGCAGAATTTCAGGCCCAAAGGAGGAATTCTGCACGTCGGCGCGCAGGGCGCGCGTGCTCTGCTTTTTGTCTTCATAAAGCAGCGGAATGAAATCCAGCGGCTTCATGGGATTGGCAGGTTCCTGCCCAAGAATGGTGCCGTCGTACTTTACCCCGGCAAACCCACTGACCCAGGGGAAGGAGGTAAGGAAGGAAGCAAGCCACTCGCGCGTCGGCGGTTTGTCGGCATTGAGCATGGTCCGCTCAAGGCGGGTCAGCTCAACGTCAATACCCATCATGCTGTGCGTGAGGGAAAGCGCCTGGGGTGAAAGATTGCCCTTTTCTTCAAAATCCACAGTGGCCGGGGGGCTCACATAGGTGTTCCACAACGACTTTGTGGATTTCCAGACGTTCTTGGTGGGCTGGTATGAGCTGCAACCCGTTACAAGAGATGCAGCAAATGCCAGCAAAAAGAAATAACGCACATATGATTTCAACACAGTGTTCTCCCTCATTAACTGTGCGCTCTGGCTTCGACACGTTCAGCCAAAGCTTCAAGCATGCTTATCAGCTTGTCCTTGCCGCTGGCATGTTCTGCCGTTGCAGCGGGTTGGACAGGATCTACCGTCTGGGCGTTGCCCAGCCGCGCAGTCAACGTAGTAATGCGCTGACGCAAATCAGCGCTTTCTTCCGGATGTACCGCTGCTGCAGCAAGCTCATGGTAAATATCAAGTGCACCCTTGATGTCACCCTGTTCTGCCAGCACTTCGGCCATAGATCGGGTACGCAGCGAAAAACGCTCCTCCCCATCATCTGCATCGTCTACAACAACAGCTTCGGACTGTGTGACCGGGGCAGCATATGCGGCATACGCATCTGCACCGCGAGCCAGCATGGAAGGAGTGCCTTCCGATTCTGCTGGCAGGGCCTCATCGTCCGCCATGGCAAGATCAGGATCAAAATCAATGGGATCGTGAGCGTCAACGTCATCAATATGCGCATCAGCATCAAGCGGAGCACCCGCGTCATGCATGGCGGGTGCAAGGTCGGGAGCGGTTGCCAGGACAGGAGCGGCAACAGAGTGCCCAGCCGCCTCTGCCACGGGCGCTGCGGCCCCAGCTGCTGCCTGGTGTGCAGACGTTGAAACTGCTGCAAATGCCGCCTCATGTGCGGATGGGGCAGCAGAAGGGATGACGGCCTCGGAACGAGCCTGCAAACTGGCCCCAGCAGCGGTTCCAGCTCCAGACAGGGAGGCCAGCCCCTGGTTGATGACCTCGTGCAATGATACCGGCCCCTTTGAAAAATTGAGGGCCAGAAAACGCAGCACGGCGGCAGTATCAGGCGCATCGCCAGCAGCATTGATGCAGGCGGCCCATGCCTGCCAAAAGCCTGCATAGGTGGAAAACATTTTTGTCAGCCTGCCCACCTGCTTTTCGCAGGCTTCGAGCCGATTGGCGGTGTGCAGCAACTCTATGAGAAAAAGTCTGGCTTCAAGAAATTCCTCGTGCCGGGCAAGCCCCTGCTCCAGAATTTCAACGGCTTCATCTGTGCGGCCAGCTTCGGAAAGCAGACGCGCCAGAGGAAAAAAGACCTTGGAATTGGGCTCAAGCTCCAGGACTTCTTTATACCATTCAATTTTTTCCGTCATGGTTTCTGCTCCCGCCCCGTTTTCGCCACCTCGCCAAAAAGATAGAGCACCTCATTATCGCGAATATAGTGGAGGCGCTGACGAATGACTTTTTCCATATACTGGCTGTCGGACTGCAAAAGGCGAATTTCACGGCTCAGAGAGAGGTTTTCCGCATCAAGGCTTGCAATCTGCTTTTCAAGCTCGGCGTACTGGTGCTTGAGCTCACGGTATTCAATAAGGCCCGTGGGGCCCCAGACCATGCGGGCAAAAAACACCACATTGACAAGGCCCAGCACAACCAGAATGAAGGTACGCCAAAACATTATTGCAGCAGCCGTTGAGGTTGCGAACCGTTACCCGCTGAAAGACGCAGTTCTGCCAAAAAAGTGGCCGTGGCTTTTTCAAGCCGCGTAACGTCTTCTTCCGCAAGGTTCATCTGGTCTACCTGATGCAGATAATCCTTGAGGGTGTTCAGTTCCTGATCAAAGTGACGGCCCCAGACCCCGGCGCGCATGTCGGGCTCCAGCTCCAGAATGGTCTGGATGCAGTTTTTCAGGCGGATCTGCAACGTACTCATGCGTTGTTCCCGTTAGCCTGCCTGTTTACGCGTATTGCGGTAAAAATCATAGCAATAGTTGGCCCCTGAAACCACGGCCAGCACCAGCGCTATATAGAGCAGCACAAGGCCTAGCAACCGCAGATCCATGCCCCACAAGGGATAATGCAGGGCCAGAGGCACAATGGCAAAAATCTGGAGCACAGTCTTGGCCTTGCCGAACTTGTCGGCGGCAAGCACGATGCCCTCGTCAATGGCAATGGCGCGCAGGCCTGTGACCACAAGCTCGCGGCATACAATAATGATAACCACCCAGGCGGGCGCCCAGTCCAGCTTCACAAACATAATCAGCACCGAGCAGATCAGCACCTTGTCGGCCAGCGGGTCCAAAAACTTGCCCATGCTGGTGACCATATTGGAGCGGCGGGCGATATAACCGTCTGCCCAGTCGGTAAGGGAGGCAAAAATAAAGGCCAGAGTAGCCAAAATGCAGGTCATCGGGCCTTCAAAATAGAGCAGCAAAACAACCAGAGGGGTCATTAAAATGCGTAACAGTGTAATTTTATTAGCAAGATTAAGCATTTTTCCTCTCAGGCGCTCCGTGCGAATTTTTTAAATCGTTACCACAAAAGAACACGGGAGAAAAGGAGAAAAAAGCTCCCCCGGCGACCGTGCACCAGCCGCCAGGGAAGCCTGCATTCTATTGGGGCAAACCCGCAGGGGCGCAATTAGCTGCGCGAACCGGCAAGGGCTTCCAGGCTGCCGTCGGCGGCAGCGGCAATTGAATCTGCTAGGCTAAGAAAGGCTTCCTTGGCTGCGCTTTCCGCTTCAAGGTACACCACAGGAATACCTTTGTCAGCCGCAACCACAGTTGTGGGATCCAGCGGCACAGCGCCGAGGAACTTGAGCCCGTAGCGCTTGGCGAGATCTTCGCCGCCGCCCTTCTTGAACAGGTCGATTTCCTGATGGCAGTGCGGGCACACAAGGCCGCTCATGTTTTCCACCACGCCAAGCACGTTGGAGTTGGTGTACTGCAAAAAGTTGATGGCCTTGCGCACGTCTGCCAGCGAAATTTCCTGCGGGGTGGTCACAACCACGCAGAGGGCATCGGGAATGGACTGCATGACGGTCATGTGCTCATCGCCCGTTCCTGGAGGGGAGTCAATGAGCAGAAAATCAAGGTCGCCCCACTTCACGTCCGCGATAAACTGCCGGATAGCTGAAGTTTTTTTGGGGCCGCGCCACAGAATGGCCTGATCCTTGTCTTGCAGGAACGTATCCATTGAAATGACGGAAAGATTCTCGTCATAGGCGGCAGGAATCATCAGCTGGGTGGCTTCGTCGATCTCGACAGTGCTGGTGAGGCCGAGCAGATTGGGCACGCTCGGGCCGTGCATATCCACATCAAGAATGCCGACCTTGAACCCGCGCCGCGCAAGCGCCGCTGCGGTATTGACGGTCACGGAGCTTTTGCCCACGCCGCCCTTGCCGCTCATGACAAATATCTTGTGGCGTATATGGCCCAAGCGGTCAGCGATTACGCGGTCCTGCTTGGCCATAGGGTCATTGCACTCTCCGTTGCCGCCATTGCTCTTTGCACTGGAGCAAGAGGACGCAGAAGAACAGGATGAACAGGATCCCATGACATCTCCTTCAATTGTAGCGGACGCTTACGACGGCGTATCTACCAGCCGTGATCGCCCACCAGATCTACAAAAACTACCGGCCCCAGGTCTTCGGAGCTAACGCGCCCCTGCTCTTTGCGCACGCGCACAAGGCGCTGCGTACGGGGTTTTGACCCTACAGGGATAAGCATGATGCCGCCCTCGTCAAGCTGATCAACAAGGGGACGCGGCACTTCCGGCCCGCCGGCAGTAACGATGATACGGTCAAATGGCGCGGCTTCGGGCATGCCAAGCGTGCCGTCACGCCGCTGCATGTGGATACCCCTAAGTCCCAGTTGCCGCAAGAGGCCTGAAGTAATTTGATACAGCTCGCGCATGCGCTCAACGGTAAAGACCGTGCAGCCGATGGTGGCAAGCACTGCGGCCTGATAGCCGGAGCCGGTGCCGACCTCAAGCACGCGCATCCCCCGCTGCACTTCAAGCAGCTGGGTCATCAGGGCAACAATATAGGGTTGGGAAATGGTCTGCCCGTAGCCGATAGGCAGGGGAGTATCTTCGTAGGCCTGGGAGCGCAGCGCTTCTTGCACAAAAAGATGGCGCGGCACAGCAAACATGGCCCCCAGCACCGCCGGATCGCTGATTCCGCGCGCTTCAAGCTGCTCGCGCACCATCCTGCGCCGCAGACGTTTTGGGTCCACGGACGGAGAAGGCTCGCGGGGCGTACCCCCAGCCGCAGAATATTTGCTGTACTGCATACTGCGGAAGTGAAAACAGATTTTTCCTGCCAAGTCAATGCGCCATCGGGGAGGCTTGCAGAGATATCAAGACAAGTTCCAGACTTTCCCTTGAAACTTGCCATTCTTTATGCAACCCTTCGGGAAGCGAGAATGAGGAGTCGGCAATGCGTAAAAGAAGTTTGTTTTCATCGGTACTAGGTATTATAGTGGTCGCCATTCTGGTTTTAGGCGGCTATACTTTTTTTAAAGATCTTGAAGGCCCTGCTGTTGATATTACACCAAATACAGGCAGGGTTTCAGCCGCAAGCGTCCTCAAGGTCCGTATGAAGGATCCGTCAGGCATCCGCTCCATTACAGTTGGCGTGCGAAAGAACAACGTCCTCAACGTCATCTACAGCAAGCACTTTGACCAGTATATCCCCGAACGCGAAGTGGATGTCCCCATGAAGGACGCCAACCTGCGTGAAGGTGCTTTTGAGCTTGAAATCCGCGCCACGGACGGGTCACTTGCCGGTTTTGGTCAGGGCAATACGCGCACCGTCCAGTTGCCTATGCGCTTTGATACGCAGCCGCCGCGTATTTCCGTCAAAACTCTGCCCCCCAACGTGCGCAGGGGCGGCACCGCCGTGGTGCGTTATACTGTTGATAAAGAAGTGAGCAATAGTGGCGTGCTTGTTGCTGGCTACTTTGTGCCCGGCTACATGCAAAAAGACGGCAGCTATATCTGCTTTTTCCCTTTCCCCTACACAATGACCGCCAGAGACTACAAGAACAGCGTTGAGATCACTGCCACAGACCTTGCGGGCAACGTCACCAAGAGCCACCTCACGGTCATGTCCTTTGAAAGAACCTTCAAGAGCGACAGCATTGAAGTGACGGACAACTTCCTGATGGCGGTTGAAAGCAAGCTACGCGATCTGGCCCCCGATGCCACAAACCCGCTGGAGTGCTACCTGTATATCAACAATCAGGTGCGCGCCGCCAATGTGCAGACCCTGCGCGAAATTGGGCGGGACACTGCCGCGGCCATGCTGTGGAGCGGCGTTTTTGAGCGTTTGCCGCGCTCTGCCCCGCGCGCCGGATTTGGCGACCACCGTTTCTTCAACTATCAGGGCAAGCCGGTGGGTGAATCCTATCACCTGGGATTTGACCTTGCTTCGGTGCGCAATGCCGAGGTGCCCGCCGCCAACAGCGGTCGCGTGGTCTTCTGCGGCAACCTTGGCATCTACGGCAACCTCATTGTCATTGACCACGGTCTGGGCCTCATGTCCATTTACTCCCACCTCAACGATCAGATGGTTAAAGTGAGCGATGTGGTGCAGAAAGGCCAGATCATTGGACACACAGGCAGCACAGGCCTTGCCTTTGGCGATCACCTGCACTTTGGCATCCTGGTGGGCGGCGTGGAAGTGACCCCCCTGGAGTGGCTTGACCCCAAGTGGATCAAGGACAACGTCACGGGGCGCATTGATGCCTCCATGACGCAACAGTAGTTGTCGCAGCAAAGAATAGTTTAGCGTTTCAATATCCCTTTTTACTCCCGCTGATAAAATTACGGCCTGCGAATTTTGAACCGTTCCACGAGTGGATGGTTTAAAATCAGCAGGCCGTAATTTTTTTATGCAAAGGGGCTTGAATTCTTTTCACGTTCAAGTGTAGCCTGAATTTATGAAAGAAAGTAAATAAGTTCTGCTTCTACTTTCATGAAGACATCAGGCCCAAATCACATAAACCTGTTTCATGTGAGGACTTGTACGTGTCTCCACCACTCTTTTACCTCGGCCTTGATATTGGCTCCACCACAGTAAAACTGGCGCTGCTGAACGGCGACGGCACTGTTGCCGAAACCCGCTACAGCCGCCATGGCACGGCAGTTCGCGCCACAATGGCAGCCCTGCTTGCCGAAGCCTCACGGCTCTACCCCACAGCCACCGTGCGCTGCGCCATGACAGGCTCCGGCGCTCTTGATCTCAGCAATCAGCTCTCCATCCCCTTTGTTCAGGAACTGCTGGCAACAGCCCGCGCCATTTCTTATGCTGCGCCGGATACTTCCGTTGCGGTGGAACTGGGCGGCGAAGACGCCAAGCTGCTCTATCTGGGGCAGGATGTGGAACTGCGCATGAACGAATCGTGCGCAGGCGGCACCGGGGCCTTCATCGACCAGATGGCCCGACTGCTCAGCACCGATGCGGGCGGCCTCAATGATCTGGCGGCACGGCATTCCACGCTCTACCCCATCGCCTCGCGCTGCGGCGTGTTCGCCAAAACGGATATTGTGCCCCTGCTCAACGGCGGCGTACCGCGTGAAGATATCGCGGCCTCCATCTTTCAGGCAGTGGTGGAACAAACCATCGGCGGGCTGGCCTGCGGCAGGCCCATTACCGGCAAAGTCGCCTTTTTGGGCGGGCCTTTGCACTTTCTGCCCGAACTCAAAAGTCTGTTCATCCAGAATCTTGATCTTGCGGAGGCGCACATTGCGCACCTGCCCCATGCCCAGTGCACTGCCGCCATTGGCGCAGCGCGTTGCGCCATGTCTCTTGAAGAGCACGAAACAGACGCCGAACCGCTCGATCTGGCCGACCTTGCCCGGCGCACCAGCAGCCTTTCGCACGCGCCCAAGGTCGCCGCAGAAAAAATCCTCCCTGCCATGTTTGCCGACAGCGCAGAATACGCGCGCTTCTGTCAGCGGCATGCAACAGCCAACGTGCTGCCTTCCGCCGATATCCGGCAGGCACGTGGACCACTGTTCCTGGGGCTGGATCTCGGTTCAACCACAGTCAAGGCCGTGCTGGTAGACAACGAACAGCGCATTCTTGATTCCTGCTACGCCTCCAACGGGGGCAATCCGTTACAGACCCTGCTGCCTCCGCTGGCAGACATGCTTGAGCGTATCCCTGACGGGGCATGGCTTGCCGCATCCGGGGCCACGGGCTACGGCGCGCATCTGGCGGAATCCGCCCTTGGGGTGGATACCGTGCTGGTGGAAACCCTGGCCCATTTCAAGGCGGCCACACGTCTTGTGCCAGAAGTCAGCTATGTCATAGACATAGGCGGCCAGGATATGAAATGCCTCAAGGTGGATAACGGCGTTATCAGCGACGTGAGCCTCAACGAGGCCTGTTCCGCTGGCTGCGGGGCTTTTCTTGAGAGCTTTGCCAAAGGCCTTGGCCTGAGCATGCAGGAATTTGTGGATATTTCCCTGTACGCCGCGCATCCGGCTGATCTTGGCTCGCGCTGCACGGTTTTCATGAATTCCCGTGTCACGCAAGCCCAGAAAGACGGCATGCAGATTGCCGACATAGCGGCGGGGCTTTGCTATTCTGTTGTACGCAATGCGCTGGACAAGGTGCTGCGCATCAAGAATGTGGCAGAACTGGGCGAACATGTGGTTGTGCAGGGCGGCTCCTTTCTCAATGACGCCCTGCTCTGCGCCATGGAGCGCACGTTGGGGCGGCATGTGCACCGCCCTGCGGCTTCCGGCCTCATGGGCGCATACGGGGCAGCCCTGGAATCTCTGGAAAAAGCGGAATGCGTCAGCGTTCGCTCTTCCATCACCGCCCCGCTTATCCGTGGGCTGGCCATGCGCACGCGCAGCTTCCGCTGCCGCGATTGCGGCAACAACTGCCTGCTCACAGAAACACGCTTTTCGCACGGTTCACGCCACATCGCGGGCAACAGGTGCGACAGGTTCAGCGAGGCGCGCCGTGGCGCAACTGTCACGGCTCCCAACCTTGTGGCCTGGAAAAACCAGCGCCTGTTCCGCTACGAACCGCTGCCGCTGGAATCCGCGCCGCGCGGCAGGCTGGGCATCCCCAGAGTTCTGAACGTCTACGCGCACTATCCTTTCTGGTTCACCCTCTTTACCTCGCTGGGATTCCGGGTTGAAGTGTCGCCGCCTACCAGCCGCGCCCTGTTTGCGGCTGGCCTGTCGTCCGTACCCTCCCAGAGCGTATGCTACCCGGCCAAGCTGGCGCACGGCCATGTGCTGGCCCTGCTTGAAAGCGGCATCAAGAGCATTTTCTTCCCCTGCATACCGCGTGAGGCGCAGGAATTTGCCGAAATGTGCGATTCCTTCTCCTGCCCGGTGGCCTGCGGCTACCCGCAGGTGGTGCGCGAGAATCTGCCGGAACTCAAGGATGCCGGGGCCGTCATGCACTCGCCCTTTGTGAACCTCACGCACACGGCATCGCTGGTGCGCAACCTCTGCCGCGAATTCAACCTGCCAAGGGGCGAAGTACGCTCCGCAGTACGGGCGGCACGGCACGAGCAGGCGCACTACCTGCGCGAACTGCGCGCCGAGGCGGAACACATCTATGCCGAAACCCTGCGCAACAAGGGCGTTCTGGTGGTTCTGGCAGGCCGCCCCTATCATGCGGACCCGCAGGTGCACCACGGCCTGCCCGACTTTATCGCCTCGCTGGGCGCTGCGGTCATCAGCGAGGACGCCATGCCCCGCAGCTGGACAGGCCACCGCATGTCCTTTCCCCTGCGGGCGCGCAATCAATGGACTTACGCCGCCCGTCTCTACCGGGCGGGATTGTGGGCCTGCGAGGCAGACCACGGCAACGCGCGGGTGGAGCTCGTGCAACTGACCTCCTTTGGCTGCGGCATAGACGCCATCACCGCCGACCAGATGCGTGAACTCATGCGCGCCCACGGCAAGCTGTATACCCTCATCAAGATGGACGAGGGCAATGCACTGGCCTCTGCGCGTATTCGTATCCGCTCGCTGCTGGCGGTGAGCCGCACGAGGTCTGGAGACAGCACAGCAACCTCAGTTTCCCAAGCACCGCCGGTATTCAGCAAACGCGACGCCACCACGCATACCATTCTTGTGCCGCAAATGGCCCCGCTGCATTTTCCCCTCATGACCCAGGCCATCGCGGGCAGCGGACACACCATCCAGTTGCTGCCCACGGTGAGCGCAGAAGCCGTGAGCCTGGGGCAGGCCTATGTAAACAACGATGCCTGCTACCCGGCCATCGTGGCTATTGGTCAACTGCTGCAGGCTCTGCGCGATGACGGGCTTGATCCACGCCGCACAGCCCTGCTGCTTTCGCAGACCTGCGGCCCCTGCCGGGCCAGCAATTATCCGGCTCTGCTGCGCAGGGCGCTTATGGAATACGGCTACGACCCGGTGCCCGTGCTCACGCTCAATGCTTCGGGGTCAGAGAGCCAGCCCGGTCTGCGGCCGGATCGCGCCCTGCTCTGGCGCATGCTGCTTGGCATGCTTGCCGGCGACATGCTGCAAAGGCTTTCGCTGTTTACAGGCACCTACGAATGCCATGCAGGGCAAACCGAAGACAGGGTGCAACACTGGCTGCAAACCCTGATACCGGTGGTGCGCAAGGGGGATGAAACCGCCCTGCGGCAACTGCTGCCCCGCCTTGTGCAGGATTTTTCCTCCATCCGCACTGCTCTGGCCCCCAAGCCTCGGGTGGCTGTTGTGGGCGAAATCCTGCTGACCTACCATGCAGACGCCAACAATCACATTGTCGAGCAGATCAGGCAGGAAGGCGGCGAACCGCTTTTGCCGGATTTTGCCAACTTCATGCTCTACTGCCTGCGCGATGCCGTGTACGACTGGCGGCATCAGGGCGGGAGCGCCTGGGCTGCGCTGGGCAATGCCCTTGTGATGCGCCGCATTGAAGGTGTGCGCCGCTATATGCGCGGCGCGCTCAACACCTCGCCCCTGAGCGCCCACGTCATGCCTGTGGCGCATATTGACGATCTGGCCCGGCTGGGCGAAAGCGTCATGTCCCTTGGCAACAGCGCTGGCGAAGGTTGGCTGCTGCCCGCAGAAATGCTGGAGTTTCTCGAACACGGCACAAACAACATACTCTGCCTGCAACCCTTCGGCTGCCTGCCAAACCACGTGGTGGGGCGCGGCGCGTTCAAGGCCGTGCGCCGTCAGCGCTCCGAGGCCAACATCATGGCGCTGGATTACGACCCCGGCAGCAGTGAAGCCAACCAGCTCAACCGCATACGGCTTTTCATGGCTATCGCCAGGGAGAAGGAAAAAGAAAGGGAAGAAGCCGCCCGCCATGCCCGGCATACCTACGCGGGCGCAATGGGAAGCGACAGAGCTTACTGGCAGCAATAAACCGCAAAAAACCGCCCGCTGGAGTATTCCGGGGGGCGGTTTTATTACCTGCACAAAATCACATCATGCCCAGCATATTATCTGAAGCATAAGGGAACAAAATGGCCTGTTCCAGATACGCTGAAAAAGACTATTCTTCGCGTGGGGGGAGTTCCCTGCCGCCTTCTTCAAGGCGTTGCAGAAACTTGTCGCGGCATTCGTAGCTGCAGAAACGGTGAACTTTTTCGCCGTCACGCACGGAAATAGAGCCATCAACGGCCACATACGCGCCGCATTCGGGGTCTTTGACCATTTCGCCAGCGGCAACCTTACGCTCCATTTCAGCAGCGCTTTCCTGCTTGCTTTCCTTCTGCTTCTTGTTCAGATCATTGGCAAAAAGGCGATATAGGGCGTAGCCCGCCAAAATCAGAATGAGCCACTTTACCATTTGTTATGCTCCTTAATCCCGTAGCACGGGTCGCGTAAGGCTGGAGTGCAGCCCTTTCAGGCATATTAAAGCCGTTGGGAACTGTATCACAGAGGACGGCACCAGTCACTGAAAAATTCTGTCCCCTTCCACGCGGCAGACTGTACGCGCCAGCCAGTCCCTCACGGGCAGGCCCTCTACAACGATCAGGGGCGCGATATCAAGCAATGGCCGCATGACAAAAGCCCGCACCGTCAGCCGTGGATGCGGCACAAGGCAATGGGGATCGGTGCTCCGTTCCTGCCCAAAAAGCAGCAGGTCAACATCAATCACGCGCGGCCCAAAACGCAATATCGGGTCAGGGCTGCGCACTCGCCCAAGCCTGGCCTCGATGTCCAGCAAAGCGTCCACAAGGCTGCAAGGCCGCCAGCTATCGCCAGGAAAAAGCTCAACCACCTGATTGAGGAACCAGGGTTGCTCCGTGTATTCCTGCGGTTCTGTCCGGTAGACGGGGGATACTGCGCCAATGCCCATTTCCGGCAGTCCCGCAAGGGCGTCCAGCGCTGCTGCAAGTTTTTCTGCCGCAATGTCGCAGTTAGAGCCGAGGCTCACATAGGCCCGCAGCTTTGTTTGATCTGCCATCAGGTTTCCTTCAAATAGGTTCAGCCCGCTTTTTAGCAAGGTTTGCAGCATATCTTTTTTCGCGGAAAGGATAAAGCCCACCGCAGGCAACGCATCCGGGCGGTTTTGATTGCAAAAGGCTTGCTCCGTTGCGGCAAGGCGGCTAGCATGGACACATGGCACATCCACGCACCAAAGCCCCTGTCCTGGCAACCCTTTTACCCCTGTGGCGGGATTTTTTGCTGGCCCAGCGCGGCCTTTCGCCCAATACGGTTGAAGCCTACGGACAGGATCTTGAGAGTTTTTTTCTGTACCGGCAGGAGCTGGCCCAGGGCGTGGCGGAAGATTCGCTGCCCGACCCCGATGAACAGGAGATTTTTCTGTACCTTGCCTGGCTGCGCGCGCGGCAGAACACGGGGCGCACCCTGGCACGCCGTCTTTCCGCACTGCGGGCATTTTTTGCCTTTGCCGTTGAAGAAGGCCGGCTGCGTAAAAACCCTGCGGAGTTGCTGGAAAACCCCAAATTACCGCAACATCTGCCGGAGGTACTGACCAGGGATGAAATGGAATCCCTGCTTGCCCAGCCAGACTTGCGCGACAAAAGCGGCAAGCGCGACCGCTGCATGCTTGAACTTCTGTACGCTGCGGGTCTGCGCGTTTCTGAACTGTGCGCCATGTGCGTGCCTGATCTTGACCTGCAACGCGGCCTTGTGCGTGTTTTTGGCAAGGGTTCCAAAGAAAGGCTGGTGCCTCTGCACGACCTGATGCAGCAGATGCTGGCAGACTATATCAGCGCATGCAGGCCCCTTTTTACGCCCACAGGCAACCAGCTTTTCGTCAACCGCTCGGGCCGTGCCCTTACGCGCCAGTACGTGTGGAAGATGGTAAAAAAATACGCGCTTGAGGCGGGCATCCGACGCGCCATTTCGCCGCATACGTTCAGGCATTCCTTTGCCACGCACCTGCTGGAGGGCGGCGCAGACCTGCGCGCCGTGCAGATGTTGCTTGGGCATGCCGACATAAGCGCCACAGAAATTTACACCCATGTGCAGGCCGAGCGCCTGCGCGGCATACACCATCAATTCCATCCCCGGAGCCGCCAGTGATCCCTGCGCCGAAAACGACCACACAGACGGCATCCGCCCAAACCACAGCCGACCAGACTCCCCCCGTACAGTTGGCGTCCGCTTCTGCGGCCTCAGCGTTGCAGCATACAGCCGGAACAACGCTCATCACCTGCCACGCCAACGCAGATTTTGACGCCTTTGCAGCCATGTTGGCGGCCCGATTTCTTTACGCCCCGCACGTGCTGCTCTTTCCCGGCACGCAGGAGCGGGGCCTGCAAAAGCTCATTGCCGGGCTGGATACGGCGGCGCTGGGCATAGTGGAAACTCCTGCCATCCCGTGGGACTCCATAACCCGCCTTGTGGTTGTGGATACCCGTCAGCGCGGCCGCATAAGCCATGTGGCCCAACTGCTCGACCGTGACGACGTGACTGTGGAACTGTGGGATCACCATCCGGATTCCACAGATGATATCACAAGCCCGCACACGCACATGGCGCACATCGGCTCTGTCACAAGCCTCATTGTGCAGGCCATTTCGGAACGGGGCCTCAGCCTCGGCGCGGACGACGCCACCTTGCTGGGGCTTGGCATTTATGGCGATACCGGCTCTTTCACTTATTCTTCAACCACGCAGGCCGATTTTATGGCGGCGGCATGGCTGCTCGGGCAGGGCATGGATGTGAACCGCATCGACGCTCTGGCCGCCCACGAACTCACAAGCCTGCACATTCAGGCCCTGAACAGCCTGCTGGAATCCACTCAGACATACAACATCAACAATGTTCAGGTAACGCTTTCAGAAGCCGCCATGGAGCATTATCTGGGGGATTTCGCCTATCTGGCCCACCGCCTTATGGAGATGGAAAGATTCCCGGTGCTGTTTGCCATCGGGCTTATGGACGACCGCATTCAGGTGGTGGCCCGCAGCCGTAACGAGGCCATTAACGTGGGCGACATCTGCGCGGCCCTTGGCGGCGGTGGGCATGCCTACGCGGCTTCGGCCTCGGTGCGCACCATGACGGTGCATGAAGTGCGCGATGTGATTTTGCGCCACCTCTACGCCCAGGCCTACCCCGATAAAACCGCGCGCGAATATATGTCTTCGCCCGCCGTGGGCATTGAGGCCACCGCCACCATTCATGAGGCGGATGAACTCATGCTCCACTTCGGCCTCAAGGCCGTGCCGGTCTTCATGCCAGAAACCCGCCAGTGCATCGGCCTGCTGGATGCCCTCACGGCCTCGCGGGCCAGCGCCCACGGCCTTGGCGCATCCACGGTAGAAGACTACATGACCCGCAGAATCACCACCCTGCCGCCAGACGCAACGCTCAAGGATCTGACCACCACCATCGTGGGAGGCCGCCAGCGCCTTGTGCCCATTGTGGAAGACGACACGATTATCGGCGTGGTCACGCGCACCGACCTTATCAATGTTTTTGCACAGGAGCCGGGCCATATGCCGGAGCCGCGCACAACCGGCGGCAAGGAGCGCAACCTTGGCAAGCTCATACAGGACAGACTGCCCCTTGCCAGCCGCAACATGCTGCACCTTGCGGGCCGGCTGGGCAGGGAACTCGGCCTGCCGGTCTACGCTGTGGGCGGCTTTGTGCGCGATCTTCTGCTCCAGCGCCCCAACCAGGACATTGATCTGGTAGTGGAGGGCAACGGCATAGCCCTTGCGCGGGCGCTGGCAAAGGAGCTCAACGGGCGGGTGCGCGAGCACCAGAAGTTCCTCACCTCGGTGGTCATTTATACTGACGCCTCGGGGGCCGAAGCCCGCATCGACGTAGCTACGGCGCGCCTCGAATATTATGAATACCCAGCGGCACTGCCCACGGTTGAGCTTTCGTCCATCAAGATGGATCTGTTCCGCCGCGATTTTTCCATCAATGCGCTGGCTGTGCGGCTTGATTGCGAGCCGTTCGGCCAGCTGGTGGATTTTTTCGGCGGTCAGCGCGACATCAAGGAGCGCGTCATCAGGGTGCTGCATACCCTGAGCTTTGTGGAAGACCCCACCCGCTGCCTCAGGGCTGTGCGCTTTGAGCAGCGCTATAACTTCCACATCGGGGCGGGTACGGAAAAGCTCATCAAAAACGCCCTCAAGCTCAAGCTCATGGACAAACTCTCGGGCTTTCGTCTGCTCCACGAGTTCCAGCATATCTGCGATGAGGAAGACCCTTCAGCCTGCATCCTGCGGCTCGACCAGCTCGGCGTGCTCGAGGCGGTTTCTCCCCTGCTGTCGCTCAATCCCACGCGCAAAAACCTGCTGCTGCGGCTTCAGGAAACGCTCACGTGGTACAGGCTGCTGTATTTTGAAGAGGCAGCCCAACCCTGGCTGGCCTTCTTTCTGGCCCTCAACCACAACATGAGCTATGCCGATACGGCCAACCATTATCAGCGCATGGGCCTGCCCGAACCACGGCGGGCCGACATTCTGCGCCAGCGCGAGCACATGCGCGTGGTGCGCGGCAAGCTGGAGCCGTGGCAAAAAGACCATGAGGCAGGCAAGGAGGGCGTCAGCGCCCTGTGCGCCCTGCTGCGGCCCCTTTCGCTCGAATGCCTGCTCTACCTCATGGCAGACACAAGCGATGCCTCCCTGCAAAAAAACCTTTCGCGCTACATTACCCAGTGGCGCAAAGAAAAAACGGATGTGAGCGGCGAAGACCTGCGCATCATGGGGCTGGAACCCGGCCCCGCCTTTGGGCGCATTCTGGACGCCGTGCTCGCTGCCAAGCTTGACGGCACCGCCGCAACGCCAGAACAACAGATGGATCTGGCGCGCAGCCTCGTGTGCAGTATCGCCGCAAAATCCGGCAGTGGGAATGAAGAACAAACCAGTCGGAATTCTTCACTTGCCCAGCGTTTATAAGAGGTGTATAGAAACCAACTATGAAACAACTATGGGCTCCATGGCGCATTGAGTACATTCTTGGCCCCAAGCCAGACTCCTGCGTGTTCTGCCTCCCCGATCATACGGCGGATGACGAGCAGCGCCTGGTACTGCACAGAGGCCGTATGGCCTTTGTCATCATGAACAAATTCCCGTATAATAACGGGCATATCATGGTGTGCCCATATCGGCACGTTATGCTGCTGGCAGACCTCAAGCCGGAAGAAACCCATGAAATCATGGATCTTTTACAGCAGTGCACGGTAATCTTAAAGCAGCACTTTAACTGTGAAGGCATCAATATCGGCCTGAACCAGGGGCAGGCAGCGGGCGCGGGCATTCGCGAACACCTGCACTTTCACCTGGTGCCGCGCTGGACGGGCGACTCTTCATTCATGGCAGTGTTTGACGAAGTGCGCACCATGCCCGAACACTTGAGCCGCACCTATGCGGCAATGAAACCGTATTTCACGAATGGCGCGGCCAATGGCAAGCAAGACCGCGCCGCTTCCACGCCCGGGCAGGAAGGTTGCGGCTCGTAAGGGCTGCATGACCTTGTGGCGGGGATTGTCTTTTTCGCAGGGGGCGACAAAGACCGGCTGGAGAGCGCGATGCTGTGCCCTCTTGGGCGATGCGGCATTCTCAAAAAGCCCGTGAAGTTTTTTTGAGATAGCTTTATTTAGCCTGAGGAGTATGTCTATGCGGTATATCAAAGTATTTTTGCTCGCCATTCTCTTTTTCCTCGCCCTTGTGTTCTTTTTTCAGAACCAGGGCGCGCTCTCCCAGAGCATGGTGCTCACGCTCAACCTGTTCTTTATTCCCGCCATGTCTTCCATCGCCCTGCCCTTCTATTTTCTGGTCATCGCGGCCTTCGCCTGTGGCGCCTTGATGACTCTGGGCTTTCTGGTGTGGGACAAGGTCAATCTGACCGCCCGCCTGATGAAGCAGAAATGGCAGATCAGCAGCCTTGAGCGCGAACTGGAAAAGACCAAGAAAAAGATTGGCTCAGACACAGCCCGCACGCAGTTCTTGAGCAAGAACGGCAAGGCCGACGCCCAGCCCGCGCCCGTGGCGCCCGCCGCCGCTACGGCTGTTGCCGCCGAAGAATCACTGGTTCCGGATCCTGACAAGCAGCACTAGACGTTTTGCAATCCGCTTTGTGGCGCTGTTCGGCTGAGGGTCTGGGCAGCGCCATAATTTTTTTATGGCTGCGGTAATCCGCAACCGTCACCGTCACCCCAAGAATTACTATGTCTGAAGCCCCCGTAAAACTGACCCCCATGTTTGAGCAGTACATGGGCATCAAGGCTGAACACCCCGATGCCCTGCTATTTTACCGCATGGGCGACTTTTATGAACTGTTTCTTGAAGACGCCAAGGTCGCGGCCCGCGAACTTCAGATTGCCCTCACCAGCCGAAGCAGAGATGCAGAAAACCCCATCCCCATGTGCGGCGTACCGTGGCATGCGGTGGAGGGTTACGTGGCCCAGCTCATCGACAAGGGCTACCATGTTGCCATCTGCGACCAGACAGAAGACCCGAAGGCCGCCAAGGGGCTGGTCAAGCGGGCCGTAACACGCGTTATCACGCCCGGCACCGTGCTGGAAGATGCCAACCTTGCCAGCAAGAGCCATAACTTTTTGGGGGCCCTGTGCCCTTCCACCTCCGGTGGAGCTGGCGGCCTTGCCTGGGCGGATATTTCCACGGGCCAGTGGTCTGGCGTTGAGTTCAAGCGCGAAGCCGAACTGTGGCAGTGGGCGCAAAAACTTGCCCCACGCGAACTGCTGGTGCCGGAAGGGGTCGAGCCGCCCCAACGGTGCATTCTGGAAGGCATAAGGCTTGTGCGCATGCCTGCCCCCCAGTTTGACCTCAAGCGCGCCACAGAGCGCGTTGTGGCCGCTCAGGGCGTGCGCGAAGCCGGTGCTCTGGGGCTGGAAGGCAAGCCGGAACTCATGCGGGCCTGCGGCGCGCTGCTGGTCTATCTGAGCCAGACGCAGATGCGCAACCCCGACCACCTCATGCCCTTTGCGCCGCTTGATCTTGGCCGCCGCCTGCTCATTGACGATGTGACCGAGCGTAACCTTGAAATTTTTTGCCGCCTCAATGGCCGCAAGGGCAAAGGCACCCTGCGTCATGTGCTGGACGACACCATGACTCCCATGGGCGGCAGGCTGCTTGAAGACATGCTGCGCCACCCCTGGCGCGAGCTTGGGCCCATCACCCGCGTTCAGGACGCTGTGGCGTTTTTTCATGCGGACGATGCCCGCCGCGCCGCACTGCGCGAAGCTTTGAAAAATGTCTACGACCTGGAGCGGCTCTCCACGCGCATCAGCCTGAATCAGGGCGCGCCGCGCGATTTTATTGCCCTGCGCAACAGCCTTGCGGCCCTGCCGGACGTGTACGCCGCCCTGCAAGGGGCTGGCGATGCTTTTGCGGCAGCTCCTGCCACAGCTTTTGGCGCGCCCGGTGCTCCGGACAACATGCCCAAGAGCGTTGCCGATGTGGTCAAGTCCTGGGACAACATGCAAGACTGCGCGGCCCTGCTGCAAAGCGCCCTGGTGGACAGCCCCCCTGCGGTCATTACCGAAGGCGGCCTGTTTAAAACCGGCTATAATGCGGAACTTGACCGCCTGCTTGATCTGGCGGAACACGGCGAACAGAAGCTCCAGAACATGCTGGCCGAAGAACAGGAAAAAACAGGCATCAGCAAGCTCAAGCTGGGCTTTAACCGTGTGTTCGGCTATTACTACGAGCTTACGCGCGCGGCCCACAGCGGACCCGCGCCCTTCCATTTTATTCGCCGCCAGAGCCTTGCCAATGCCGAGCGCTTCACCACTGTGGAGCTGAAAGATCTTGAAGAAGAGCTTCTGTCTGCCGCAGACAAGCGCAAGACGCTGGAATACTCGCTGTTTCAGGATCTGCGTACCCACATGGCCGCCCAGCGCGAACGCATCATTCACGCGGCGGATATGGTCGCCCAGCTCGACTACTGGCAGAGCCTCGCGCAAGTGGGCCGCACCAACAACTGGTGCAGGCCGGAACTTGACGCGGAGGCCAATCTGGACATCCGCGAGGGGCGGCACCCTGTAGTTGAAGCCATGCTTGGCCGCGCCAATTTTGTGCCCAACGATTTTCGCCTTGATGCCGGACGCCGCCTGTGCCTGCTCACAGGCCCAAACATGGCCGGTAAATCCACTGTACTGCGGCAAGTTGCCATCATCAGCCTGCTGGCGCAGATGGGTTCCATGGTTCCTGCCAGCGCTGCCCGCCTTGGGCTGGTAGACCGCCTGTTTTCGCGCGTTGGCGCATCAGACAACCTTGCGCAGGGCCAGAGCACCTTTATGGTGGAAATGATGGAAACAGCCCGCATTCTGCGTCAGGCCACCCGCCGCAGCCTTGTGATCCTTGACGAAATTGGCCGGGGCACCAGCACCTATGACGGCGTGGCTCTGGCCTGGGCCGTGGTGGAAGACCTTGCTAAACGGGCTGGCGGCGACCTGCGCACCCTCTTTGCCACCCACTACCATGAGCTGACCGCACTGGAAGGCCGCATTGCGGGCGTGTTCACCATGAACATCGCCATCCGCGAATACAACAACGATATTCTCTTTCTGCACAAGCTTGTTCCCGGCCCTTCAGACCGCAGCTACGGCGTGGAGGTGGCCCGCCTTGCAGGTGTGCCCGGCCCCGTGGTGCAGCGGGCCAGAGCCATCTTGCAGGGGCTTGAGCGCGGGCGCGACAGCGCCAGAAAAACTGTGGTTTCTGCGGTGTCCCTGCCGGGCCTGAACCTGCCTGAACCAGCAAAAAAAGAGCCGGAACTGCCGGAAATTGCCGCTGCGCCGCCGCGCTCGGAACACCCGCTTGTTCTGCTGCTGCGCGAGCTGAATCCTGACGAGCTCAGCCCGCTGGACGCCCTGCGGCTGCTCATGGAATGGAAAAAACTGTGGAGCGACAGCCCGGAATCTGCCCCGCAAGCAGACGCCCTGCCGCCGGACGGGGATGCCCATGAGTGACGCCAATCCATGGTCTGTCATCCAGCTTGTGGCGGAACGCCGCATTGAGGAAGCCCTGTCGCAAGGGGCCTTTGACAATCTGCCCGGCGCTGGCAAACCCCTTGAGATTGAAGACCTGAGCCATGTGCCGGAAGACATGCGCATGGCCTACAAGATATTGCGCAATGCGGGCTGCCTGCCGCCCGAGCTTGAGGAGCGCAAGGAACTGAACAGGCTTGTTGATCTGCTGGAGCAGTGCGAGGACGAGCAGGAACGCGTGCGCCAGATGCAGAGGGTGCGCTTTATGATCACGCGGGCCAAAATGCGCTTTCAGCGGCCCATGCAGATTGAGCAGGATGATCCCTATTATGACCGCCTGCTGGACAGACTGTCCGCCAATCCGCGCAAGGCGGGCTGACGGCGGCGACAGGTGTAACACCGAACACAGGAATCACCCGGCCAATCCACTATAATTATTTGATTTTAAACACTTATAACTTTTAGAATGGCTTGATGCGCCTTGTTATAAAAGGCACAATCTCCTTAAATCACGGGCTCAGCCCAATTCGTTCCAGGTCCTCCATAACTTTTGTTATGGAGGACTTTTTATTGTGTGATGATAGAAATAAAAAAGCATTATATATTGAACTATTACGTAGATCTAATCACTCTGGCATCAAACCTGCTTTCTCTCCCGTTATCTGTCACGCGCTGCATGTAAGGCGGTAGTGCCAAAGCACTACCGTGCAGTTCAGCCATGTATGGCTGAGCGGTCACATCATGAAACAAAATAACGAAATGGGAGATTTCATGCTGACACTGCAACTTTGTGTCATTCTGGCCTGTCTGCTGTTGGGAACACGATACGGCGGCATGGGGCTGGGCCTCATCAGCGGCATTGGTTTGTTCATTCTCTGTTTTGTCTTCCACGTGCAGCCGGGCAAACCGCCCGTCGATGTCATCCTTACCATCCTGGCCGTTATCGGTTGCGCGGCCACGCTGCAAACGGCAGGAGGGCTGGATGTGCTCATGCGGGTGGCTGAACGCATGCTCCGCAAGCATCCGGAACACATTACCCTGCTTGCTCCCATCACCACATGGTTTCTTACGTTGCTGTGCGGTACCGGCCACGTGGCGTACACCATGTTCCCCATTATCTATGACATTGCCATCAACAAGGGCATCCGCCCTGAGAGGCCTATGGCTGTCGCTTCTGTTTCGGCGCAGATCGGCATCTGCGCATCGCCCGTTTCAGTGGCTGTTGTTTCGATGGTTTCCATGCTCGGGCAAGCCCACGGTGTGGGAACTGCCATAAGCATTGTCACCTTGCTGGCCATTTCCATTCCGTCCACCTTCGTGGGCGTATTGTGCGCTGGTTTGTGGTCCATGCACCGTGGCAAAGACCTGGACAAGGATCCGGAATTTCAGAAGCGTCTGGCCGATCCTGAAACCAAGGCCTACATATACGGCGGCGGCAGCACCCTGTTGGATAAGGTATTTCCCCCGGAAGCCTTCCGCGCCGTATGGTTCTTTTTTGCCGCGATAGCCGCCGTGGTGGTGCTGGGCGCCTTTGAGGGGCTGCGTCCCTTATTCGGCCCGGCCAACAAGCTCGCGCCTCTTTCCATGAATATTGTCATTCAGATGATCATGCTCATTGCTGGCGCGTGCATCCTCATGTTCTGCAAGGTCAAGCAGCAGGCCATATCGAGCAGTGCGGTCTTCAAAGCCGGCATGGTCGCCATCTTTTCAGTTTTTGGCGTGGCCTGGATGACTGACAGCTTCTTCCATGCCCACCTTGGGTTCATCAAGACGGAACTGGCAAGCGTAGTGACGGCTTATCCTTGGACTTACGCCCTTGTGCTTGTGTTCGTCTCCAAGCTTGTGAACAGCCAGGCAGCCGCGCTGGCGGCGGTTGTTCCCCTTGGCCTCAGCCTCGGCCTTGAGCCCAAGCTGCTGCTGGCCTTCATGCCCATGTGCTACGGCTACTTTATCCTGCCCACCTATCCCAGCGATCTGGCCTGCATCAATTTTGACAGATCGGGCACCACGTGCATCGGCAAGTTCATCGTCAATCACAGTTTCATTATTCCAGGTGCCATAGGCATTACCGTGGGTACGCTCGTGAGCTACGCCCTGGTCATGACCTTCCTGTAACCACGGTACCAGACAGGTATATCAGGAGAAATTATGAGTCAGGTTTTGTACAATGCCGGTGAATCGCCGCACACCAGATCCGAATCACGGCTGGATTTTTTTCAGGCGATATCAGGCGTGCTGCTCATTGCCTTTCTTTGGGCGCATCTGCTTATGGTGGGCAGCGTTATCATAAGCCCTTCTGCCATGAATGCTCTTGGCTGGTTTCTTGAAGCCACCTACATGGCCCAGATCGGCGGCCCAATCATCTTCATGCTCATGGTGGCGCATTTTGTAATCGCCGCCCGCAAGATGCCTTTTGCAGCCGGGGAATGGAGCCTTTTCTGGAACCACGCCGTACGCCTGCGGCACAAGGACACCTGGATGTGGATTGTGCAGGTTGCCACTGCTCTGGTCATTCTGATTATGGGCAGCATCCACATGTACACCATCCTCACCCATTTGCCCATTGACGCGGCCACGAGCGCAGCGCGGGTGCGCGGCGGCTGGCTGCCGTTTTATCTGGTGCTGCTGCCTCTGGCCGAGCTGCATGTGGGCATCGGTTTTTACCGCCTTGGCGTGAAGTACGGTTTTATAACCAGAAGCACGCGCTCCCGCTGGCAGCGTGGCGAATATATGATGATGGGCGGTTTTGTGGCCATTGGCCTTATGACCCTGCTGCGCCTCTGGCTGCTGGCCGGATAGGAGGACTTACGTGCGAGTTTTTCAGACTGATCTGCTCTGCATAGGTGCCGGACTCGCCGGCGAGCGCGTTGCCGTAGAAGCGGCCCAGGCCGGATTTGACGTTATTTGTCTGTCCCTTGTTCCCCCACGCCGTTCGCATTCATCAGCGGCGCAGGGCGGCATGCAGGCGGCCCTCGGCAACTCCATCATGGGCGAGGGCGACAGCCCCGACGTGCATTTTATGGATACAGTAAAAGGTTCCGACTGGGGCTGCGACCAAGAAGTGGCCCGCATTTTTGCAGACACAGCGCCCATAGCCATGCGCGAGATGGCCTATCTTGGCGTGCCCTGGAATCGTGTGGAACCTGGCGAACATACCTATTTTAAGGGGGGCAAACCCTTTCAGGCCAAGGAAAAAGCCGAAAACGAGGGCCTCATCCATGCCCGCGCCTTTGGCGGAACAGCCAAATGGCGCACCTGCTATACCGCGGACGGTACGGGGCATTCCGTGCTCTTCACCCTGGATAACCGCCTGCTGCAACTGGGTGTGGACGTGCACGACCGCATGCAGGCCGAAGCGCTCATCCATGACGGGCAGACCTGCCAGGGCTGCGTTGCCCGGTGCCTGCGCACTGGCGAGCTGGTGGCCTATCTGGCACGCGCAACGCTTATTGCCACTGGCGGTTACGGGCGCATTTATCGCGCCACAACCAATGCCGTCATCTGTGATGGCGGAGGGCAGATAGCCGCTCTGGAAACCGGATTGGTGCCCATGGGCAACATGGAGGCCGTGCAGTTTCACCCTACGGGCACAGTGCCCACCGACATTCTTGTTACCGAAGGCTGCCGGGGTGACGGCGGAACCCTGCTTGACGTCAACGGCTATCGTTTCATGCCCGACTACGAACCGGAAAAAGCAGAGCTGGCCTCCCGCGATGTGGTTTCCCGGCGCATGACCGAGCATATGCGCAAGGGGCTTGGCGTAAAAAGCCCGTATGGGGATCACCTGTGGCTGGATATCCGCCATCTGGGTGAAAAGCACATCACCACCAATCTGCGTGAAGTGTATGAAATCGCGACCAATTTCCTTGGCGTTGATCCCATTCACCAGCCCATTCCCGTGCGCCCGACCCAGCACTACAGCATGGGCGGTGTACGCACCAACAAGGACGGAGCGGCCTATGGACTGAAAGGCCTGTACGCCGCAGGCGAGGCCGCCTGTTGGGACATGCACGGCTTTAACCGCCTGGGAGGCAACTCTTTATCCGAGACAATTGTTGCGGGCCGTGTTGTGGGCGCCAAAATTGTGGAATTTCTTCAGGGGCACGACTCCCTATTTTCCACAGCCGCCATGCGTGATGCGGAAAATCTGGTCAAAAGCCGCATAGAGGCCCTGTGCCGTGGCGGTAGTGAAAACTGCTTTACGCTGCGCAATGCAATGCAGGACGTCATGATGGAGCATGTGGGCATTTTCCGTAACGGCCCGGATCTGGAGGAAGGCGTGGAAAAACTCCAGGCTCTGCTTGAGCGCAGTAAAAATATCGGGCTCAACGGTTCATCCGGCAGCGCGTTCAGTCCTGAAATTTCCACCGCCCTGCGCATGCCCGGCATGATCAAACTTGCGCTGTGCACTGCCTATGGAGCGCTCATGCGCACCGAAAGCCGTGGAGCGCACACGCGGGAAGACTTCCCCGAGCGCAATGACCAGCAGTGGCTCAACCGCACTCTGGCGCACTGGAAAGAAGGCGACACCTTGCCGACACTCAGCTACGAATCGGCAACTCCGTGGTATGAAATTCCACCGGGTGAACGCGGTTACGGCGGTGGCAAAATCATTGCCGCCGAGATTTCTCCCAGCATGATCAAGAAGCAAGGAGCATAGGCATGGCACGCACCCTTCATCTGGAAATATTCCGGCATAATCCCTCTGACCCGGAATCAAAACCGCGCATGCAGCACTTTGAGCTGGAAGAAACCGCGAGCATGACGCTTTTTCTGGTGCTTTCGCAGATCCGCGAAACCATGGACGCAACGCTCCAGTTTGATTTCTGCTGCCGGGCGGGCATCTGCGGCTCATGCGCCATGGTTATTAACGGTCGGCCTGGTCTTGCCTGCCACACGCGCACTTCCGATCTGCCGGATCACATCAGCCTGCACCCCCTGCCGGTGTTCAAACTGCTGGGCGACCTTTCTGTGGACACGGGCACATGGTTCAGACAGGTAGGGCAAAAAATCGAGTCCTGGGTTCATACCAGCAAACCTTTTGAGCCTTATGCCCCGGAAGAGCGCATGACCAACACGCTTGCCAATGAAATCTTTGAGCTTGACCGCTGCGTTGAATGCGGCTGCTGCGTGGCGGCATGCGGTACGGCCCTTATGCGCAACGACTTCATTGGGGCTACAAGTATCAACCGTCTGGCGCGGTTTTATATAGACCCACGTGATGAACGCACAAGCGATAGCTTTTATGAACTGATCGGTGATGATTCCGGCGTGTTTGGTTGCATGGGCCTGCTGGCCTGCGAAGATGTCTGCCCCAAGAAAATACCGCTTCAGGATCAGCTGGGCATCATGCGGCGCATGGCCACACTGGAATCCGTACGCGGCATTTTGCCCAGCGCAATCCGCAAAAAGTTTCTGGGCTGCAAAGAAAGTTGCATCTGCTGAAATTGCATCTGTTATGAAAACTGTTGAAATGCACCATTGGAGGCCAGGAACAAAACTATTGCCTGTTTTGTCGTAGCCCTCACAGAAGGGGGCAAGCCATACTGCCCCCTTCTGTAAAATGGCTTTTTTCAGCGGCTATGCGCGTTGTTCCACACTGCGCGCATGCGGAGATTTGTATTCTGCGCCATGCATGCAACATAAAATATATGTTAATGAGTTGACGCTTTAAAAAAAACACGGCAGGAATAACCATGGTTGCACTATTGGTACGCACTCTTCTGGCGCTCCTGCTTCTTTCTGCTGCTGTTTCAAACACCGCAGCAGTGGAATATAGTGAAAATGATACATCCGCAGAGCCCCCTGGGGTTCTGCGCTCCTTGCTTGTTGGCGGTGACCGTGACTACCCGCCCTATGAATTCCTCGACAAAAGCGGCAAACCTGCCGGATTCAATGTTGACCTGACCCGTGCTGTCGCAGAAACAATGGGTATGCAGGTTGAGTTTCGCCTCGGCGGTTGGTCTTCTGAACTGGCAGCTCTCAAACGGGGAGATCTGGACATGCTTCAGGGGATGACCTCTTCCGAAGATCGTTCCAGATATTTGGATTTCGTACCGCATACCATTGTCAACCATGCCATCTTTGCGCGCAGGGACACGCCTCCGGTTTCTTCACTTGATGAGCTTGAGGGAAAAAAGGTTATAGTCCATCGAGCTGGCTACATGAATGAAGTGCTGGCCTCCAAAGGGTTTGCACAGGATCTGATTCTTACAGACACCCCTGCCGACGGGCTGCGTCTGTTGGCCTCTGGCCAGGGCGAATATGCCGTAGTGGCTGTTTTGCCTGGCAATTACATTATCCGGGAGAACAAACTGCACAACCTTTACGTTGTGGTCAGTTCTGTGGCGTCAGTGCGCTATGGATACGCAGCGCTCAAGGGCAATGAAATGCTCATGTCCCGTCTGAGCGAAGGATTGGCCATCCTGCGGGAAACCGGACGCTATCAGGCTATTCACGACAAATGGCTGGGAGTGCTGGAGACCGGGAAAGTTCGCTGGGAAACAGTGGCCCTGTACGCCGGGGCGATTATTGTGCCCCTGCTGATAGTGCTTGGCGGCGTGGTGCTGTGGACGCATATTCTGCGCAAACAGGTGGCGCAACGTACCCGCTCGCTGAGCATGGCGCTTGATGAACTTTCGCGTAACCAGCGCCAGCTGGTGCAGGCCGATAAAATGGCGGCATTGGGCATACTTGTGTCTGGTGTTGCCCATGAAATCAATAACCCCAATGGGCTGATTCTTCTTAATATTCCAATTCTTCGCCGAGTATTGGCCGATGTGACGCGCATGCTTGATGAGCTGCGTGAGCGCGAAGGATTATTTACACTGGGCGGCATTTCTTATGAGCGCATGCGCAGCGAACTGCCCATGATGCTCGACGAAATGCAGGAAGGCGCGTTGCGGATAAAGCGCATTGTTAATGATCTTAAAGATTTCGCACGGCGTGAAGAAGGTGTGGGAAAGTCACTCATCGACATAAACGATGCCTCGCGCAAGGCCGTGCGCCTTGTTGAATCCACCATCCGCAAGCACACCGACCATTTTTCCGCCAATTATGAGGACGATTTGCCCTTTGTGTGGGGCAGCTCGCAGCGCATAGAACAGGTTGTGGTCAATCTGGTGCTCAATGCCTGCCAGGCCCTACCGGACAAGTCGCGGGCGATTGTCATAACCACGCATTACGACCCGGAAAAGGCTGTTGTTGATTTGTGCGTGCGGGATGAGGGAACAGGCATCAACCCTGAACAGCTGCAGCATCTGACTGACCCATTTTTTACCACCAAGCGTGAAACCGGGGGCACAGGGCTGGGGCTGTCCGTCTCTGCGGGAATTCTGAAAGAACACGGCGGTACGCTGACTTTTGAATCATGCCCCGGGTGCTGGACAAAAGCATCACTGACAATTCCTGTGGCCAAGGAGAACTGCGACCAATGAACTCCGCCCTTAATCCGGATTTCGGTATTCTCATAGTGGATGACGAACCCGCCTGGTTGCGGGCCCTTTCGCTGACGCTGGAGTCATCGGCAGGCATCACAAATGTCTTTTTGTGTGATGACAGCCGCAAGGCCTTGTCGCTGTTAAGCAAGGGCAACATTGGCCTCGTGATTCTTGACCTGACCATGCCCCATATTTCCGGCGAGGAGATTTTGGCCTCCATTGCCGAGCAGTTTCCTGAAACTGCCTGCATCATCATCAGCGGGGTCAGCCAGCTGGACACTGCCGTGCGCTGCATGAAGCTTGGAGCGTTTGACTACTACATCAAGACCGATGAGGAAGACCGCATTGTGGGCGGCGTGCAGCGCGCCATACGGATGCTGGAACTGCGCAGGGAAAATCTTGAAGTAAAAAACAGGCTCGTAGCGGGAGGGGCACAGCACCCTGAAGCCTTTGCCTCCATTATCACCCGTTCATGGGCAATGCACGGCGTTTTCGCCTACATTGAAGCTGTCGCCAAAAGTCCCCAGCCCCTGCTTGTGACTGGTGAATCCGGCGTCGGGAAGGAAAACCTGGTTGCGGCGGCCCATGCCATCAGCGGGCGTGACGGGCCATTGGTGGCTGTTAATGTTGCCGGGCTTGATGATGCCGTTTTTGCGGATACGCTTTTTGGGCATGTACGCGGCGCATACACAGGAGCGGCTACACCGCGCAAAGGCATGATAGAAGAGGCCGCCGGGGGTACGCTCTTCCTTGACGAAATAGGCGATCTTTCCCTGTCCTCGCAGGTTAAGCTTCTGCGGCTGCTTCAGGAAGGCGAATATTATCCCTTGGGCGCAGACCAGCCTAAACGTCTGCACGCCCGCATCATTGTGGCCACGCACCGTGATTTGGCTGTAGACGAGGCAGAGGGACGTTTTCGGCGCGATCTGTACTTTCGCCTGCGCACCCACCATGTGCATATTCCGCCACTGCGCGAACGCGCTGAAGACATCGGCCTTTTGATGCGGCATTTTCTTGCCGAAGCAGCCAGAACCATGGGCAAAACTGCGCCTGACATTCCTTCAGGTCTGGAAGAATATCTGTCGGCATATGCCTTCCCCGGAAATGTACGCGAGCTGCGGGCCATGATTTATGATGCGGTGAGCCTTAGCAACGGCCCGGAATTGTCTACCATCGGCATTCAGGCCATTGTCGGTTCCAACTCTTCACACTTGGCATCCCTTGAGGCCACAGGTAATCCCTTTGCCGTGTGCGAGCATTTGCCCAGCCTTGCCGAGGCGGACAAGCTGCTGATTTCTGAAGCAATGCTCAGGGCAGGAGGAAATCAGACAATGGCCGCTCGCTTATTGGGCATCTCTCAGCCTGCCCTTTCCAAAAGGCTCAAATCATCCCGGGAAGTTGCTGACCAGAGCTGACAATCTGCAGTTTTCTGGCAACGTGCCATATAACTTTTAGAATGCTCCAATGCAGCTTGTTATAAAAGACACAAGTAAGCGGGGCTGCGGGTTCTCTCTTACTGTTCCATCTCCGCCATAACTTATGTTATGGCGGAGATTTTTTTATAGGGGTTGGATGTTTTAAAAAGCATTATATTTACTATAGTTATATAAAAATAAAAAGATGGCATCAAACATGCTTTTCCACATTATCAATCTTGCGCTGCTAATGGCGGTAATGCAAAGGCGCTTTTGCTTCATCCGCCCTGCATGACTGGGATGTTGCTCGGCCTCGGCGAGCAACAAAAACAATGGAACGGGAAAAAGCATCGGCGAGTTCAACAGGAATCCTGATTCCCCAAGGTGTTTATGCGTACTCGTGCAGCTACCTTTTGCTGATAACCTCTTTGCAACCTTAACGGAGCGCGAAAACAGTATGCGAACCATACCAAGACAAACGATAGTGGACACTGTGGCTTCCATGTGTATGGCGGCTGGTCGCTATTTGCCAGATGACGTTCTGGACGCACTGGTAAAGGCCGAAAAGGGCGAATCCCTGGAATCCGCCAGGGGAATTCTGGCGCAACTGGTGGACAATGCGGCCCTCTCCTCCAAAACAGGTTTGCCCCTCTGCCAGGACTGCGGCCTTGGTGTGTTTTTTGTTGAAGCAGGGGAAGACGTGCGTGTGGAGGGCGGCACCCTGCGCGAAGCAATCAACGCGGGCATGGTACAGGGATACAAGGACGGATTTTTGCGCAAATCCACGTGCGACCCCTTTACCCGCCAGAATGTGGGCGACAACTCCCCTGCCATTATCCATTTTGACCTTGTTCCCGGCGACAAGATCAAGATCACCATGATGGCCAAGGGGGGCGGCTCCGAGAACATGTCGCGCGTCATCATGCTGGCTCCGGCGCAAGGGTGGAAAGGCATTCGCGAATTTGTCATCCGGCGCGTTGCGGAATCTGGTTCCAATCCGTGTCCGCCTATTCTGGTGGGCGTGGGCATTGGCGGCAACTTTGAGCTGGCCGCCATCAACGCCAAAAAAGCTCTCATGCGAGAAGTGGATGATGTTCACCCTGATCCCAAGGTCGCCGAAATGGAAGCCGATTTGCTGCAATCCATAAACCGCCTGGGCATCGGCCCCATGGGGCTTGGCGGCGATACCACTTGCCTTGGGGTCAAAATATCTGTCGTTCCCTGTCATCTGGCCAGCCTGCCTCTTGCCGTAAACATTCAGTGCCACAGCTCTCGCCACAAGGAGGTTACGCTCTAATGTCCGAACATTATTTGACCACACCGCTTTCTGATGAAGCTGTGGAGCAGCTGTGTATTGGCGATACCGTGTATTTGACAGGCATCATCTATACGGGGCGTGATGCCGCCCACAAGCGCCTTGTGGAGGCTCTGGACGCGGGGAACCCCCTGCCCTTCGACCCCAAGGGCGCAGTTATCTATTATGTTGGGCCGTCTCCGGCCATTCCCGGTTATGCCATCGGCGCAGCAGGGCCAACCACCAGCTACCGCATGGATTCCTACGCGCCGCGTCTGATGGAACAAGGGCTCAAGGGAATGATCGGCAAAGGCATGCGCTCGGCCGATGTGAAAAAATCCATGGTCGAGCACAAGGCCGTGTATCTGGGCGCAACGGGCGGAGCGGGCGCGCTGCTGAGTGTGCGCATCAAGGAAGCCAGGGTTATCGCCTATGAAGACCTGGGGCCTGAAGCCATTCGTGAACTTGTGGTGGAAAATTTCCCGGTCATTGTCATAAATGATTGTCGCGGCGGAGACCAGTACGCAGTTCCAAAACTGGAAGACGCGCTGGGACAAGCCTAAAATGACGTTGCATTAATACTGCAACATGCCGGAGATATTTTGCGGCATCGATGGATTCGTCTGTCGATGCCGCTCCAGTGGCCCACTAATACCCATGCAGACCTTTGACCTGCCTGTTGAGATAAAAAGGCTTGAACCGCTGTCGGCTGCGTGAAAGGAGAGCCTCTAACGCTGCCGATCAATACCGCTCTGATGCCCATCCCCCCAGGCGGGTTGAAAGGAAGCTGCGCACCTTAGCCACTTTTTGTTCTGCATGCCCTGTTGACCCGCAGGAAACCTGCTCCGAACGATTGTTATAGTCCCCAAGCTGTTGGCTCACGAGTAAAATATCTGAACAGCGATGGCACGGTATCAGCCGCCATAGAACACGTGTTTTTACGGCATAGATCAACACCTTTGCCAGACAGTTCGCAAGAATTTGAATCAATTCTGATCGTTGCACCATTCTGAATCCCGCATGCATTGAAGCAATCCCGCCTTTCACACGTCCTGGCGGGCTGCCGTTTTGTACACACAACAACAAAGCAAATCATAACAATATATTGGTATATATTTCCAACCCATACCAACCCCCGCTACAGAAAACAGCCGATAACCGTAACCGTATTTTCATATATAAATATTCAGCCACAAATTTTTTATTTGCATTGGTTATCAATAAGTTTCAGATACCTGTAACAAACCGAGTAGCCAACTAATATTTGCTTATCGTTGCATCTATTATCGACTACTAGTATACACCCGCGATGCAAAAAATAGCTGTATGCCTCACGGTGCTTCTGTTGCTCATGCAGAATGCTTATGCCGCCGCGCCCATGCCGTCTTTTTCGCCTGATCGAGCTACGGAGTTACACGATCAGCGTCTGCGAGAATTGGAAGATAACCAGCGCCGCAGGATGCTTCTTACCCCGCCCACAGAGCAGCCAGAGCCAATCCATCCACCAGCGCTTAAGGAAACAGGCCCATGCGTACCCATCAAGACGATCAGTGTTGAAGGGGCCACCCTGCTCTCCTCGCGTCAGGTGCGGACGATCACGCAGGCTCACGAGGGGCAATGCCTTACGCTTGGCGGCATCAACACGGTGCTGCAAGAACTCACCAACGCCTAACCAACAAAATGTCAAGCTGGTCGTCGGGGAAAAGCTGACCACGGTTTCCGGCCAGATCGCCAGCGTTGCTGGCGGCAACCTGACAGGCAAGGATGTTGACATGCATGTAAGCCGCAACCTGAACGTTTCCAGTGTGCAGAATTCCAGCTCGTTCAACAGCAGCTTCAACGTGGGCGCTGAGGCAACAGTGGCTATGGGGCAAATGTCCAAGTGAAACAGGGTGCAAACCTTGGTCAACAAACAAAAAGATTGGCAAGATGCATACAATCTTTTCAAGGAAGGCACCCTGCACAATGTTTCACCGGGCGCATTTTCCTATAGTCATAGAGAAACGACCCAAACCGCCTATGCCACCATTGGCAATGGGGAAATTACTGTGCGCAATAATCCCGGTCAGTCGCTGGACGGCTTGAACCGTGACCCTAATAATGCCATGCGCACAGAAACAACTTCAAAAACAAACCTGACTCTGGAGCCAGCTTTCAGCTATGTGGACAAAGTTCTCAATCCGGATCTATCCGCCAACATACTAAATTCGCTGCATGAAGTTGCGACCAACCCGAGCGGTTTTTTTCAGCGGATATTCTCGGGCTTGACAGGTGGCGATAAAAAGAAGGACGAGGCCAAGGGCAACGGTGGGGCAGACAGCAACGCGCCAGAAAACAATAAGTCAAAGGCTGCGGAACAAGCATGGCGGGATCTTCGTAATGATCCTTGGGGCTTTATCCAAAACGCTTGGAATGATATGTTTTCCTCACCCCCTAAAAACAAATAATAAGGCACCAGAGTTGTCTGCTGTCTGTTGTCTCAACACGGAAAAGTGAGAACTTCCATGCACAAAAACATTGCACTCTTCTGCCTGTTCGCCTTGCTCTGCGCCTGTGGGCCGACGCCAGATAGAAACCAGAGCGGCCTTTTGGGGGAGTATCCAGAAAACTATGACGATGGAAAGGGCTCCTGGCTTTGGATGCCAAAACATATGCACGCCCGCCAAGGCATGTACGCGTATGTTGTGCAGAAGTACATGAATTACTGTAGAAATGGAGACTATAATGGAGGAAAATTTGAGTCAGATGAAGTGTATAAAGAACTCCCTGACGGTGGACGTGTGTATGCATACTACTACTACTACACAGATGATTTTGATATTGGTGTCAATGCACCAGCATTCAATTTAAAACCAAAACAAATAAAGGTTAAATATTATACTGTAATGAACTTTATAGTTAACAAAGATGGAATAATTACAAAATGTAAATATATGCAATTTAATTAAAAAATGACCAGACGTTTGCCAATGTTTTCTTTTCGAGGCGAATATCAGCAGTTCAATTTGAGCCAGTATACTTTCCCTCAATCATTTTTTTCTGGGATGCATGTGCTCAGCATGCGCGTGCATGGGGTGGGCGCAATGCACATTGGCAGGCAGTAACGACGATTCGCAAAGCTCCAGAAGCCAACGGCTGCGGAACAGGCTTTTGCGTGCATGGGCTGACCTCTTTGCATTTGTGCAAAATGTGAGGGCGCAGGCGGGCATATTGGTAATAATGGCCCCAAAGCAGTACTCTGAACGATCTGCCTCTTTCAAGCTGATAGCTGAAAAGTGAGAACTTCCATGCACAAAAACATTGCACTCTTCTGCCTGTTCGCCTTGCTCTGCGCCTGCGGCCCATTGCCGGATACTAGCCAAAGCGGTCTATTTGGCCGCTATCCAGAAAATTATGATAACGGGAAAGGTTTCACGCTCTGGATGCCTGAGAACATGAATGCCCGCCAAGGCATGTACGCATTCGTTGTGCAGAAGTACATAAATTATTGTGTAAATGGCGACTATAATGGAGGAAAATTTAAGTCAGATGAAGTGTATAAAGAACTTCCAGACGGTGGCCGCGTGTATGCTTACTACTACTACACAGAAGATCATGATGTTGGAGTCAATGCGCCAGCATTCAATCTAAAACCAACACAAATAAAGGTTAAATACTATACAGTAATGAACTTTATAGTAAATACCGATGGCATAATAACGCAGTGTAAATACAAGAGATTCCAATAAATAATTGACCAAACAATTGTAAGAAATTGCCAATATGAACGAACAACAGCAGTTCAATTTAAGCTCGCATGCTTTCCCTTAATCATTTTTTTCTGGGCAAGCTGAAACGGGCCAAATGCGTGTATGGGGTGGGCGCAATGCACATTGGCAGGCAGTAACGACGATTCGCAAAGCTCCAGAAGCCAACGGCTGCGGAACAGGCTTTTGTGAGCGCGGGCTGACCTCTTTGCATTTGTGCAAAATGTGAACGCGCAGGCGGGCATGTTGGTAATAATGGCCCCAAAGCAGTACTCTGAACGATCTGCCTCTTTCAAGCTGATAGCTGAAAAGTGAGAACTTCCATGTACAAAAATATTATACTCTTCTGCCTGTTCGCTCTGCTCTGTGCCTGTGGCCCATTGCCGGATACTAGCCAGAGCGGCCTGTTTGGGCGCTATCCGGAAGACTATACTGATGGAAAAGGCTCCTCGCTCTGGATGCCTGAAAATATGAACGCTCGGCAAGGCATGTATGCCTTTGTTGTGCAGAAATATATGAACTATTGTGCCAACGGCGACTATAATGGAGGTAAGTTTAAGTCAGATGAAGTGTATAAAGAACTCCCTGACGGTGGCCGGGTTTATGCGTACTACTACTACTACACGGAAGACAGAGATGTTGGTGTCGATGCACCAGCATTCAATCTAAAACCAACACAAATAAAGGTTAAATATTATACTGTAATGAACTTTATAGTTAATAAAGATGGCATAATCACAAAATGTAAATACATGCAATTTTTTTAAAAAGCAGCAATTTATTTGCGGATAATCATCTGTTGAGGCGAATAACAGCGGTGCAATTTAAGTTCGCATGTTTTTCCTCAATCATTTTTTTCTGGACTGCATGTGCTCAGCATGCGCGTGTATGAGGTGGGCGCAATGCACATTGGCAGGCAGCAACGACGATCTGCAAAGCTCCAGATGCCAACGGCGGTGGAACAGGCTTTTGTGGGCATGGGCTGACCTCTTTGCATTTGTGCAAAATGTGAGCTGAGCCCCCCCTCGAACACGTCTCTAGGTGGAATGACGGATGGAAAATGGAAATATTTTTCAATGCCCCTGCTGTGGAAATAGATGCTTTTCGGAGCGAGGTGGCTATGAGATATGCCCTATTTGTTTATGGGAAGACGATCCATTGCAATCAGGAGACCCTGCCTATCGTGGCGGCGCAAATAAATACAGCCTGATTGAAGCTCGTAGCATATGGCTTGAAAGACATAGCATATGCACAAAAGAGAAATAAAAATTGAACAAATGCATCATGCACTGGTGAGGAACGACAATGAAAGTAGAAAATCTATTTTATTTTACAAAATATCCACTAAGGATATTGAGGAAATCAATTCTTTGTTGCTATATACAATGCAGCATAAGGTCTGAAAATGATTTATTTTATACTCTTAACAAACAACTAGAATTTAGCGTTTTTGGTTGGAATTGGAATGCATTGCATGATGCATTATCAAATTTTGAAGATGTAAAAGAGAAAAATATTGTTATAGTTCATGAAAAATTAAATTTACAAGAAAAATTTTTATATGAATATATATTATGCCTAATTAGTGCTACATTGCTTTGGAAAAAATACTCACATTTACACAGGTTTTTCCAGTTTTTTCTGATTTAGATAAGACAATAATTCTTGAAATGCTTTATTGTGAAGAAATGCAGAGGCGTTTTATATTTGAATGTAAGCGATTTAATTTTGTTTTGTAGTATTGGCAACTGTTTTTACTGGTGGATTTGTATGTTGTTTTTTGTAACGTATTACATGCTAGCCAACAACTAGTAAAAACGATTCGTAGTACCTTCCGCAGACATTGATTCACTATCTCGCAGTCGCGTGAGATGCGGGCTTCGGGCATCAGGCCACCAACACCGTGCAGGCACAGCCGGATGTGATGTGGCTGTCGCAGGCTCTGTACTGATAATCGGTGACGATGCCATCAGTGCCGGACGCGATATGAAACGACGAAGTGCCGTGGTAATCCCCCATTTTGCCCTTCCGCGCTATTACGAAAAAAGGATTCTTTTACAAACGAAAAAAGAAGCTGGGGAAGTGGCAAAGGCAGGCGTGGCTCACCGTATAGTGGGCTGCCTTCTGGTGAACGCACCCGGCTCAACGAGGCGCTGCCTCAACGACAGCCCCGCCCACCAACGAAAAAAGCTCCTGCGATTTCTCGTAAGAGCTTGCTTTCTTAATTGGCGTCCCCAAGGGAATTTGAACCCCTGTCTACGGCGTAAAAGGCCAGCCTCTAAAATTATGAATTCAATAAATTAGTAATGTTAGAGAGCATCCAAACACATCAAAAGACATCAGCATGCGCCCCGAACTCCCCCCCCCTTTAACCCCCCTCTCTAAAGAGCGCATGTGCTTAAAGCCCGGAGGTTGTAGGTTCAAATCCTGCCCTCGCAACCACTTCCTACATAATTCAATCACCGTCCCAGTCTAATTACCGAGAAACGGCGGCTGCATCCGATAGAAATAATTATTATTACTATTTTTAAAATCCTGTCGCGTCACGCAACTCAGCACCGAACCAGCGCTTGAAACTCATCAAGGGGCATTGGCCGCCCGAAAAGGAACCCTTGAAAGGCTTTGCAGCCCAAGCTGGTGAGGAAGCCCTTCTGAGCTTCGGTTTCCACGCCCTCGGCAATGACCGACAGACCCATGGCCTGTCCCAGGGCGACAATGGTTCGGGCAATGGCCGCGTCATTAGCGTCCGTCAGCAGATCCTTGACGAACGATCTGTCAATCTTCACCTGGTCCAAGGGAAGGCGTTTCAGGTAGGACAGCGACGAGTAGCCGGTCCCGAAATCGTCCAGCGAGAACGTCACGCCACGGGACCGCAGAGCCAACATCTTGGCGATGACGTCTTCAACGTTGTCCACCAGCATGCTTTCCGTGAGCTCAAGCTTGAGGTGCTGAGGGTCGGCCCCAGTTTGCTCCAGCGTCGCAACCGTCTGATCGATGAAGTTCGGCTGCCGGAACTGGAGGGCGCTGACATTGACCGCAAGCGTGAGATGGGCCATGTCCGGCTGGTCACGCCAAGCCGCAATCTGACGGCAGGCGGTTTGCAGCACCCACTGCCCCAACGGCAGGATCAACCCGGTTTCCTCGGCCAGGGGAATGAAGTCTCCCGGCGTCACCACGCCCCGCTCCGGATGGTTCCAACGTATCAGCGCCTCGGCACCGACAAGGCTGCCATGATCCCATTGCGGTTGGTAATGAAGAGAGAATTGTTCTCTTTCGATGGCCAGATGCAAATCATTTTCCGTCTCCACACGGGAATCGAGGGTGTTCTGGAGGTCAGGCGAAAAAAAACGTATCACATTGCGTCCTGCAGCCTTAGCCTGATACATCGCGATATCGGCCTGCATCAGAAGCTTGTCCGTTTTCTCATGCTGCCCCCCGAACATGGCGATGCCGATGCTGGTCGTGCTTCGGTATTCTCTGTCGGCAAGCTGATAAGGGTTATTGATGGCGGCAAGGATTTTCTCGCCGACTCCCTCGGCCTGTTTCGCCGCCTCTTCAATGGATTCACTCAACTGTTCGATGAGCACAATGAATTCGTCTCCGCCCAGTCGGGCCACGGTGTCGGCCTCGCGCACACTGGCGACAAGACGCGCGGCGACTTCTTGCAAAAGGAGGTCGCCGATGGCATGGCCACTGCTGTCGTTCAGGGTCTTGAAGTTATCGAGATCAACGAACAACAAGGCGCATTTGCACCTGTCCCTGGTGGAAAGGGCGAGAGATTGCTGCAGGCGGTCCATCAGAAGTCGTCGGTTGGGCAGATGCGTCAACGGGTCGTAAAATGCGAGGGTCTTGATCTCCTCCTCGGCCATCTTGATGTCGGTAATATCCCGTGTGACGGAAAGAATGCAGCGTTCACCATCGAGTTCGATGACCGACGCAGACATCAAACCCCAAAGTAGTTCCCCATTCTTTTTCCTGAATTGGGCCTCTACGTTCTGGCAGATTGAATCCTGCTTCAGTCGTTCGACCAGATACACGCGACTTTCGGGATCGCCCCAGATATCGATGTCGAAGGACGTGCGTCCCCGGACGTCATCTTGGCCAAAGCCCGTCATGTTGATAAATCCGTCGTTGATCTCGACATAAGCCCCATCGGCCAGACGGTTGATGGCGATGGCGTTCGGGCTGGTCTTGAAAACGAGACGATAGCGCGCTTCGCTGGCGCGCAGCGCCTCCGCCGAATGTTGTCGCTCGGCCTCGCGGGCGAAATTGCCCAGCGCGAAACTGATATCCATCGCCATTTCGATCAAAAGCTTGCGGGCCTCCTCATCGAAGGCATCGACTGTGTCGGCGTAGATGACGAGGCACCCGACCGCAGAACCTGCGCGATGTAACGGGAGGGAGGCCAGCCCGTGAATTCCGGCATTCGCCGCGCGTTCATGCCAAGATTGCGAGGTGGGACCGATCTCTAAATCATGGGCGAAATCTTGATACCATATTGCCTGATCATCGCGGATCGAGGTGGTGGCAGGTGCCCTCGAAAGCGGGTTCCCCACATCCATTGGAATCGAGAGATCATCCAGATACCCCGTGTCGTCGCCATACGAGGCGACCGGTTCGACCAGCGAGCCCTCCTCGTTGACAAAGCCGATCCAGGCCATTTTCGCAAAGCCGTAATCGACCGCGCAGCGACAGATCTTCGGGAACAGTTCGACTTCGCTGGCGCAGTGTACGATCGCCTGATTGCACTGGCTCAACGCCGCGTAGAGATTGGCTAGACGCCGTGATCTGGCCTCGGCCGCCTTGCGCTGGCTGATGTCATGGACGATGGACGAGAGGATGGGCCTGCCGTCGAATTCCACCGGCGTGGAATAGACCTCGACATCGCGGACCTCGCCGGAAGCGAGCCGATGACGGAAGTCGAAACAGTAGCGTTCCTCGCGAAGCGCCTGCTGGTATTCGAGCGCGACCTCCTCAGCGGGCAGTATATTGATCTGATTGATGTTCATTCCCGTCAAGCGTTCCGGCGCATAGCCGTAATAGGCCGACGCAGCGCGATTCGCGGCGATGATCTCCCCATTCGACGGATCGACCAGCAGCATGACCGAGCCATTATCCTCGAAAAACCTTCGGAATCGGGCTTCACTTTCGGCCAGCGCCTGCTCGGTTCTCTTGCGCTCGGTGATGTCGAATTGCGTGCCGATGTAATTGGTGACGTTTCCTTTTTTGTCCCTGACCACCGAGACGGTAAGCCAGGCGACATAAAGATCGCCATTCTTGCGGCGGTTCCAGATTTCTCCCTGCCAAGTGCCGGCATGGTCTATGGCGTCCCACATGGCCTGGTAAAGCGCCGCATCGTGACGCCCGGATGAAAACAAGCGAGGTGTTCGGCCGATCACTTCTTCTGCTCGATAGCCGGTGATCTCCAGGAATGCCTGATTAGCGCGCAGGATCACTTTATCCGGGTCTGTCACAATCATGCCTTCCTGGGAGTTGAAGGCAGCGGCGGCAATGGCCAGTTCGTCATTCTGCGCGGCAATCCGGGCGTGAAGCATGGATAGCCGTCGATTCCAGATCAGAACGCCCGCGAACAAAACTGCGACGGCAAGTCCGATTTTCCACATCAGGGCATAATCGAAGCCTTGCTCGTAGCGGACGGCGAGCCATCTATTGAGGATCTCCTGGCGTTGCTCCTGGGGCAGGGCATTGATCGCGGCCTGAAAAATGCTGCCCAACAGCGGCTCGTCGTTACGTGTCGCCACCGACATCTCGAATTTTTCGTCCAGTTGTCCGGCCACTTTGAGATCGAGAAGCGTGTGAGATTGGATCTGGTGGGCGACGATGGGCAACGCGCTGACAAAGCCAAACAATTTTCCCGTTCTGACTTGCTGCAACCCATCGATACTGCTATCGAATTCTGTGATGCGGGCCGTCGGATACTGCGCCTTGAAGGCCGCGACATAGGCCGTTTCCCTGATGCCGCCAAAGGATTCATTTAAAAATGGTTTTAAAGAGACGATGAAGGGTTGATCTTTCCGGGTCACGACGACAATGGGCATGGAAAGATAAGGGGTGGTGAAATCCAGAAACTCTTTCCGCTGTTCGGTCATCCCGGCATAGGAAAGGATATCGCATCGCCTGGCCTTGACGAATTCGATCGATTCGTTCCACGTCGTGGTCGGGACCAGGGTTATCTCCGTGCCGATGAGGTTCGCCAATTTCGAGATGATATCGGCGGCGATTCCATGATGGACGCCGTCGCTGGTAATCTGGGCAAAGGGCGGGGTCGACGGCGCGGAACACATCCTGATCGGCCCCTTGCGGAGAAGGTAGTCCCGTTGTTCCTCGGTCAGGTCGATGCGTTTGACCTCGGGTGGCGCTTCGCTGACGGCGCCGGTGCCGAACCACTTGGTTTGTAATTCCTGCAACTCGCCGGGTGCCACCGAGGCCAGCGCCTTGTCGAGCATGGAGACCAACTGCGGAGCGGTCTTATGCGCCATGAAGTAAAAAGATTGAGGCCTTCCCTTGTCGAATTCCTTGGCCCAGGCGGAAATCTTCAGGTCTGTAAATCCTCGTCTCCGCAGCCAGTACTCGGCAACTCCATCCCCTTGAACCGCAGCATCGGCCTCTCCGTTCGACACGGCCTCCAGCATCTGCTCAATGCTGTCGCGGAAGAGACGTTTGATGCCGGGGTACTGTGCCGCCAAAAATTCCGAGTCCGCCCACGTCTTACCGGTCGCGACGGTCTTGCCGTTCAACTGTTGAAAATCGGAAATGTTCGCGTCATCCTTGCGCGTGACGAATACCTGCTTCATGCGAAAGTAGGGCTCGGAGAAGATGCCAAGTTCTTTTCGTTGCGGTGTGCGATAAAGCGAATGCAACAGGTCCAGATTGTCCTGCTTGAACAGTTGTAGAAGCTCTTCCCGGGTCGGCCGGGTAACGTATTCCACTTTGAACCCGATACGCTGGGCAAGCAGGTTGGTCAGATCAATGCTGTAGCCCTGCGGCCGGTCCCCGACGGCAAAATCGAACGGTGGCAAGTTGGTTTGATTCCCTACGCGGATAACGGAATGATCTTGTAGCCAAGCCCTTTCATCATCCGTCAGCCCAAGACTCTGAGCCTGATCGGCGGCTACGGCCAGCGCGCTGGCCGCCAGAAATGTCGCGGCGGTCAGTATCATAAGCAGCCATCTGATACTGTTCATGAGATACTCCTGGCTTTGTGCGACGATCATTCCATAGCAACCGCCACTTTTCTCTGCACCTGCAAACTTCAATCCGCAGTCGATGGGCAGAGTATGGGTAGATATATTTATGCCACAAGCAAAAATATTTGTGAACAAACACCCCTTCTCGAATCCTTCAGGAACTACCGAATATATCTGGATATTCTCATTATTCCTTTCCTAAAATATTTTCCTGCACGCAACGTTATCTCGGATTCCGAGTCGCAATCCTCTTCAAAGCGAAAAATGAGACAATAATGGACGGTTGCAGTCTGCTTCATGGAACTGCATTTCTATCCTGGCAGAGAACACGGGGTGACAACTGCCCCCCACCCGATGGGGTGCAGTGCGGAACTGGGTATGCTGTGGATTGCCGTGGAGGAATACGACGAACGCGACATCTAGCTCGTCATGTATGCCGCCATACATCTGATGGCGACATCCTCTAAATAAACATTTCCCGGCATAGTGGTATGCCCCCCATCAGGAAGACAAAGCAAAAAAGCTCCTACGATTTCTCGTAAGAGCTTGCTTTCTTAATTGGCGTCCCCAAGGGGATTTGAACCCCTGTCGACGGCGTGAAAGGACAGCCTCTAAAATTGTGAATTCAATAAATTAACAATGTTAGAGTGCATCCAGAAACATCAAAAGACATCGGCATACACCCCGAACTAACCCCTTTTTAACCCTCCTACGAAAGAGCATATGCACTCGTAGGTTCAAATCCTGACTACGCAATCAGGCTTAATAAGGCACTCAGGCTAAAACCTGAGTGCCTTATTCTTTGTCTAATTTTTGATTTGTACCACCAGTGTGCCACTCAAAAATATTTTACTGCGTGAAAGTTGTGAATCTGGCATAGTGAGGCCAGAGGTTTACAGCATGAAAAAGCACATCCTTTCTCTTGCCCTGTTCGACAACCACGAGCAATTATTGCATCCCGCCGGGGGGAGCAATCTGATTGCTACCCTTCCATCCCTTGGAGTGGTAGAAGAAAGGAAAAGGTATGGTTCCCCCGACCATATACCATTACCGATGCTTATTGTGGCAACGCATCAAGGCGCGTCCTCATGTCATGAACAAAAGACCTCAATACACTGTTAAAATGATCTTTTTTCACGATAGCGGTGTTCATTCCAAGTCCCTTGTGCAACTTCAAATCATCCGAGGCTGGTGGAATACTATCTAGATACTTTTTCCAATTAGATAAAAGACGTTCCATCTCGACACGTTGTTTTAAGCTTATATTCATTGATACTTCTCCATTCCTCTTTCTAGCCTGGGATACCCAGCGAAGAAGGAGGGAGTTTTTGACCCGCGTAACCCAAGTAAAAGATAATAATGAAATAGACTAAATTGTGAAGTTGTGAATTTTTTTCAAGTATGGACGAGTACATTTCATTAGTGGGAGCTAATCGAACTTTTGTTGGCGGGCATATTCTGGAGATCTTCCTGATGAACATCTTCAAATTGTTCATACATTGAAAGAACGTTGTAAACATTGTCTTGTCCCTCTTTCGTTTCATCCCACCATGCAACCCCTCTATTTTTTAAAATCTTTACTATCTGCGAGACAAAGCTGTTACTTCCCCTAGTCTTGTACGATTCCCCGTCGTCAATATCAATTTTCATGGTTTTTCCATCACCTGATGGAAAAATTGTCATACTGTGCCCATCTTCAAGGGTGAATGTCTTTTTGCCGATGCTCTTGAGTGCCACGTCAGCCAACTTGAATAGATAATTCATAAATTCTCCTATCTGCATTTAGACTGTATATACATTACCACGGAAAACAATTTCTGTATTTATTTTTATAATAATTATAATTCTTATGTGTAATTAATGTCTCCTGACTGTCATATTAAAGCAATTAATACTATTTATTATAACAATATGCATATACAAACAAGAACATATTGGTCAAATATATTGCTTTTGATCTTGCATTTCCTTGGCGATAAGCAGCAAAAGCCTCGGCCTTTGGAGTGGCCGAGGCTTTTTGGGGGTGCGTCAGGAGTGTGCATATTTCTGCGGGTGGGGCAGACAGGAACGCTGGTCAGCTTCAACATGTAAAATTCATAAAAAGCCTTCCGTAATGACTCACATAAATTAAGCCCTTGAATAAATAGCTACATCTTCTCTAAACTCAGCAATCATCGATTCCGTCAAGGACGGCCTGAAAGAAGCAATTTTCTCAGCAATCATCTCTGTGGTCACAGGCGTGTTTACCCTTCTTTCACATTCTTCTTCAAAAGCATACTGGGCAACAATTTGGAATAGATACTCAATATCTGCAGGGGTAAATTTAGGTGTCAAGCTTACAATATGATCGACATCAACTACGCCGCAGTTCATCTTCGACAAATAGTATTCCAGAATTGTTTTTCTTCCATCGTCATCCAGAGTTCCTACCGGGATGATGCAATCAAAGCGCCCCGGCCGTAGCAGTGCAGAATCCAGTTGGCGGATGTAATTTGTAGCACATACGAGCAGAACCTTGTTTGGCTGGCTTTTTATAAGCGGTACCTGTTTGAGAAACTCGTTGGTAATTGACCGATCGATTCTATTTGCGCTATCCCGGCTGCCTGCAAATTCCTCAAATTTATCAATGAAAATAGTATGTTCATCCAAACTTCGCGCTTTTTCCATTATAGCCCGCAGATGTGCCCCAATTTTATTTACTCCGTCGCCCATAAGCATACCTGGCGCGATTTCTGTGAACCACCACGCCGATCTCCCGGCGATTGCCTTTTGTCCTTGTTGCTGGATTGCGTTGCGCGAGCCCTGCTTACTCAACGGAGATAAACTTGTCAGCCGCCGCTGCTGACCGTCATCCTCCTATAGCTGCCATGCTTTTTGGGGCATGGCCATTTTGTGCCTTTCGTCTATCAAATCTTGTGGAATAGTACTGGTGGCAGAGCTGGTTACCAGCAATATAAGTAAGTTAAGGAGGCAATATACATATAATTTTTATATATTACATATATTGATTTCAATAATTTAAAATGAAAAAAATTATAAATTAATATGTGTACTGTATTATATAAATGATTTATAAAATATAAAATAGGTTTTGGAAATTTTTTTACAATTAATTAACATTTTATTTTTACTGAAGTATTGTTCTCTATGCCTATACAACTGTACGATTTTTTCTCAATCATGGCACGTCAGGGGATCAGTAGATGAGTCGCCTACGGCATACAGGCGGCAAGTGATCAACGGGGTAATGTTGCCCGCAATAACTCAGTATACCTCACGTTACTCTGTATCATATTTTGGGATTAGTCGTAATGAATCTATTCAGTAAGACAGCTTCCGCCATGTTTTGCGCTTTGCGGGCGTTCTTTCAGGTAAAACAGATACCATGGAAGTACGCAGGTGAGGTCGGGCCATATCAACTTGAGCTATTCAGCTCTGAGCATCTTGGAGAACACGGCAGGCTGCTGGCAGAAAGACACCGTGTTGCAACAGAAAAGCACCCGGAAGTATTGCTCCCACGGCTTGTGGACAACGAAAAAATGTTTTTGTCCGTGCACAACCTGCTGAATGAAGATGTGCGGTGCGGCGTGCAGATAGCCCCCGCAGGAGAATGCCTTCTTGATAATTTTTATATCCTTGAAGAGCAGATTCGAGCAGTAAGGCGGCACTTGCCCAAGGGCTACAGCCGGGAACTGCCCCACCTGACCAAGGGAGTTGCTGCGGGGCTGCCCCGTGCCTACGACATTGCCCAGGAAGTCATATGGCATAGTGACGGGCGGGTGAATGCTGAAACTGTGGCAGCGGTTCTGTCCTCCTATCAAACCGTTGCTGTGCTCACGATGGGTGAATTATGGGCTGTTCCCATCATGTTTCGCTTTGCTCTCATAGAAAACATCAGACATATCACCGCTCTCATCGCTGCATACAGAACTGACCGTGCGCTTGCGGTGTATTGGGCCAGCAAGCTGACGCACACAGCTGCGGCCTCTCCCAAAGACCTGATCATGGTAATTGCAAACATGGCACGGTCAAATCCATCACTTACGGGTTCGTTTGTCGCCGAATTCAGCCGCCAGCTCAAAGGCATGGGGCCCTCACTGGCGCTACCGCTCACATGGGTTGAGCAGCAACTTGCTGACTCTGGTCAAACGATCGACCAGCTTGTGCATGTGGAAAACCAGATGCAGGCCGCCAGCCAGCTTTCCATGAGCAATTGTTTCAACAGCCTGCGAGCCATTGAATCTGTCGACTGGAAAGGATTTGTTGATTCTGTAAGCGTGGTTGAAGGCACTTTGCGTAAGGATCCGGCAGAAGTTTATGTCGCCATGGACTTCAATTCGCGTAACTATTGCCGCACTATTATAGAAGAAATGGCGAGGTGCAGCCACCTGACAGAGAACGAGATTGCCCAGAAAGCCATAGATCTTGCCCATGAAGGCATGAGCCTGCATGGCAAAAACGCTCGCTCTGCGCATGTTGGCTGCTATTTGACTGCGGAAGGCAAGCCTAGGCTTGAAACTGCCATATCTGCCCATTTCGGCCCGGTGCAGACCCTTGCCCGCGCGGCTGAACGTTTACGCGTTCCCCTGTATATCTCTACAATCATTTTATTAACGCTGTTTTTTACAGTGTTTTTCGCCTTTGTTGCCATGGCACAGGGTGTACAGAATTTATGGGCATCTCTATTCCTTTTACCCATTATCATTGTAGCCTGCCACCTGGCCCTAGCTGTTGCCAATAAAATCGCTTCCATTGCCGTCAATCCCAAACCTCTTCTTAAAATGGATTTTTCCACGGGCTTGCCAGAGCGTTTGCTCACTCTGGTTATTGTGCCAGCAATGCTCACCAGCAAAGATTCCATAAAGTGTTTATTCGATGACCTTGAGGTGCGTTTTCTGGCCAATCAGGACACCTCTTTATATTTTGGATTGCTTACGGATTTTTCTGATTCTGCAACGGAAACCACCCCCAATGACAAACTACTCGTCCGTGTGGCCCGGCAAATGGCAGCAGAACTTAATGCAAAATATGCAGCAGAAAAATACACTCCGTTTTTTCTTTTCCACCGTCCCCGCTTATGGAACGCTCAGGAAGGAATATGGATGGGGCATGAGCGCAAACGCGGCAAGATAGAGGAATTTAACAATTTTTTATGCGGCAGAATCCCGGATGTCTTTTCGGTTGTTGAAGGTGACAGGGCAGTTTTTTCGCGTGTGCGCTACATTATAACGCTTGATGCAGATACACAGTTGCCCCGAGATTCTGCCCGCCAGCTTGTGGGGGCCATGGCGCACCCCCTGAACCGCGCGCGATTTGATGAGGGTAAGAAGCGTGTAATCAACGGATATGGCATTTTACAGCCGCGCGTCGAGCCAAGCCTGGCCGGGGCAAATCGTTCGCGTTATGCCCGTCTCAACTGCAAAAAGAGCGGCATTGATCCATACACGCGCACAGTTTCTGACAGTTATCAGGATATATTTGACGAAGGCTCATACATCGGAAAGGGCATTTACGACCTGAATACATTTGATTCGATGCTGTCAGGACGCTTTCCTGACAACAAGGTGCTCAGTCACGACCTCCTCGAGGGGTGCTTTGCCCGCTCTGGTTTGCTGAGTGATGTTTCTTTTTATGAAGATTACCCCGTGGCATATCTTACCGATGCCGCAAGGCGTCATCGCTGGATTCGCGGAGACTGGCAGATCATAAACTGGCTGTTGCCCCGCGTCCCCGGTGGTGATGGGCAGATGCACAACAATCCTCTTTCGTTGCTCTCGCGCTGGAAAATTTTTGATAATCTTCGCCGCAGCTTAACCCCCTCCGCATTGATACTGCTTTTGATCTTTGGGTGGGGCATGCTGCCACGATCGTGGCAATGGACCTCTCTGGTGGTTGGCTTTTTGTTTCTGCCAGCCTTGCTTGAAGCTGTCTTTGCCATGCTCCACAAGCCAAAGGATACGTCTTTCAGGCGCCACATCACGCTTCAGCTTTCAGAAATCCCAGGGCATTTTTCTCAAACTGCTGAGGCATTACTCTACCTGCCTGTTGAAGCAGCCTCAAATCTGGATGCCATTTTTCGCAGTTTCTGGCGAATGCTGGCCTCAAAAAAACGCCTTCTTCAGTGGAATGTATCGGTCTGTTCTGGCAACGCTGCTCCAGAGCGCCTGAGCGAAACTGTGGCTGCCATGTGGGCCGGGCCCGTACTCGCCTTGCTGGGTATGATTGCCTGTATTGCTTTGGGCAACGGCATGGCAGCAAGCACTGCCATGGCTGGGGTTGTTTGCCTGCTGTGGTTTTTTTCTCCGGTCATGGCATGGTGGACGAGCCTTCCTCTTAAGCGGCATCAGGAAAAGCTCACCCCAGAGCAAACTGTTTTTCTGTTCAGAATTGCGCGTAAGACCTGGAAGTTTTTTGCAACCTTTGCCGGGGCTGAAAGCAACTGGCTTCCGCCAGACAACTATCAGGAAGTCCCCACTGGCAGAATAGCCCACCGTTCTTCACCTACTAATATGGGCATCGCGCTGTTGGCAAATCTTTCGGCCTATGACTTCGGTTTTATAACCGCCGGGGCATTTCTGGAGCGCACATCAAAGTCCCTGTCGGTGATGGAAAAGCTTGAAAGATACAAAGGCCATTTTTTCAACTGGTACGACACCCAGTCTCTGACCCCTCTGTTACCGCGCTATGTGTCGTCTGTGGACAGTGGCAACATGGTTGGGCACCTCTTGGTCTTGCGCGCGGGGTTGCAGGATTTTGTAGAAAAAAGGGTAAGCCATCCTCTGCTTTATAAAGACCTGCTAAAAACGCTTGCCATCTTGGTTGAAACAGCCTCCAAACCTTCCGGTGAGGCTGCAAATTCACCGATGGGCACTCTCAGCCTTGAGCTGGCAGCGGCCCTGCAGTCGCTTTCATCCTCTGCAAGTCAAGTCAGAAAAGATCTTGAACATCTGCAAACAACTGCGACAGCAGCCATGACCCAGCTGGATCAGGCTTCAGGCATTTTGGAAGAGGGCTACGATGGCAGCGTGCAGGAAACATTTTGTCTCAAGTTGCAGGATTCACTGAACGAGCTTGCGCTTTTTATGCCCTGGACATCGCTTCAGAATATGCCCTCTGCTGACCTGCAAGATTTTCAGATGCTTGACTCTCATCTCTCACTGTTTGAAATCGCGGCGCTTGAAGAAACCGTTTTGCCGCGCCTGGCCTTATGCGCCGCAGAGGAGAAAGACCCATCAAGGCAGCATCTTTTTGCTGAGCTTGCTGTGCTTGTTGGGGCAGGCAGCCGCCAAGCCAAAGCACACCTTGAACAGATAACGAAAATGATGGAGCAGTGCTCGGGGCTTGCGTGTATTGAGTATGATTTTCTTTATGATTCCACGCGCAAATTGCTGTCTATTGGCTACAATGTGGACGAAAACAGAAGGGATACAAGCTATTATGACCTGCTGGCCTCTGAGGCCAGGCTGGCAGTATTTGTGGGCATTGCCCAGGGGCATCTGCCTCAGGAAAGTTGGTTTTCTCTTGGGCGGCTTTTGGCAACCACCACAGATCAAAAGCCAGTGCTTCTTTCCTGGAGCGGCTCAATGTTTGAGTACTTGATGCCGCTTCTTGTAATGCCCTTTTATGAAAACAGCCTGCTTGACCAGACCTGCAAAGCTGCTGTTGCCGCACAGATTGATTATGGAAAAAAATCCGGTCTGCCGTGGGGGATATCTGAAAGCGGCTACTGCATGACCGATGCGCGCGCTGACTATATGTACAAGGCCTTTGGCGTGCCGGGGCTAGGTATCAAGCGCGATCTAACCGTAGATATGGTTGTGGCTCCATACGCTTCGGCCTTGGCCGCCATGATCGCACCACACGATGCCTGCCTGAACCTTGAACGTCTTTCACAAGGAGGCGTTGAAGGTGAGTACGGCATGTACGAGGCCATCGACTATACCGAATCGCGATTGCCCAGGGGGGAAGCATTTGAGATCGTGCGTTCCTACATGGCGCATCATCAGGGAATGAGCCTGCTTGCTCTGGAGGCATTGCTGCTTGATTACCCCATGCAAAAAAGGTTTGAAAGCGATCCGCAGTTCCAATCCGCCATGCTGGTTTTGCAGGAGCGAGCTCCGGAAGCAATCCCAAGTTATGTGCGCACGGCGACGCGGTCGGGTGTTCCAACCGTCCACAGGGCTGTGAAAGGCGCAACACGCATCATCGGTTCGCCGCATACTGCAAGGCCAGAGGTTCAGCTGCTTTCAAACGGCAGGTATCATGTCATGGTAACCAATGCTGGCGGCGGGTACAGTCGTTGGAATAACCTTTCTGTAACCAGATGGAAGGAAGATACGACGTGTGACGATTGGGGTACGTTTTGTTACATCCGCGATGTTGCCACTGGAGAATACTGGTCTACTACCTTTCAGCCTACTCAGGTAAAAACTGAGCACTTCAAGGTGATTTTTTCAGAAGGGCGGGCCGAATTTCATTGCTGTAACCTTAAGTATGATATGCATACGGATATTGCGGTTTCGCCAGAACACGATGTTGAACTGAGGCGCACCAAGATCACGAACAACTCTTTGGAACAACGAACCATAGACATAACCAGTTTTGCCGAGGTAGTTCTTGCTTCTTCTGCCGCTGATGCCTTGCATCCTGCATTCAGCAACCTTTTTGTCCAAACCGAAATAGTTGAAGATCAATTTGCAATTCTATGCACCCGCCGTGCCCGCTCTGAAGAAGAAAATAACCCCTGCATGCTGCATATGATGACCGTGCACGGCGTGCCTGTTGACGCCATTTCTTACGAAACCAGCAGACGACAATTTATTGGCCGTGAGCGCAACATAAAAAATCCAAGGGCAATGGATAGGGACGTTGTTGATCTTTCTGATAGTGCTGGGGCCGTTCTTGATCCGGTTGTTGCTATGCGCACTCGCATCACGCTTGAGGCCGGGCAGTCTGCAATAATTGATGTTGTTTCTGGCGTCGGGGAATCACGACCAACGGCCATGGCCCTCATTGAAAAATACCGGGATAAGGGAATTGCCGACCGCGTTTCCCGCATGGCCTGGGTTCATGGTCAAATTCTGTTGCGCCAAATCCACGCTACCGAGGTGGAGGCGCAACTATACACCTGTCTGGCAGATTCCATTTTATACGCCAATGCGCAACTGCGTGCAGAAAGCTCTGTGCTTGTGCAAAACAGCAAGGGGCAGTCTGGACTTTGGGGATATACGCTGTCTGGCGATCTTCCCATACTGCTGTTGCGGATAGGAAGCACTGATAATATCGAACTTGTTCGCCAGCTTTTGCGGGCCCATACCTACTGGAATCTTAAAGGTTTGTTGGTTGACCTGGTAATCTGGAACGAAGACCAGGCCGGATACAGGCAGCTTTTGCATGACCAGATCATGGGGCTTATTGCAGAGGGAAAGGGCAGTCTTCTTGGGAAACCGGGGGGGATTTTTGTCCTTTCCGCTGATCGCATAGTTGAAGAAGACAGAATCCTGATGCAGGCAGTTGCCCGGGTCATCATCACAGACGACAAAGGTCCTTTGGCGCAACTGGTAAGAGGTCGCATAGCGCCAGTTAATACAATTCCCTATCTCGCACTGTCAGACGGGCCAAGAGCTTCCCGTATGGAGAGCGCCCTACCTGTCGCCCGCAATGACCTTGTCCACTTTAACGGGTTGGGAGGTTTTACGCCCGATGGGCGGGAATATGTTATAATTACAAGTCAGGGGCAGGCAACGCCTGCTCCTTGGGCCAATGTGCTCGCTAATCCACAATTTGGAACAGTTATTTCGGAAACAGGGCTCGCCTTTACCTGGAGCGAAAATGCCCACGAGCACCGCATTACGCCATGGTCAAACGATCCCGTGAGTGATTCAAGAGGTGAGGCATTCTATCTTCGCGATAACGATTCCGGCTACTTCTGGTCGCCAGCTCCCCGCCCATGCCGGGGCAAAACGCCTTACACAACACGGCACGGATTTGGCTACAGCGTGTTTGAACATACGGAACGTGGCATAAAATCAGAGCTTCTTGTGCATGTTGATGTGGACGCCCCGGTAAAATGTATGCGGCTGACAGTGAAAAATGAATCGTCAATAACGCGCAGGCTGTCGGCAACGGGCTATGTGGCCTGGGTTTTGGGCGATTTGCCGGAAAAAACACGCATGCACATAGCCACAGAAGTTGACCAGATGAGCGGGACAGTTTTTGCCTGCAATTCCTACAATTCTGAGTTTCCTGGTCGAACCGCATTTTTTGGCACAGACGACATCATCAAATCTGTGAGCTGCGACCGCGCAGAGTTTTTGGGCCGCAATGGCTCGCTGGACAACCCGGCGGCCATGGGCCGCAGCCGCCTTTCTGGCCGAAACGGCGTTGGTCTGGACCCGTGTGCCGTTATTCAGGTTCCGTTCACTCTCGCTGCTGGCGAGGAGCGGGTTATTACATTCAGGCTTGGGGTAGGCAAATCCAAAGATGAATGCAGAGAACTTGCCATGCGGTTCAAAGGATTGGAAGCAACGCAGGAATCCCTGAGCAGGGTCTGGCGGCAATGGGATCACCTGCTTGGCTCTGCCTATGTGGAAACACCTGATACTTCCTTCAACGTAATGGCCAACGGCTGGCTACTGTATCAGGCCATAGTTTGCAGGATGTGGGGACGCGGGGCCATATATCAGTCTGGCGGTGCATTCGGATTCCGCGACCAGTTGCAGGACGCAATGGCTCTTGTGCACACCGCACCCCATTTGTTGCGCGAACAGATACTTTTATGCGCATCGCGGCAGTTTGCAGAGGGTGATGTGATGCACTGGTGGCATCCGCCGACAGGCCGAGGCGTTCGCACACACTGTTCGGACGACTACCTCTGGTTGCCACAGGCCGTTTGCCGCTATGTCAGTTCCACCCAGGATATCGGCATACTGGACGAGCAGGTTGACTTGATCACAGGGCGGCCCGTCAAGGAAGATGAAGATGCTTATTACGACCAGCCTTCCGCTTCTGGCAACACGGCAACAATCTATGAGCATTGTGTGCTGGCAATCCGCTATGGATTAAAATTTGGCGCGCATGGGCTGCCGCTCATGGGTTCTGGCGACTGGAATGATGGGATGGACAAAGTTGGCGCTGGTGGAAAAGGCGAAAGCGTCTGGCTGGCCTTTTTCCTTTATGACGTGCTTGCCAGGTTTGGTCCCCTTGCGGCGGCACGCGGTGATTTGCCCTTTTATCAGGAATGCTCAAGTCACCTTGAGGTGTTGAAAGACAGAATCGAAATCCACGGTTGGGATGGCGGATGGTATCGGCGCGCATATTTTGATGACGGCACCCCCCTAGGCTCGGCGGGAAACAGTGAGTGCCGTATCGACTCAATAGCTCAAAGCTGGTCAGTACTCTCAAAAGCAGGAAGTGCGGAGCATGCCAAGCTGGCTATGCGGGCGCTGGATGACTACCTGGTGCAGCGCGAGGACAAACTGGTAAAACTGTTTACGCCGCCTTTTGATGTGCAGGCCCCCAACCCCGGCTATATCAGAGGATACACTCCTGGTGTGCGCGAAAACGGCGGCCAATACACCCACGCAGCCGTGTGGGCGGCTATGGCCTTTGCCCAGTTGGGTGACTCCAGACGGGCATGGGAAATTTTCAACATTATCAATCCGGTAAATCACTGCAAAACCGCGGTGGATGTGGCACTGTATGAAGTGGAACCCTATGTGGCTGCCGCCGATGTTTATGCTGCTCCCAGCCTCGTTGGGCGGGGTGGCTGGACATGGTATACGGGGTCTGCCGCCTGGATGTATCGCTTGATGCTTGAATCTCTTATGGGAATCAACCTTGAAAATGGTGCGTTGCGAATTGCCCCCTGCCTACCTGAAAGTTGGGGCTGTTGCACCGTTCACTATCGCTATATTAGCGCGGTCTATCACATAAGAATCACTCAAAAATGTGCCGGAGGCAAAAACTTTTCCATCACACTTGATGGAACTGCACTAAATGACTCGCTTGTGCCCTTGATTGATGACCAGCGAGAGCATGAAGTGGCTGTTATTATTCAGCAATAACTAATGCGAAAATATTTTTATTGATTTATGCAACCACTATTAAAGGTATAGATATATGTAATGACATTCTAAAATTATGCAAATATAGTGTATAAATCTAGTTGATAGTAGCCAATCCATGTTTATGATAGCATTAAAATTGTATTACTATCATACAACTTGGAGGGATTACATATATGCTCTATTCAAAACTTGTCACACTTTTTTCGGGCGGAGTCAGTTTTTCAGAGGACGAAGTGCCTTTTGGCAATAACTTTGTCGTCAGAAATTTCAGCTTTCATTCACCCGCTCGGCAGAGGGGTGTCTCGGCATATTCTGGGATTGCTGCCAGCGCCACGGGATCAGAAGTTGATGAAGAAATTCAGGAGAATAATAATTTCAGATACCATGTGATGATGCCAGCTGGCATGGGAAAAGCCCGCAATGTTGTCATCATGCTCCATGGCCTGAATGAACGATACTGGACCAAATATCTGCCGTGGGCCGCATCCGTTGTTGAAGCGACTGGCCATGCCGTTGTTCTTTTTCCCCTCGCATTCCATATGAACCGCGCCCCGGCCAAGTGGGCAGATCCGCAACGCATGGCGCACCTGAGCCGCGAGCGGAAGCATAACCTGCCAATGCTTACCAGTTCCAGCTTTGTCAATGCGGCCATTAGCGCACGTCTTTGCGAACAGCCTGAGCGCTTTATCCAGTCGGGTCTAGAAAGTTACTATGATCTCATCAATCTTATTGAAATGATAAAGAATGGTCTTCATCCGGCCATCGATAAAGATGCTACAATTGATTTTTTCACATACTCCATCGGGACTCTTCTCGGTGATCTTCTTATGATGGCAAACAGGTCGGAGTATTTTTCAGCATCCCGGCATGTTTCGTTTTGTGGCGGGCCCGTCGTCAGCGGCCTGCACCCGGAATCAAAATTTATTCTCGACAGCGAAGCTGTGGGCAAACTCAGGGAGTGCCTGCTCTCAAAAGAAAGACTTGAAGTTTTGCTCTCAGACAACACCGAGTTTGAAAAGGCCTTTCGCTGCATGCTTGATTATGGGATAGGCAACAGTGAACGTGAGGAACGTCTGCGGAGCATGGGGGCACGACGCTACGTGATCGCCCTGGCCGATGATCGCGTTGTCACAGTCAATGAAATTCGCAATACTTTTAAAAAAAATATGAATAATGGCATTACGGTAGATATAATGCAGTATACTTACAAATACAGACATGAAGACCCATTTCCTGTGCTTACAAAAATGTACAGTAATATTGACAGGCAGTTTCAGCGAACATTTGACAAAATTTGCAACTTTTTGAAAAGATAGAAATTATGTGCGGTTTAATGCTGATAATCGGTCTTTAAAAGTTCTTCAACAGAGAATCCATCTGTAAAAAATCATAAAGAAAAATTCTACCGCCGATTCGGCGTTTCGTCCGGGAGGACAGCGGTATACGCAGCGCTGGAAGCGTCATCCACGCAGACGTGCAGGTATTCCCATCTGGGCCGTCTGCGATGAACTTGCCTCGCTCCCGCCGTTTCCATGCCCAGCACCCCCGAGTTTGTCCGTTCATTGTAAAACCTGGCGTGTCCAGTTAAGCTTTGAGCCTCCACCGTCTGACCTTACCCCACTGCGTAAACCATCGTAAGTTAATGGTTCCAATGGGTTGCAGGTTATATTCTTTGCGCGAAATTCTTCCGGTGTCAGCCAGCCTAAAGAACTGTGTGGTCGCCGTTGATCGTATCCTGCCGCCATACTTCAACCGTTCTGCGGGCATCGAGCAGGGACAGAAACACGTTTTAATTTAAACTTTCATCCCGAAATTTTCTGTTAAAGCTTTCAATGTGCCCATATTCACCGCATTTTTTACGGCAAATATTGCTTTTGCGGAGAATCTTTGCCATATTCACCGCAAGAGGTACGGAGATAATGCGTTATATTCACGAGTGGCCGAACTGGCCGACATTTCAGTGGGACATTGCAAAGCTGGCGGAACAGCTTGCCGCCATGCGCCACAAGCAGGGCTCGCTCCTGGGGCGTATGAAAGCCCTTGGCTTCTCCATTCGCGCTGAGGCTGGCTTGGAAACTTTGACCCTGGATGTAGTGAAATCAAGCGCCATTGAAGGGGAATCCCTTGATGTGGCTCAGGTGCGCTCTTCATTGGCTCAAAGGCTTGGAATTGACATCGGCGGCCTGATGCCTCCGAGCAGAAGCGTGGAAGGCGTTGTGGAAATGATGCTGGACGCAACACAGCGCTATGCTGAACCGCTTACAGCGGAACGGCTGTTTGGCTGGCATGCGGCCCTCTTCCATACCGGATTCGGGGCATCACGGCGTATCACCGTGGGCTCATGGCGCAAGCCCGAAGCTGGTCCCATGCAAGTTGTCTCCGGCTACATCGGCCATGAAAAGGTTCATTTTGAAGCCCCGGCAGCAGAACGCCTTGATATGGAAATGAAGCACTTTCTGGAGTGGTTCAATGCGCCGTTGCAGATTGACCCTGTAATGAAGGCGGGGATAGCGCACCTCTGGTTTGTGACTATCCACCCTTTTGAGGACGGTAACGGGCGCATAGCCCGTGCCATTGCTGATTGTGCCCTGGCGCGGGCCGATGATTGTCCACAACGCTTTTACAGCATGTCCGGCCAGATCGAGTGGGAGCGCAAAGAGTATTATGATATCTTAGAACGCACCCAAAAGGGCGGCTTGGATATCACGCCTTGGCTGAGCTGGTTCCTTGGCTGCCTTGGGCGGGCTATTGATGGAGCCGACGATACCTTGGCCGTCGTCTTTCACAAGGCTCATGTGTGGCAATATGCTAATCAGTACCCACTTAATGAACGCCAGCGAGCTATCATCAATCGCCTGCTGGCCGGATTTGAGGGAAAACTGACCAGCGGCAAATACGCCAAGCTGGCAAAGTGCTCTCCGGATACTGCCTTACGGGATATTCGGGAATTGATGGGATACGGTATTTTGCTGCAAGGCGCGAGCGGTGGGCGCAGCACGAGTTACACTTTGGCGGAGAAAACAGCCAATCAATAGCTCCCTGAATAGCCTTTTACGATTTTCTCAGAAAAGTGCCGTTGACGTTTTTTTGAAAAATCACTATTGAAGGATCGTCATCAACTTTTAACCAAAAAAAAGATTCGGGCCGACCGAAAGGTCTCCCCCCTGCCTGGTGGTCAGGAAGGTGGAAGTACTTCGCGATCAAAGTGACGGAACACTTTGTAACTACGTTTTTTCCCAACCCACAATTTGCGTAATGCGCT
>NZ_DASQOG010000047.1:0-18688 GCF_035644575.1 Desulfovibrio sp. | reverse complement strand
GTGAGGCCGTCACGGTCGCGCAGGTCGACAAAAATCAGGCCGCCGTGGTCGCGGCGGTACTGCACCCAACCCATCAGGCAAACATCTTCACCATCATTGGTAATGGTCAACTGACCGCAGGAATGGCTGCGCTGCCAGTCACCAAGCTCAGTGACAAATTTCTGGTGTTCGCGCTGCACATCCTGCTGCGCGTCCTGCGTCTGCATCTGTTCAGTCATTGTTGGTTCCCGTTTGCAAGAATTGGAGTACGCCTGACTGCGGCACAGAGCATTGCTCGCCGCTTTCAAGGTTTTTAACGACCACTGAACCCTGAGCGGCTTCGTCAGGGCCAATAATCAGACAATGCCCGGCGCCGGACTTTCCTGCCTGGCGCATGAGGCTTTTAAAGCCGCCTTCACTGAAATTCATCTCGCCAGACAGCCCGGCGTCACGCAGCTTCTGGGCAAGCTGCCAGCCCTGAGCGCGGCTCTGCGCGTCCATGGCAACCAGATAAAAATCGGCTGCCTGAGCACTGCCCTCGCCCATCATGAGGGCAAGGCGCTCCATGCCGCAGGCAAAACCAACGCCCGGAACATCAGGCCCGCCAAGGCTCTTCACAAGTCCGTCATACCTGCCGCCGCCTGCCACCGCCGCCTGCGCGCCAATGCTGCCGCTTACCACCTCAAAAGTAGTGCGGCAATAGTAGTCAAGACCGCGCACAAGCCTGTGATCAAGCTCAAAGGCAAGTCCCTGACCTTGCAGCAGTTCCAGCACCGTATCAAAGTGGGCGCGGCATTCTGGGCAATTGTAATCAATCAGCTTGGGGGCATTGTCCGTAATGGCGCGGCAGCCGGGCTGCTTGCAGTCTAGCACGCGCAAGGGGTTGGTTTCCACCCTGCGGGCGCAGTCCGGGCAAAGGGCGTCCTTATCGACTCCGGCAAGATATTCGAGCAATGCAGCCTTGAATTTGGGGCGGCATTCCGAACAGCCAAGAGAATTGATCTTGAGCGTCAGGTCAGTAAGTCCAAGGTCTGACAAAAAGCGCAGCAGCATGCTGACCAGTTCTGCATCAGCCATGGGGCTATGACTGCCGAGGCACTCGCAGTTTATCTGGTGAAACTGACGCATACGGCCCTTCTGCGGGCGTTCATAACGGAACATGGGCCCGGTGGTGAACAGGCGGCTCACTGGCTCGCGATTGGTCAGCCCACTCTCGATGTAGGCGCGCATAACGCCAGCCGTTGCTTCAGGCCGCAGGGTCAGCGAACGGCCCTTACGGTCAGGAAAGGTATACATTTCCTTTTGCACCACATCGGTTTCCTCACCGATGGAACGGCAAAAAAGCTCCGTAAATTCCAGCAGCGGCGTGCGCAGTTCCACAAAACCGTAGCGTCTAAAAACCTGGCGCGCGGTATTTTCGATGCGCGTGAACTGGTCGCTGTCCGGCGGAAACATATCCGCAAAACCCTTGATACGTGCAATACTCATGGCTTCCTCATAAAAAACTGGCTGCCCTGACGTGCAAGACGGCGCGAAAGAAATGGTCTACCTGCTGGCGCAAGGGGATTCAAGGCTGAATTTCCCGGCGCAGTCGTCGCAGGGCACGGGATATTCTCCAGTGAAACAGGCCATGCAGTAATGCTGCGGCTTGCTCACCGACCCCAGCAAGCCCGCGATGCTGAGATAATGCAAAGAATCCACATCCAGCTTGCGGGTGATTTCCGCCAGATTATGCTGCGCCGCAATAAGCTCACCGCGCGAAGAAAAGTCTATGCCGTAAAAGCAGGGAAACTTGACCGGCGGGCTGGAAATGCGGATGTGCACCTCTTTTGCGCCCAGTTCACGCAGCTTTTTGACGCGTGTCATCATGGTGGTGCCACGCACAATGCTGTCGTCAATGATGCAGATGCGCTTGCCGTCAATCATTTCGCGCACAGGGTTGATCTTAACCCGTACGCCAAAGCTGCGCATGCTCTGCGAAGGCTGGATAAAGGTACGCCCCACATAGTGGTTGCGGATCATGGCATGCTCATAGGGCAGGCCGGAGCGCTGGGCAAAACCAAGGGCTGGATAAATGCCCGAATCCGGAAAGGGCATCACATAATCCACTTCCGGCGCAGATTCGTCAGCCAGATTCCAGCCCATTTTTTTGCGGCACAAATAGACCTGCTCGTCAAAAATATAGGAATCAGGCCGGGCAAAATAGACCAGCTCAAAAATACACTGGCGCGGTTTTTCGGGCAGCGGCCCCATCAGATGATCGCTGCGCACGCTGTTGCCGTCTACAATAATCATCTCGCCCGGCTTCACAGAGCGTTCAAAATCGGCCTCAAGCAGATCAAAGGCGCATGTTTCGGAGGCGAACACCGGGCTTCCGTTCATGCGGCCAAAGGCCAGAGGGTGGAAGCCGTGGGGATCGCGCACCGCCACCATTACTCCGTCTACCATAACCAGCAGACAGTACGCGCCGCGAACACGGGCGCAGGTTTCCTTGACTGCGCCGGGCAGGTCGTTGTGCCTGAGCGCGCGCACCAGCAGATGCATGAACACTTCCGTGTCGTTGCTGGTGGAAAATATGGCGCCTTCGTTCTCGAGGTCTTCGCGCAACTGCGCGGCATTGACCAGATTGCCGTTGTGCGCAAGCACCACATCCCGCCCCTTGAAATGGGCAAGAAAAGGCTGGGCATTGCTGCTGGAGGAACGCCCGGTGGTGGAATAGCGCACATGGCCTATGGCCGTTCTGCCTGTCAGAGCCTTGAGGTGGGCCTCAGAAAAAACATCGGGCACAAGGCCCATGCCCTTGTGTTCGTGTACGCCGTCGGTGTCAAAGGTAACTATGCCCGCGCTTTCCTGGCCGCGATGCTGCTGTGCATACAAACCGAAATAAGCCAGACGAGCCGCTTCCTCGTGGTCATAAATGCCGAATACGCCGCATTCGTGCTTGATCATAGGCCTTACTTCTTCAGTTTTTTGCGCAGATGCGCAATGCGATTATCGATGACCGACGGATTGGGATAATCGTCGCGGGCCAGTTCGAAGTTTTTCAGGGCTTCTTTTCCCTTACCGAGCTGTTCGAGGGCATCAGCCAGCAAATAGCCCGCCAGACCACGCAGAATCTTGTCCGGATCGCTATCAAGTATCTGCTGACAAAGGTCAGACACATCCTGCCAGCGTTCCCTTGCCATGTTCTGGTCGGCAAGGTCGTACATGCACATTATTTTGTCATGATCCGCCATGGGCAGAGCAAGACACTGCTGCAAGGTGTCCTCGCCTGCGTCAAACCGGCGCAGGTTGAACTGCATGGCCGCCAGCCTGCGGTAGCCGTCCACAGTCTGCTCCGCCGACAACCCTGCAAGGCCTATATAAGCATTCCAGGCGTCCGCCGCACGGCCATAACGCCGCAAACCCTCGTTTACCTCGCCCATGCGCCGCAAAATAACGGCGCTTCTGGCGTCATTGTCTGCAAATTCCGCCAGCATGGTCTCAAGGCATTCAAGGGTGGCGCGAGGTTCCTGCCCGGCGGCATTGAGCACCACCAGCAACTGCTGCCACGCTTCCCAACGCGAATCAGCATCCCGTGCCTCACGCAGATAACGCTCAAGCAGCCTTTCGGCAAGGGACCAGTCTCGCAAAGAAACTGCGGTGCGGGCTGCGGAAAGGTCATCGCCCACCATGCTCTGGTCTTTGCAAGCGCATAAAAAGCCAGCAAAAACCAGGCACAGACACAGGGTCAAACCCTTGCCGCAAACCCGCCGCAATATTTTCATCAGCTATGGTTATTCTTCGCCGTCATCGCTCGCGCTGTCGTCTGCAAGCCCTTCAGGCTCGGCAACAGCAGGAGCGGAAGCGACATCGGTCAGATCTTCATCGTCCAGATCGGCACTGGCGTCCCTGCCGGTCTGCCCGCCTTCGTCCACACGGTCAAAGCCCACCACATGACCGCCTTCATCAAGACGCACGAGCATGACGCCCATGGTGGCGCGGCCCTTGCTGCGCACATCGTCAACGCCGATGCGCACTATCTTGTTGGACGAGGTCAGCAGGATAAGCCCGTCGTTGTCGCGCACGGGCATGGCGCCGATCACAGGCCCGGTCTTGGCAGTCACCTTGAAGTTGATGATGCCCTTGCCGCCGCGCGATTGCAGACGGTAGAGATCAACACTGGTTCGCTTGCCGTAACCGTTGGCAGAAATGGACATGATCTCGGTGGTCTGGTCGATATCCTTGACGATGACAGCTGCCACCACAAAGTCCTGCCTGCGCAGGGCAATGCCCTTGACGCCCGTGGCCACGCGGCCCATGGGCCGCACATCGTTGCAGGCAAAGCGGATGGAGAAACCGTCTGCCGTAGCCAGAACAATGTGATTGTTGTCGCGGATGGGGCGCACCACCACAAGTTCATCATCCTCACGCAGGCCAACGGCCATGAGGCCGGTCTTGCGGCACTTGGCGTACAAGGAGGCGGAAGAACGCTTGATCATGCCCCTCTTGGTGATGAACATGAAGAACTTGTCTTCGGCAAATTCACGCAGGGCAAGAACTGTCGTAACCCACTCGTTTTCTTCAAGCGGCAACAGGTTGTTGATATGCACGCCCTTGGCCGTGCGGCTGCCCTCCGGCACCTGATGCACCTTGAGCTGGTGCATGCGCCCCTTGTTGGTGAAGAGGCAGAGGTACTGGTGATTGGTGGTGGACAAAAATTCCTGCACGTAGTCGTCATCCGAAGTGTGCAGGGCCGCAATGCCCTTGCCGCCGCGTTTCTGCTGCTGATAGTTCTCAAGCCCGGTACGCTTCATGTAGCCACGGCGCGACAGCGTGATGACCACTTCTTCGTCAGGGATGAGATCTTCAATATCAATGTCGGTCAGAGCTTCACGCAGCACTTCCGTACGACGTTGCGTGGCGAAATTATCGCGAATTTCGGCAATCTCGCGCTTGAGTTCGCTGCGCAGCACTTCGGCATTTTCCAGAATGGAACGGTAAAATTCGATCTTCTGCAGCAGATCCTTGTATTCGTTCATCAGCTCTTCGCGCTGAAGACCTGTCAGGCGCTGCAAACGCATTTCAAGAATGGCCTTGGCCTGCACTTCTGAAAGCGTAAAGCGCTCCATCAGGGCATTACGGGCTTCTTCCGGATTGGCGGAAGCGCGGATAAGGGCCACCACTTCATCGATATTGTCGATGGCGATGCGCAGACCTTCCAGAATATGCGCGCGGGCTTCGGCTTTTTCCAGATCGTAGCGCGTGCGGCGGATGACCACCTCACGCCTGTGATCCACAAAGCAGGAAAGCGCCGTCTTGAGGTTCAGCAACTGCGGGCGGTTGTCCACCACGGCCAGCATGTTGATGCCGAAGCTCGTTTCCAGCGGCGTGAACTTGTACAGGGCGTTGACCACTATGTCGGGGATGGTGCCGCGCTTGAGGTCAATAACAATGCGTATGCCCTTGCGGTCGGATTCATCGCGCAGGTCGGTGATGCCGTCAATCTTGCGGTCATTGACCAGAGCCGCGATTTTTTCCACCAGCGAGCTTTTGTTGAGCCCAAAGGGAATCTCGCGGATAACTATGCTCTGCGCGCCCTTTTTACGGTCTTCAATCTCAATGCGGCCGCGCACCTTAACCGTGCCGCGTCCGGTGTGATAGGCGTCATACAGGCCTTTGCCCGCGTAGACAAAGCCCCTGGTGGGGAAGTCCGGCCCTTTCACATAATCCATGAGGTCATCGATGCTGCACTGCGGGTTATCCAGCAGCAATTGCAGGGCATCGCACAGTTCACCCAGGTTGTGGGGCGGAATATTGGTGGCCATACCCACGGCAATACCCGAGCTGCCGTTGAGCAGCAGGTTGGGAACCTTGCTCGGCATGACCGTAGGTTCCTGAAGGGTGTTGTCGTAGTTGGGGCGAAAATCCACGGTGTTCTTGTCCAGGTCGTTCAAAAACTCCTGGGCAAGCTTGGACATGCGCACTTCGGTATAACGCATGGCAGCAGCGGCATCACCATCAATGGAGCCGAAGTTGCCCTGCCCGTCCACCAGGGGATCGCGCATGGAAAATTCCTGCGCCATACGCACCAGTGCGTCATACACGGCAGAGTCACCGTGCGGGTGATATTTACCGATGACGTCACCGACGATGCGCGCGGATTTTTTGTGCGGACGGTTGTAGTTGTTGGCAAGCTCGTACTGCGCAAAAAGAATACGCCTGTGCACCGGCTTAAGGCCATCGCGCGCGTCCGGGATGGCGCGCCCGATAATGACCGAAAGGGAATACTCCAGATACGATTTGCGGAGTTCTGTTTCAATGCTGATCTGCGGCTGCTGCATATCTGCCACTGCGGGCCTCGCTGCTGTTATTTGGGGGCTGGAAGGGCAAGCCCTCCTGATACAAAGGGCCTGAGCCCTGCTGTATCCCCATTTTACGTGTCATGCGGCGAAAAACCTTGTTAAAATCCGGCTTTTCGCTTCACGCTATTGATGTATTCACAGGACTCCTTGCGGAACTCCCCTGTACGGGCAGTTCCGCAAGGGTATTCCTTTTAAATATCCAGATCCTGTACGGCCAGGGCGTTGCGCTCGATAAACTCGCGGCGCGGTTCCACACGGTCGCCCATAAGTTCCACAAAGGCGTCAGAAGCTTCGTTGGCGTCTTCCACCGAAACCTGCAGGAGCACGCGGTTTTCGGGGTTCATGGTGGTCACCCAGAGCTGGTCGGGGTTCATTTCACCAAGGCCCTTGTAACGCTGGATGTTGATGCCCTTACGGGCTTCATCAAGCACCATGCGCATGAGCGTGAACAGGTCTTCCACTGCCACTTCGCCGTCCTTCTTGCGCAGGGTAAAGGCAAAAGAGCCGCATAGCTGGCGCAGTTCGTCAAAGAGCTGCCAGCCCTGTTTGTAAAGGCGCGAAGAAAAGAACTCCATGCCCCTGCGGGTGTGGTGCCCGCCAGTATTTTCAAACACAGCAAACAGGCGTTCTTCTTCGTCTTCGCTTTTTTCCCGCTCAAGGGTGAGCATGTAACCGTGACCGTTAAGCCATTCAGTGAGCTCGCTGTCCTGATTTTCAAGGCTCTTGGCGTCAATCTGCTTTTCATGGGTCACAAGCGCCATGAAAAGATCGCGCGGGGTGCCGGACATTTCGGCATCGTTCACGCGGCCTTCGGCCTTTTCGATGTGCTCCATGAGACTGATGAGTTCCTTGCCGCGAAATTCCTTGCCGTTGGAGGCCACCACGGTCACGTCTTCGCTCACGCGGGTGAGCAGAAATTCGTTGAGCGCGGGGTCGTCCTTGATGAACTTTTCCATGCGCGAATTGTGCACACGGTACAAAGGCGGCTGTGCGATGTAGACAAAGCCGCGCTCCACCATTTCCTGATACTGCCTGAAGAAAAAGGTCAGCAGCAGGGTGCGGATGTGCGCTCCGTCCACGTCGGCGTCTGTCATGATGATGATTTTATGGTAGCGCAGCTTGTCGAGGTCGGTGTCTTCCTCGCCGATGCCAGCGCCCATGGCGGTGATGAGCGCCTTTACTTCCTTGTTGGCAAGCATCTTGTCAAAACGGGTGCGTTCCGTATTCAGGATTTTGCCGCGCAAGGGCAAGATGGCCTGATTTTTGGGATTACGCCCCTGCTTTGCAGAACCGCCTGCCGAATCACCTTCCACGATGAACAGTTCGGATTCAACGGGATCCTTGCTCTGGCAGTCGGCCAGTTTGCCGGGCAGCGAGTTGTCTGAAAGCGCGCCCTTGCGGCGGACAAGTTCCTTGGCGCGGCGGGCTGCGTCTCGCGCCCGTGAGGCGTCCACGGCTTTGTCGATAATGAGGCGGATATCCTTGGGATTCTCCTCAAAATACACATTAAGGCGGTCATAAACCACACCAGCAACCAGGCCGGCAATTTCGCTGTTGCCAAGCTTGGTCTTGGTCTGCCCTTCAAACTGCGGCTGGGGCAGTTTGACGCTGATAACGGCGGTAAGGCCCTCGCGCACGTCATCACCTGACAGCGAGGTGTTCTTCATCTTTTTGACCAGGTCAGCCTGGCCCTTGATGTAGCCGTTAATGGCGCGCGTGAGAGCAGTGCGGAAACCCACAAGGTGGGTGCCGCCTTCCTTGGTGCGGATATTGTTGGCAAAGGTGAAAATGTTTTCCTTGTAGCCCGCATTGTACTGCAAGGCAAAATCCACGGTAACATTATCAACAATGCCTTCCCCAAAGATGATGGGGTGAATGCCCTGCTCGCCGGAGTTGAGGTCGCCCACAAACTGGCGGATGCCGCCCTCGGCGTGGAACACATGGGTCTCGCCGATGCGCTCGTCGATGCACTCGATGGTCAGGCCCTTGTTAAGATAGGCCAGTTCCTCAAAGCGCTTCTTCAATGTTTCATATGAAAACTCGAGAACTTCAAAAATCTCTTCGTCAGGTTTGAAGCGAACGGTGGTGCCGTGCCCTTCAACGAAGCCCTCGCTGATAACCACCAGCTCGTCCTGCGGTACGCCACGGGCGTAGTGCTGACGGTAGCGTTTGCCATTACGGCGCACAGTGACTGTAAGCTCTTCCGAAAGGGCGTTGACGCAGGAAACACCCACGCCGTGCAGACCACCCGAAACCTTGTAGCTCGAGTTGTCGAACTTGCCGCCAGCGTGCAGCTTGGTCATGACAACCTGCACGGCGGGCACGCCTTCCTTGGGATGGATATCCACAGGAATACCACGCCCGTCATCGCGAACAGTCACGCTGTTGTCGGCGTGCAGAATAACAGTGACCCGCGAACAGAAGCCGGCCATGGCTTCGTCAATGGAGTTGTCCACTACCTCGTACACCAGATGGTGCAGGCCGCGCGCGTCTGTAGAGCCTATGTACATGGCCGGGCGCTTGCGCACAGCCGACAGGCCTTCCAGAATGGTAATGGAAGAGGCGTTGTACCCGCCGTTGCCGGTTTCAGGAGCCATTAAACGTCTTCCTCGCTATAGTAGGTCGTTTCAGAAACCTTCATGGGCATGATGATAACGGTATAGTCGACATCATCGGCGCCGCGGATACCGCAGGGGCCTTCAGAGCCGGTAAGCATCATGTCGATCTTTGCAGAAACAAAGTGTCCCAGCACGTCAAGCAGATTGCGCGTGGGGAAGGCAATGCGTTTTATATCGCCATTATAAGCAACTTCAAGGCTTTCATTGGCCGAGCCCACATCCTGCCCCTGGGCGGAAAGCAGAGCCTCCCCGGCAGAAAGATCCATGTAGGTGCAGCGGTCGCTCTCGGTATTAAAAATGAGAATACGGCCAAGCGCTTCAATAGCTTCCTTGCGGGCAAGAGTCATGGGGTGCATGTCTTCGCTGGCAAGCTTGCTCATGAAGATGTTGTAATCGGGGTATTCGTGGGCGGCGCGGGGCAGACTGAGCGTTTCAGCGCCATCCAGGCTGCGCAGATACAGGCGTTTGTCGGTGATGTTCAGTTCAATCTCATCCACGCCAAGCCATTTTTTGATGTCCGCAAGATATTTCTTCTGGATCAGCATGCCCGCTTCTGGCAGCCGTTCGGCCAGCTCGTCATGGGTAAAGGAAACAAGGGCAAACTGGTGGCCATTAAGACCGCACACATCAATGCGTCCGTTGCCGCGAGGTTTCATGCACAGGCAGGCAATGGCGTCCATTGCGTCGTCATCGCTGATGCAAAAGCCCACCTTGTCCAGAATGTCCTGCAAAAAGTCGCCAGACCAGGTGACGGCATTTTCAGCAGGAAAGGCAGAAAAATTCTGAAACCACTCCGCTCCGCTCACAGGCAGCTTGTAGGTGCGGCGTCCCTGTTCCAAAAGCAGATTGCCAGAAGCTTCATCAAGGGTGAGGTGCAGAACACCCGTGGGCAACTGACGCACAAGATCCACAAAGGCCCTGCCCTGAACGCCTATAAGGCCAGGTGCTGCAACTTCAGCAGGATAACGCCCGGTGAATTCAATATTGGCGTCCGTGGACATGACTGAAAGGCTGCCTTCTTCAGCCTTGAGCCAGATGGAGCGCAGATACTGCGCCCCCGCCTTGGCAGGAATGATGGCAGCTGCCTTCAGCAGGCCTTCAATGATCTGCTCTTTGTTTACAGTAAGTTTCATATGTTTTTTCCTTACTATTATAGTCGTCTGTGTCTATGTTCTTAAGACAGCTAACTTGCTTTTATTATTGAAAAATCAAGTGAACACTCCAACAACGTCCAAGGAAACGCCGGGAACATTTTCCCGTATTTTCGCCCGGTTGTCGGGCATCTATTGTGCCTTGAGCTCCAGTTCTGTCACTAGTTGTTGGAGCGCTTTGTCACTAACTAGAATTTTCTTAATCTTTTTAATGGCATATATGACAGTACTATGGTCCTTCCCGCCAAATGCCCGCCCAAGTTCCGGGTAGGAAAGACCCAGCTTGCGCCTGCATATATACATGGAAACCTGCCGCGCCAGCACGAGGTCTGGTCGGCGTTTGCCGCCAAGGACATCTTCAGGACGCAGATTCATGGCCCGGGCCACAACTCCAAGAATTTCCAGACAGCCCGGTGTTTTGTCGGCCACACCCGTGCGCACAATGTTTTCAAGGTCTGCCTGCGACAATTCGCAACCTGTAACGGAACAAAAGGCCGCCACCTTGAGCAGCAGCCCCTGCAGCAGACGAAACTGCGAACAGCGTTGGGCAATGAACAGCAACTGTTCCCGGGTGAGGTTCATGTGCCGCTCTTTGCTCATGGCCTGCAAGTAGCGCATACGCACATCAAGGTCAGGTTCCATGAGTTCTACCACAAGCCCGCTTTCAAGGCGTGAGCGTAAACGTTCGTCCAGAGCCTTGAGAGCCTGCGGTTGACCTGTGCAGGCAAAGACCATCTGTCCAGGCTTGCCGTCTTGCCCGGCGCTACGCGGGCAAGCATCCATGCAGGATACCAGTTTGCGTTGCCAGGCCGACTGGCCGACAATATCCTGAATATCGTCAAGCAGCAGAACATCGCACTGTTGCCAGAAAATTTCCGGCCTGCGCACCCATGCCGGATTGTCTGCGCAAAAACGCGCAGCCGCAGCAATAATTACGCGGCTGGCTGTAGGCCCTTCTGCCAGAGTGGCTGCCATGGATCGCAAAATATGGCTTTTGCCTGTGCCGCTGTGCCCACAGAGCAGGAAGGGATTGTAGGCCACATCAGCGCGTCTTTCTGCTATCTCCTTGGCGGCAGCCAGGGGAAAGGCATTTTTTGCATTGGCAATAAATGCTGTGAAGGCATCATTTTCAATTCTGGGCGCTGCGGGGGTATCCGTGCGCACCATAAAATTTTGTGTGTTCTGCTCGGCAGTTTTTTGCTCCACATGCGGGAGCGAGTATGTCTGCGCCTGCCCCAGAGCGGGTTGTTCGTATACTATTTGCGGAAGCTTTTTGTCGGCAAAGCGGGAGGAAAGCGCCTGTTCAAAAAGATCGCGCTTTTGCTGGTTGAACCACGCGGCAAAATAAAAGTGGGGAAAGCCGACGGTTAGTGTATCGCCTTCATGACGCAGGGTAAGGGATTCCAGCCAGTTTCCCCTGTCGTTGGCCTTTTGCTGTGCCAGTATGTCCCGCAACTCGTTTTTCAGCATAGCGTATGTGGCCTGTCCATAGGCCTGTGGATAGCTGTTCCCTCCGAGGCATTGCGCCAGGACGTGCCGGCATTTCAGGCAAGGCCCACAGGTCTTGTTTGCCGGATTTGGCGCGGTTCTCGCCATAAAGGAACAAAGAGCATGCATACCATAAAGCTGAATATGAAACAAGTGCCGCCATATTCAGGGACCTCCCCGCTCTCTGTCCTGTGTGGAAAAATATGGAGAATGGATGATACGGGTTAACGGCATGAATACAGTTTTTATAATATACTGCATTACCTGTTAAAATCTGTGTAAAACCTCAGTGGCGGTCAAGGCGGCTGGACAATGAACACCACGGCAGGTATACGTTTGCAATGTTTTTGCACATGAAGATTCGCTGGATACTGGTCGCGGCCCTGTTTCTGCTTTTTGCAGGTTTGTTTGCCTGGGAAAAGGGCTGGCTCCCGTTTGATCAGTTGCAAGCTGACATTCCCGTTGCGGGCGGAGAGTCTTCTACTGATCAGGCGGCGTCTGCTGACGGCGGGGGGGATCCTGCCAATGCCTCCCAAGCCCAGGGGGCAGAAGCTGCTTCGCAGAGCATTGCTGAAGGTGACGGAAAAACCGGAGCAGATCTGACGCAATCCGCCGCGCCGGACGCTGCAAATCCAGATGAAGAATCTGCCGGCCCTGGCGAGGAAGTGGTCAAAGGCACGGTTGAGAAAGGTGATACGGTCATCAAGATTCTTGCCGGGGCAGACAGCCAGGCCGTGCAGGATTATATAAGCGCCGCGCGCCGGGTGTTTTCCATGCGGGCTTTTCGCGATGGTCAGCCCTACGTGGTTGTAACCGATGCCGCCACGGGCAAGGTAAAACGTTTTGAATACGAAATAGACAGCCGCCGCCGTCTGGTGGTGGAGGGCGTGGAACAGCCCGTGGCCCGGGTGGAGGCCATTGAATATGTCACCCTGCTCACCACCATGAGCGCCACCATTGACGACAATCTTTTTCAGGCAGTGGCCGATGCCGGAGAAAGCCCGCAAATGGCCCTTAAACTGGCAGAACTTTTTGGTTCGGAAATCAACTTTATCCGTGATCTGCAGGAAGGCGATTTTTTTTCGGTGCTGGTTGAAAAGCGTTACCGTGAGGGCGAATACAAGGGGTATGGCCGTATTCTGGCCGCCCATTTCACCAACAAGGGCAAAACCTTTGAGGCCTACCTGTTCCGCGAAGGAAACAAGGCCGCCAGCTATTATAACAGCAAGGGCGAAAACGTCCGCAAATCACTGCTGCAGGCTCCCCTGGCATTCACGCGCGTGACCTCGCGCTTTACAAAAAACCGGCTCCATCCCATATTGGGGTATAGCAGACCACATGAAGGTGTGGACTATGCCGCTCCCACGGGTACGCCTGTCAAGGCTGTGGGTGAAGGTGTGGTTACGCAGCGGGGCTGGGCTGGCGGCTACGGCAACCAGGTTATTGTGCGTCATGGCGGCGGGTTGGAGTCTTTGTACGCCCATCTATCCGGCTATGCCCGAGGCCTGCAAAGCGGGCAGAAGGTGCGTCAGGGGCAGGTTATTGGTTTTGTGGGCATGACGGGCCTTGCCACGGGGCCGCATCTTGATTTCAGGCTGCGGCAGAACGGCAAATTCGTGAACCCCGCCAAGGCCATTAACCCCAGAGGCGAACCGGTCAGCAAGAGCGCCATGAGCGCCTTTGAACAAGTTATGGCTGTGGAACTGGCAGCGCTCAAGGGAGAAAAAACTTTTCCCGAGTATACTGTGGACAGCATTGTGCTCGACAAGGTGGATCTGCCGCAGCCCGAAAAATCATCCGAGCCGGAACAAAAGGTCGAAAAGCGCAAAAAGAAGCATAGAAACTAGTTTATTTTCAGCTCGTAAAGTTTTTTCCGACAGGCCCGCCATATCTCGTTGAAAGGGTGCGCGGCATTATGGCGGGTTTTCCGCCCAGGGGGGCTTTATGACATACTATGACCCAGCATCCGGGCTTTCTGTTACCGTGCTGCCGGGTTCGCCCGGCAACACGGACGCCATTACCTACTACCCCTCTATTATCAATGATTCCACAGCAGCAGCGGAAGCCCTGCTCGCGGAAGAAAGCGCCAAATCCTTCATGCAGAGTCAGTGGCGGCTTGCCGCCTCCAACATGGTGGGGATTGGCGTTATTGCCAGCGGTTGGGCCTGATTTGGTTTGTCCTGGACATCTTAATATAATATTAATTATTTAAGTGTGTTATATAAAAAATATAACATACTGCCCATTTGTTATGCTGACATTCCAAGGCAGGCTCTTGCCCAAGCAACAGCCAGATATGGCTGAAAGGTACACTGTTTTCCCCTTATTATTGCTGCAAGTGGCTGAACATGGCCTGTTTTTGGCCTTGGCGGTTGCATTGTGAAGCGCGAAACGATACACAAATTCTCATGTCATCGCGCCGTCTTCTTTTTCTTACCCCCGCTCAGGCAGTAACTGCCGTCTTTCCTGCGTTGCGAAATGCGGGCTATGAGCTCGGCATTGCAGAAAATCTCAAGGGCGCTTCCGTTTTTATAAAAAAATCCGGGCCGGACGTGATTTTCTCACGCCCTTCATTGCCGGGTTTTCGTGTGGAAGATCTGCTTGCGGTTGGCGCGGAAGACCCTAATTTTCCCCCTGTCATAGTTATCACGGACAAAGGCAGTCCTGAAGAGGCCGAGAGGCTCATGGGACTGGGCGCGCGCGACTACTGGCTTGAACCGCTGGACGTGGAGCGTGTGGCTGCTGTGGCAGGCCAGAAGCGCAAGACTGCCCCCGTTCCGGCAGTGTCTACTCTTGGTGGGCACAAGGCCCGTCATGACGGCTCCGGCCCTCGTATTGTGGGCGATCACCCGGCCATTGCCCGTGTGCTGCAACTGGCCCGCCAGGTGGCCGGATCGCGCGCTACAGTGCTGATTACCGGTGAATCAGGTACTGGTAAGGAAATGTTTGCCCGCTATCTGCATGCCATGAGCAAGCGCGCGGAGCAGCCTTTTGTGGCCGTGAACTGCGCCGCCCTGCCGGAACACCTGCTTGAGAGCGAGCTTTTTGGGCACGAGAAAGGCGCGTTCACTGGGGCCATTGCCCGCAAGCCCGGCAAGTTTGAGCTCGCCGACGGCGGCACTCTCCTGCTTGATGAAATTTCTGAAATGGACATGGCCTTGCAGGCGAAGCTCCTCCGTGTGCTTCAGGAGGGCGAGATCGACCGCGTGGGCGGCACCGAAACCATCAAGGTTGATGTGCGCGTGCTTGCCACCACCAACCGCGATCTTGAAGGCTGGGTAAAAGAGGGCAAGTTCCGTCAGGACTTGTATTTTCGGCTGAATGTTATTCCTCTGCGGCTGCCTTCGCTGCGCGAGCGCGGGGATGACGTGCTGGAACTGGCCAGATTTTTTATAGGCATGTACACGCGTGAATACCAGTTGCCTGCCGCCCCCCTTTCTGAAAGCGCCATTGCCTGGTTGCAGCAGTATGATTTTCCCGGCAATGTGCGCGAACTGCAAAACCTGATGGAACGCGCTGTGCTGCTGGCTAATGGCAGGCCTGTTGAACCTTGCCATTTTCTGCTTGAGAATGAAGACTGGCCGCTGTTTGAAGAAGAAGCTCCCCAATCGGCAGCTCTGGTGGAAGAAGCCCATGCCAACGCGCTGGCAGCTTCTGCTGCTGTTCAGGATGTTGATGCGCCCCGCTCAGACGAGTACGCCCCGGCATCGGGCGTATCGGCAGGAGACAACCGCATGCAGGGCGCTGTGATTCCTCTGCATGAGATGGAGCGCATCATGATTCTCAAGGGGCTGGAGGCAACCTCCGGCAACCGTACGCAGGCAGCCGATCTGTTGGGTATTTCAGTGCGCACGCTGCGCAACAAGCTGAACGAATACCGCGCTGCCGGGCACCCCATCGACTGATTTTGTCCTGATAATTTTTTCAGACAGATATAAAAACGCCCGCTGATGCGGGCGTTTTGCGTTGCGTGCGCTGGCTGGCGCCTCAATCCAAAGGTGGGTGCGCGGAGGCCTTTTGCAAGACTACCCCTCCCCCGTCACCCACCGTGAAAGATACTAGCTGCGGATGTCGCAGCAGCTTTTGGCGAGTTTGTCATAAAGCCATGCCATGTCCATTGAACCGTGTTTTTCAATGGATTGCAGCTTTTTTAGACCAGCTTCTGTAATTTTGCGGGCCTGTTCCGCCACAGAAGCTGCCTCTTGCCGCCGGATGGACACAATGCCGTCCGCATCCGCCACGATCAGATCGCCGGGCTGAATAACAACGTTGCCCATGCTGACGGGTACGTTGATTTCGCCGCAGGCGTCCTTGTATGGCCCGTTGGGCGACACCGCCCGCGCATAGACGGGAAAATCCGTCTGCCGCAGGGCTTCGGCATCGCGCACGGCTCCATCAATGACAAAGCCTGCCAGACCGCGCGCCTTGCCAAGTGCCGCCACAATTTCGCCAGCCACGGCTCTTTCCGTATAGCCCGCGCAGGAGACCACCAGCACGTCACCGGGGCGGGCGTTGTCTACAGCATAGTACAGCAGCAGATTTTCGCTTGCGGGCAGATTGACGGTATAGGCGGTACCCAGAATGCGGCTGTTGTTAAAGGGCTTGAGCGCTGACGGCAGGGCTGCGTTGCGGCCCAGGGCGTCGCAGATGTCCGCAACGGCCAGATCGGCGTACTGGCGCACAATTTCAGGTGAAAGGCGGTCAATCTGACAGTTGATGGCGTAACGCATAAACATGTTCCATGGCGCAGGGCGCTGTGTATGAACGGCCGCCTGCCCTTCCAAAGACGCATCGGAAGGGCAGGCAGTTCGCTTGGGTATGGAGAGGGTCTATTTGCAGGGTTCGGCTTCTGTTGCGACCATTGAAGCGGCAATTTCATTACGTGCATCAGCATCGTTGAGCACATGGTCGACGTCTATTTCACCCCGAAGCACCTTGTTGGCCCGGTCAAGGTCAATGGACTTTTCCCAGCGGCCAATGGCCACTGTGGCGACGCAATTACCGATGAGGTTGACCACGGCGCGCATTTCGTTGAGTACACGGTCAATACCAATAACCAGGGTCATGCCCACCACGGGAATGATGTTGGTGGCCGAAAGCGTGGCAGCCAGGGCAATAAGGGCTGCACCGGCAACACCCGCTCCGCCCTTGGATGTGAGCAACAGCACCAGCATGAGGGTTATCTGATGGCTGATGTCGAGGTGAATATCCATGGCCTGGGCAATGAAGGATGCCGCCATGGTCAGGTAGATGGCCGCACCGTCAAGATTGAAGGAGTAGCCAGTGGGGAACACCAGACCAACCACGGATTTTTTGATGCCCAGGGCTTCCATTTTTTCCATGCTGCGGGGCAGCACGGCTTCTGTGCTGGCAGTGCCGAGGGTGATGAAAATTTCATCCTTCATATAGCAGATGAGCTGCCATATGTTGATGCCCGAAAATTTGCAGATAAGGCCCAGCACCACGATAACAAAGAGCGCGCTCGTCACGTAGAGGCAGAGCACAAGCTTGCCCAGCGAAGCCAGCGCGCCAACGCCGTACTTGCCGATGGTAAAAGTGATTGCGCCAAAAGCGCCCACCGGGGCCAGCTTCATGATCAGGTTGACCACGCCCAACAATGCAGTGCTGAAGCGTTCAAGTGTGCCAAGGATGGCTTCTTTAGGCTTGCCTGACATATGGGAGAGGCTCATGCCGAACAGCACGGAGAACAACAGCACCTGAAGCAGATTGCCCTCTGCAAACGCGCCGATAACGCTGTGGGGGATGATGCCCATAACAAATTCCATGGTGGTCTGCGCCTTGGCGTGGGCAAACTTGCCCAGAGAAGAAGCATCCATGGTGGCAGGGTCGGCATGAATCCCGGCGCCGGGCTGCACAAAATGTACAACAACCAGACCGATAAAAAGAGCAAGAGTGGTAACTATTTCAAAATACAGCAGTGTTTTACCGCCCACACGGCCTACAGCCTTGAGGCTGTCCATGCGTGCAATGCCCACGACGACAGTGCAGAAAATCACTGGCGTAATGATCATTTTGATAAGATTGATGAACGCATCGCCAAGGGGTTTGAGTTTAACGGCAATATCTGGAGAGACAAAGCCGAACGCAATACCCAGAGCGATGCCTACAAGAACTTTGAAATATAGAGAAGAAAATACTTTTTTCGACATATCCACCTCAGTATCAGGCAAGGGGGGAAAATGGGTGCCAAGAAAAACACAGCCAAACACCAGATTTGTGAAAATTTGGGCTAATACGGCTTTAAAAGAGGCCGGCCTGCCCTGACGGTGCAACGGTCGGCCTCTTTTAAAGCGTAGCTTAGGCGCTTTCGTACAAACGGGTCATGATGAATTCTCTGTGGCCCAGCACTTCAGCGGCGGTGTTACGGCCGTTGCAGGTGCGGAACAACATTTCGAGCAGCTTGTCGCCAGCGGCATCGAGGTCCATTTCGCGGCGCAGGATGCCTGAAACGTCCACATCGATGTGCTCGCTCATGGTGCGCACGGTGCGGGGATTTGCCGAAAGCTTGATCACGGGCAGGATGGGGTTGCCGATGATGTTGCCCTGGCCCGTGGGGAAGAAGTGCGCCACAAAGCCGGAGGCAGCGCAAAGGGTGACCATTTCGGCAGCGGCGGAAGAGGAATCCATGAACCACAGGCCGGGGCCAGTGGGCATTTCAGCCTTGTCGAGGCAGCCGATGACAGGCGCTTTGCGGCCAATCTTCTGCACATTGCCCAAGGCTTTTTCTTCGATGGTGGTCAGGCCGCCTTCAATGTTGCCCTTGGTGGGCTGGGAGTCGCTCAGGTCGTCCGTCTTGTGGTCGTCCACAACCTTGGCGTAGCGGTCAAAGAAGGCCTTGAACTGGGCGCGAACTTCAGCGTTGGCGCAGCGTTCCATAACCAGGTGCTCGCCGCCGGTGATTTCGGTGGTTTCACCAAACAGGGTGGTGGCGCCCTTTTCCCACAGTTTGTCAAAAGCGTTGCCAACAGTGGGGTTGGCGGCAATACCGGAGGTGGTGTCGGATTCGCCGCACTTGGTGGAGACCCACAGTTCGTTCACTTTGCATTCGGTGCGCTGCAGTTCGGTGGCGAAGTGCATGAATTCCTTG
>NZ_DASQOG010000046.1:0-5197 GCF_035644575.1 Desulfovibrio sp. | reverse complement strand
AAGAAGCAGCTCCGCAAGAGCGTGGACAACCTGCACTTTGACGAGGCGTGGTACGCCTACGCCCGTTTCAGCCCCATGTATGAGAACCACTATGGCATGACGGATGCCGACAATGTGGCCGATCATCCGCCCATTTTCTGCTCGCAGTCCACCCACAAGCTGCTCACGGCCTTTTCACAGGCCTCCATGCTGCACGTAAAGCACGGCACGCATGTGCGGATCAACCGCGATGAACTCAACGAATCCTACATGATGCACGGCTCCACATCGCCGCAATACAACATGATCGCCTCGCTTGATGTAGCCACCAAGATGATGGACGACGACGGCGAGGTGCTGCTGCACGACACCATTGCCGAGGCCGTTCGCATCCGCCGCAAGATCACCCTCATGGAGCGGGAAATGACCGCCAGGGGCGACTGGTTTTTCAGCATGTGGCAGCCCAGAAGGGTTCCTTACCAGAAGGGCATGCATGATTTTCTGGAAGTGCCCGCCGAGTATCTGGCAGAGAACCAGCTTCCCTGGGTGCTGGACAGCGCCAACAACTGGCACGGCTTTGACGATATTGAGCCGGACTACGTCATGCTTGACCCCATCAAGCTGACCTTCATCACGCCCGGCCTTGCGGAAGACGGCACAATGGCGGATATGGGCATTCCTGCTGCCATTGTCACCAACTACCTGATACGGCACCGCGTGGTGTGCGAAAAAACCGACTATTATTCCTTTTTGCTGCTCAACTCCATCGGCACCACCAAGGCCAAGGAAGGGGCGCTCATCTCGGGCCTGCTCAAATTCAAGCAGCTCTATGACGCCAATGCCCCGCTGAGCGTTGCCCTGCCCGATCTCTACGCCGCCTTTCCTGAGACATACAAGGGCGTTGGCCTTAGAGACCACAGCAACGCCATCCACCGCCACTTCCGCGAGCACAAGCTGCTGGACAAGATGCAGGCAGCCTTTCAGGGCATCCCCGATCAGGTCATGCGGCCTGCGGAGGCCTACCATGAAGTGGTGCGCCACAATGTGGAATATGTGGAACTGGCCGACCTGCGCGGGCGCGTCCCAGCTGTCATGATTGTGCCCTATCCGCCAGGCATTCCCGTCATGATGGGCGGCGAAATCATGAACGAGGTTGCGGAACCCATATTTGCCTACCTTGAGGCGCGCCAGAACTTTGAGAATGCCTTTCCCGGTTATGAAAGCGACATCCACGGCGTTGAACGCATAGAACGCGACGGCAAAAAATACTTCAGCGTCTTGTGCGTAAAAAAGTAGCCACACCCGCTGATTTTTGCCCCGAAACGCCGGGGAGCGTTTTTTAACCGCAGCAAAAGGACGGCAGCCATGACTACGCCCGGCACGAAAAAACTTGGCCTTTTCGCCTGCATAACTGTGGTAGCTGGCAACATGATGGGATCTGGCATTGCTCTTTTGCCCGCAAACCTTGCGGGCATCGGCAGCATATCGCTCATCGGCTGGCTTGTGGCCGTGCTGGGCGCCATGGGGCTGGCCTATGTATTTGCACGGCTGGGCATGGAAGACCCGCAGGAAGGCGGCCCCATTGCCTATGCCAGCGAAATCGGGCCGGAGCTGGGCTATCAGACGGGCCTGCTCTATTATCATGCCAACTGGATAGGCAATCTGGCCGTAGCCATAACCGGTGTGGATTATCTTTCGGTATTCTTTCCCGCGCTGGAGCATCCCCTGTGGGCAGGCGTTGCATCTCTGGCCCTCATCTGGATATTCACAGGTGTGAACATTCTTGGCGCGGCCTGGATAGGCAGACTTGTTTCCATTGGGGTCGTCCTGCTGCTGATCCCCGTATTCATCACGGGTACCGTGGGCTGGCTGTATTTTGACCCTGCGGTGTTTTCCGCCAACTGGCTTGCCGGGGGCAAGCCTGCGGGCAGTTCCGTCATGAGCGCCGTTGTGCTTTGCATCTGGAGCTTCATAGGGATTGAAAGCGCCTCGGTAAACACAGCGGTGGTGGAAAACCCCAAGCGCAACATTCCGCTTTCCACCCTCATTGGCACGGCTCTGGCCGGGTTTGTCTACATACTTTCCTGCACGGCCATATCGGGCATGTTTCCCGCAAAGCAGATGGCGGAATCCGGCGCGCCCTTTTCGCTGGCCATGGGCCATATCTGCGCAGGGCTGCCCCTGGCCCATCTGGTGCCGGACATGGTTTCGGCAGTGACCGCCTTTGCCTGCCTGGCCTCACTGGGCTCATGGATAATGCTGGTTTCCAACGCTGGCTGCCGCGCCGCGCAGGACGGCACCCTGCCGCCCATTTTTGGCAGAAAAAACACCAAGGGTCAGCCCGTGGCGGGGCTGATTCTTTCAGCCTGCATGATGAGCGCCATGCTGCTTTTGATGATGGTTGTCAGCCGCTCCGGCGACACTCAGGATCTGTTCAACAGCATTACCAGCGTGGCCGTGCTGCTGACGCTCCCGGCCTATTATTACTCTGCTCTGGCTCTGCTCAAGCGGTATGGCCTGCGCAACCGGGCCGCATGGCTCAAGGTGGCGGCATCGCTCGGCGCATGCATGTTCTGCCTCATCGCCTTTTCCGGCGCGGAAAAAAGCGCCTTGTCCGGCGCTGTCATTGTCATGCTGGGCGCGTTCATTTTCTATGTGGGCAAACCACGTCCTGCCCGCCAGGGATAGCGTATAAAAGACGGCCTTCTCCAGTTCAGGGGAAGGCCGTTTTTGTTCATATCCGAGAATATGCTAGGCGACAGGATGCATTCCGAAACGGTTCCGTCATGCCTCAGGGCTTGAGCATGCGCATGGAATCGGCCTTTCCCGCCACCACAAGAGAGTCGCCCTTGTGCAGAACTGTTGTGGCGGGCGGCACAAAAACAAAGGCGTTTTTTCCCGCCGGACGAATACCCATGACCATGACATTGAACTGCTGTATCAGGTTCAATTCAATGAGGGTTTTCCCATCCCACGCATCCACGCGCAGTTCCTGAATGGCAATGCCGCCGTACTTGGGGATAAGGTCGAGCATGCCGGGGTGGGTCAACTGATGGGCCGCCATGACGGCAGCTTCGGTTTCCGGCACCATGGCGCGGGTAACGTGCAGGCGTTGCAGAATTTTTTTGTGTTCCTCATTGGAGGCTTTGACCCATATCTTGGGGCCGTTCAGCTCCTGCACGTTGAGGGTGATGCTCAGCGACTGCTCCACGCTTTCCCCAACGCTGATCACAACCCAGTCCAGATCCTGCACGTGCAGCGACCGCAGCACGGCAATATTGGTGGCATCGGCCTTGTATACGGTATCCAGCGCTTCTTCCGCCCTTTGCACCCTGGCCTCGGACATATCAATTCCAAGCACGGTATGCCCCAACGACACAAGGGTGGACGCCATGCGCAGGCCAAATTTGCCAAGGCCGATAACGCCGATTTCCAGTTTCTTTTCCGCCATAAATACCTCTCTGACCGTCAGGCCATGACCGGACAAGCCAACCTACCCTATGGGAAGCTGAGCCTCTGCCACGCTGTAGGCCTTTTTTGACCGCAGGCTCTGCACCGCCATAAGCAGGCTCAAAATGCCCACCCGGCCCGCAAACATGCTGAAAATTATGATTCCCTTGCCCGCAGAACTCAAATCCTGCGTCAGATTGACCGAAAGCCCCACGGTGCCGAGAGCCGAAACTTCTTCAAACAGCAGGCGTAAAAAGGGCGCGGCCTGGGTGCCTGCTCCGGCAATAACGTCGCCTTCCGTGATGGCAAGCAGAAAAACAGAAATCCCCACGAGCATGGAGTAGGCAAAAAACAGGGTCAGCGCCCGGCTGACGTTCTCTGCCGAGACACCGCGTCCTTCCAGCACAATCTGGCTGTCGCCCCGGAACTGTGCTGCTATGTAGCCCGCAAGCACACGAAAAGTCACAACCTTGATACCGCCTGCGCACGAACCGGGGCCACCGCCGATAAACATCAGGGCTATCAACACCAGCAATGTGGCATCGCCCAGCACGGCGAGATCAATGGAACTAAAGCCTGCGGTACGCGCCACCACCGAGTGAAAAAACATGGTGATGGCAAGGTCGGCGCATCCATCCACGGTTCTCGGCACGCTTCCCCGCCAGAACTCGATGGCAAACATGGCTGCCCAGCCCACTACTATGAGCATAAGGCTTGTTTTTACCACCAGGCGGCTGTAGCGGCTGAGTCGGCGCACAGGCGCACCCATGCGCCCTCCCGTGCAGATGCCCAGAAATTCCCGCAGCACGCCAAAGCCTAAGCCGCCCAGCACGACACTGGCCGCAATGACGGCATTAACGACCACGTCATCCCGAAAAATCGCCAGGTTGGTTGTGCTCAGGGCAAAGCCTGCGTTACAGAAGGCAGAAACAGCATGAAAAAGGGCGCTGAACGGATAGAAAAAAACAGGGTCATACAACCACAGCAGGAATGCGGCCAAAGCCTCGATGCCAAATACAAGCCCCAGCACCTGCCGCAAAAAAGCAGCGATGCTGAAATCGCCCCAGAGCAGGGCCTGACTCACGGCCTCGCGGCTATTGAAGGGCACGTTATTGCGCCAGAGCAAAAAAATAATGCTGGTGTAGGTCATGACCCCCAGCCCGCCAGTCTGGATGAGGCACAGCAGCACCCCCTTGCCGAAAGGGCTGAGCACCTCGCTTATGTCCAGCGGCGAAAGACCGGTAACGCAGACAGCCGAGGTTGCGAGAAAGCAGGCGTCTATGGGGCTGATGCTCTGGCCCCGGGCCCAGCTCGCAGGCAGACCGAGCAGTACTGACCCCGCAGCGATAACCGCAAGGAATGACAACACCGGCCAGGTGAAGGGACTCAAAAAACGTTTTCTTGCCATGCCTCGTCTATGCCAGCCGGAACAGGTAAATGCAAGGCATGGCAAGGCGGGCTTTACAGCAGATGGCATACAGAGTATTGATCTAACCAGTGCTAGGGGAGCCGCGGATCGCAAGGTTTGGCGGCTGAGAGTGGGATAAACCCAGACCCTATGAACCTGACGCAGTTCGCACTGCCGTAGGGAAGCCGCGGCCACGACGCTGTTCCGCTGCTTGTGGCTTTTTTTTGCGCCCTGCGTCGCAACCCGCGAGGCACAACCATGTCTGCATCTTTTCGTTCGCAGAATTCCGCTCTGAGCGGCCTGCTGGACAAACACCTCACCAATCTGGCCGAGGAAGAACAACTCGCCCCCGAATCCATT
>NZ_DASQOG010000045.1:0-13505 GCF_035644575.1 Desulfovibrio sp. | reverse complement strand
TCCGCGCTTTGCAGCACATTGGGCATGATGGGCTGCCCGCCGCCGCACACGCACCCGCCGGGGCAGGCCATAAATTCAATGAAATGATACGGCGATTTGCCCGCCCGCACTTCATCGCACACCTGGGCAAAGCGTTTTGCGCCATGCACAACCGCCAGATGCAGTTCAATGCCGTTGACGGTTACCGTATATTCCTTCAGGCCCTTGAGGCCACGCACCTGCTTGAAATCCCACGATTCCGGGCGCTTGCCGGTTACGGCCTGATAGGCATAGCGCAAGGCCGCTTCCATAACGCCGCCAGACACGCCGAAAATGGTCGCGCCGCCGGTGGATTCGCCCATGAGGCTGTCGCGCTGGCCATCGGGCAGCTTGTCAAAATCTATGCCCGCCTGACGGATCATGTAGGCCAGTTCGCGCGTGGTCAGGGTGGCGTCGATATCGCGCAGGTCATTCTGTGCATATTCCTGGCGCAGGCCTTCGTACTTTTTGGCTACGCAGGGCATGATGGAAACAGTATACAGACTCTTGGGGTCGTACTTGGCCTTTTCCGCGCCATAGGTTTTGGCAAGGCGGCCATTCATGGCCACAGGCGACTTACAGGATGAAAAATGCGGCAACAGGTCGGGATAGAAGGTTTCCGCATACTTTTGCCAGCCGGGACAGCAGGAAGTGAATTGCGGCAGATCGCGCTTTGCGCCGAGGCGCTCCACAAATTCCGAGGCTTCTTCCCAGATGGTGACATCAGCGGCAAATTCCGTATCCCAGCAGTTGGAAAAGCCAAGCTGCTTGAGGGCCGCCAGCATTTTGCCCGTGGTAACGCTGCCGGGTGCGAGGCCAAAGGCTTCGCCAAGAGCGTAACGCACAGAAGGCGCAGGCATGGCAATGCATTTGACGCTTTTGTCCTGCAACTTCTTTTGCAGCTCCGGCACCCAGGTCTGCACCTCATAGATGGCCATTTCCGGGCAGTGGGTCAGGCACTGGGCGCAGTTGATACATGGTTCTGGGTGGGCAATCTTGTGCGTCAGGCCGGTTTCGCCATAAATGGCGCCGCTGGGGCAGTATTCCTGACAGGAATCGCAGCCGATGCATTTTTCGGGATCAATCTGCACAAAAAACATCTTGTCGCCGTCCGCGCCCTGGGGGGGCACATTGAGCTCGTACGCGATGTGTTCCATTTCAATGCGCGGCATTACAGCCTCCTGGCGGGTAACAGGTTGATTTGTTCACAGCGGCGCATTTGCGTCCGCCCGGTGATTCTGCAAGTAAATTAGGGCCTAGGCCGATGCGTGAGACGCCCCCGAAGCTGCACAGGGCACAAGGCCTGAAACAACATCCTGCGCCTCTGGCTCCTGCCCGTGGGCAAGGGTATGGCTGCGCCCAGCCCCTTCAATGGCCTTGCGCGCGCCAAGCATGTCCACACGATTTTTATTGTCGTAAATGCAGTACTGACTGCCGTGAGCTTGCGGCGTAAACGAGGGCATGAGCACATTGCCGCCCGCCAGCAGGCCGTTGCGCTGCCCGCCCTGAGCGTCCACCGTTGCCAGGGCCGTAGTGGCGGGAATGTTGGCCCAGGGCATGACAATGCGCATGACGGCCATCACGCGCAGGGCAAGCTGCGCGCTGCCCGCAGGATACGCGCCAAGCGGCGTGTCGTGCTGCGGAATGAACGGCCCGGCCCCGCACATGGAAACCCCAAGCCTGCGGGCCAGAATAATGTCGTCTGCCAGCGAGTTCAGGCTCTGGCCGGGCAGGCCCACCATAAAACCGGAGCCGATCTCGTAGCCAAGCCGCTGCAAAATTCGCAGGCTGGCAATGCGCTCCGCCAGCACATGCCCAGGATGCAGGGCCTCGTAGAGCAATGGATCGGCGGTTTCGTGCTTGAGCAGAAAGCGCACTGCGCCGGCTTCTTTCCACAGTGCATATGCCGCGCGCGGATGCTCCCCCACGCTCAGGGTCACGGGCACGTTGAGCCCGCCGCGCAGGCAGTCAATCACATCGGCCAACCACATGGGGTCAATGGCGTATTCACCCGATTGCAGCACAATTGTGTCTGCACCAAGGGCAACGGCGCGCGTGGCGGCTGCCATGACCTCCGCCTTGGCAAGCGTGTACCGCCGCAGCTTGCCGTTCTCGCAGCGCAAACCGCAGTAGCGGCAGTTGCGCCTGCACGAGTTTGAAAATTCTATGAGGCCGCGAACATGCACGTGCGCGCCTTTTTCTTCTTCCAGCACACGGGCGGCACGTTCGCACACCGCCTCAAAGGGCTGTGCAAACAGGAGATCAAGTATTTCTTCGCGACGCATGCTTTACCATCCAATCCTGTGCCATAAACCGCCACTGCCAGCCAAACCAGCACGTGTGCAGCCCGATATGTCCAATGTTCTAAGAATATGTGTTACAAAATTTAAAAAAGTAACACTGAACAAGCAAAAAACACCCAAAAAAGATTCCACCCAGCCGTGTTCGCCCACGCAAGCGTTGCCGCTATAGTCATGACAGTACGGCATGTGCGCACAGTGTTTTGAGCAGATTGCTCCCTGGTAACACTTTTGTCAATTACGTAACAATATTTTATTTAGCAAAAAGGAACCTCCTTGCTCCGCCTATACTTTAACATTTGTTAATTACGATAGTTAGCTTGTTTTGCCCACAACCGGATTTCAGACGCACTCCCCGCTCAGGCCTGTGAAGCGGCGTCAAAAGCCGCCAGGGCAGCGGGAAAAGGCTCAAGAACCCTGCGCAGCACACCCTGCACATGCGAGATAGCCAGCCCATAGTTGGTCATGGGAATCCCCTGCTCATGGGCGCGCCCCAGGCGCGCAAGCATGCTCTGCCGATTGAAGGTGCAGGCTCCGCAGTGAATTATGAGCCTGTAGGGGCTGAGATCGTCGGGGAAATCCCGCCCAGCCAGATTATCCACGCGGATGTCTCCCCCGGCGTATTGTCTGAGCCAGCGCGGTATCTTGACCCGCCCAATGTCGTCCGCCGAAGGATGATGCCCGCAGGCCTCGGACACCAGCACGGCATCGCCGGGCTGCAACTGGTCTATGGCAGCAGCGCCCCTGGCAAAAGCCGCCAGATCGCCCTTGAACCGGGCCATGAGAATGGAAAATGTGGTCAGCGGGATATCTGGCGGCGTGTCGGCCACGGCCTTGAGCACAATCTGCGAATCGCAGACCACGAGAGCGGGCTTTTTGTTCAGCCGGGCCAGCGCAGGTGCCAGTTCCCGCTCTTTCACCACCATGCAGGAGGCATCGCTGTCGAGAATATCGCGTATGGCCTGCACCTGCGGCAGTATGAGCCGCCCCTTGGGCGCGCCAAGATCGATGGGAACCACCAGCACTGCCAGCTCGCCCGCTGGCAGCAGGTCGCCCAGCAGGCGCGGCTCCGCAAACCAGTGTTCCGGCGCAAGGGCCGCCAGTGCTTCACGCACCTGCCCCATGCCCTTGCCTGTCATGGCGGATACGCTCATCCAGCGGATGCCGTCCTTATCCAGCCCGCCAAGCTGCCCGGCAGAAGGGGCTGCCAGATCGCACTTGCCAAAGACCACGCCAAAAGGAATTTTGCGCTCACGCAACTGGCCCACAAAAAAATCTTCGTACTCGCCCCACTGCCTCGGCTCCACGGCCAGCAGGGCAACATCCGTGCGTTCAAGGGCCTTGAGAGTGCGCTCCTTGCGCAGCTCGCCCAGCGCGCCCACATCGTCAATGCCCGCAGTATCAATAAATACCACAGGCCCGAGGGGCGCCAGTTCCAGCGTTTTCTCCACAGGGTCAGTAGTTGTGCCGGGCGTGTCGGAAACAATGGAAACCTGCTGCCCCGCCAGTGCGTTGAGCAGGGACGACTTGCCAACATTGCGCCGACCATAGATGCCGATGTGCAGGCGCAGACTTTTGGGTGTTTCATTCATGCCAGAAGCTCCTGTTGCGTAAGTTACCCGCCTGTTGCCCTACCTGTGCCCAAGGGCGGTTGCGGCCTCTGCGCTGAGCAGGTTGTCTACATCCTCCGCTTTCAGCAGCTCCCTCTCCAGCACCACAGCGCGCACGCTCTGCCCTGTTTTTTGCGCCTGGGCGGCAATTTCACCCGCAAGCGCATAGCCAAGCACCGGCACAAGTGCTGTAACCGTGGCAAATGACCTGCCAAGATGACGGGCGCAGGCGGCTTCGTCAGCCTCAAGGCCCAGCACGCAATTTTCGGCCAGCATGGTATTGGCCTGCGCCAGCAGATGCATGCTGCCAAGCAGGCAATCCGCCAGCAGCGGCATGAATGCGTTGAGCTCCAGTTGCCCCAGAAATGCGGCCTGGGTCACGGCGCTGTCGTCGGCCATGACCCGCAGGGCGGCCTGTGATGCGGCCTCGCAGATTACGGGGTTGACCTTGCCCGGCATGATGCTTGACCCCGCCTGCCTTGCTGGCAGCTTAAGCTCGCCTATCCCCGCCGAAGGGCCGGATGAAAGCAAACGCAAATCACCGCAAATTTTGAATAAATTTACAGCATGGGCTTTAAGAATGCCGGAAACTTCAACCAGTGGATCAACATTCTGCGTGGCGTCCACCAGATTTTCTGCCCGCGAAAGGCCCAGCCCCGTGACCTCGCGCAGCTTTTCGATCACCAGAAAAATGTATTTGCGGGGGGCGGTTATGCCCGTGCCCACCGCCGTGCCGCCAAGGTTGACCACACGCAGCCGCTCCGCGCACTTGAACACGCGCCAGCGGTCGCGCGAGAGGCATTCCGCCCAGGCAGAACACTCCATGCCAAGGGTCACGGGCACGGCATCCTGCAACTGAGTGCGCCCCACCTTGAGAATATGGCGAAAGGCCAGTTCTTTTTCCTGAAAGGCAGATTGCAGGGCGGCAATGGCCTGCTCCAGATCCTTGAGCAGAAACAGGGCGGCAACCCGCACCGCCGTGGGGTACACATCGTTGGTGGATTGGTGCAAATTCACGTGCCGCAAGGGATCTATGCGGGCGTAAGAGCCAAGGCTGCCCCCAAGCAGTTCTTCGGCCCGGTTGGCGATAACCTCGTTCACATTCATGTTGGTGGAGGTTCCTGCCCCGCCTTGCAGAGCATCCACCACAAAGGAGTCAGCCATACCGCCATCGGCAACTTCACGGCAGGCATCGGCAATGGCCTGCGCCTCGGCTTGAGGCAGATAGCCAAGCTCCCCGTTGGCGCGGCAGCAGGCCAGCTTGACGAGCGCCATTGCCAGCACAAGCTCCGGCCTGACGGCCCGGCCCGAAAGTGGAAAATTAGCCAGCGCACGGGCCGTATGTACGCCCCAGTATGCCGACAGTGGAACATCCACAGCACCCAGTGCGTCCGATTCCCGCCTGCACTGCTGCGTATTTGGCTGCACGCCGGAGCTAACAGAGCCTGCCTTGCCGGAACTGCACATCAGTCACCCCTCCCTGCAACGGTGATTTCCCTTCGCAGCAGCTTCAAACCGAACTCCGCCCCGCTGGCTCTACTTGACCGCCCGCAGGGCAAACATGGGCACAGGATTGTAGGTTTCATCACGGTGGGCGTAGATGCGCGCGCTCAGGCCGCTGTCGCACCAGCAGTCTGAAAAACCGGAGCTGCGCAGGGTCTGCACGTCCCATACCGGGCGGGATTCGGAACTGAGCGGCAACTGTCGGCGAATGTTTTCGCATTCAAGCATCATGTCGTCATTAATGCTCGCATGGGCGTGAACGCCCGGCTGATGCGCCAAATCCAGAAAAGAAACCGAGCCGTAGTCAGCGTCAAAATTCAAAAGAACACCGCCAGGCCGCAGCACGCGGTTCCACTCCCGGTACGCGGCGGTGGCATCCTGGAGCGTCCAGGTGAGGTTGCGCGAAATCACCGCGTCAAAACTGGCGGATTCAAACTCAAGGCAACAGGCGTCCATGCGCTGAAAGGCCACGCTGCACCCGGCCTGCTGGGCAAGGGCCGCGCCTTCGTCCAGCATGGCCTGGCTCATGTCCACGCCGCAAACGCAATGCCCCTGCTCTGCCAGCAGAATGGCAAAAAATCCGGCCCCTGTGCCCACATCAAGGATGCGCAACGGCCTTGCCTCTGGCAGATGGGGCAGAATTTCCGCCAGCCACAGGGATTTTTTCTCGCAGGCAAGCTCATGCCGCCGTGTCTCCCCATAGCTTTCGGCCCGGCGCGACCAGTAGTTTTCGATGCGACCCGTAAGCGTGGAGCCGGGAACGGGCATGGCATCCGGGGTAGCGCAGGCTGTATCTGCGGCGTAGCGGTTCATAACTGCTCCTTTACTTTTAACGTCTTGATGCGGCTTATCCATTCCAGACTGAACGAAACAGAATTGCCGACCTCACCAGTTTTTGCGCGTAGGGGTGCGAAACGCCAGCCAGCCCCGTGCCTGCGGCTTGCTCCACAATGCGGCCCTGATGCATAAAAAGAATGTCATCGCACAGATAGGTCACGGCCTGAAGGTCGTGCGCTATGAAAAAATAGGTCATGTTGCCCTTGAGCTCGCGCAGCAGGTCAAGAATGCGGGTCTGCACCGAAACGTCCAGCGAGCTGATGGCCTCGTCAAAGACCACAAAGCGGGGATCCGTGGCGATGGCGCGGGCAATGCACACCCGCTGCAACTGGCCGCCGCTGACCTCGTGGGGCAAGCGGTCTGCAAGGTTTGCGGCAAGGCCCACGCGGTCCATGAGCGTGAGCACTGCTCTGTCCGAACCAGCGCCTCTGCCGCAGGCCAGCAGAGGCTCGCGGATGATGCTGCGGATGGTGTAGGCCGGATTGACCGAGGTGGTGTAATCCTGAAAAACCACGCTCATGCGGCCAGGATTGCGCCGCAGCCACTGGGGCACAGCCTGCCCTTCAAGCAGCACTGTGCCGTTGTTTGGGCGTTCCAGCCCCAGCACAATGCGGCTCAGCGTGCTTTTGCCGCTGCCGCTTTCGCCCACCAGCCCCACGGTCGCGCCCACGGGGATGTGAAAACTCACGTCATGCAGCACAGGCTTTGGCACGGGATTCCACAAACCGCCCTTGCCATAGCTTTTGCAGATATTTCTTACCTCAAGCATGGGCGCGCTCCAGCATGGCTTCAAAGCCCCGCGTCAGTGCAAGCCTCGTGCGGATGAGATACTGCGTATATTCGTGCTGCGGCGCGTTAAACACGGTTTCCGCAGGGCCGTATTCCACGCAGCAGTCATCCTTCATCACAAGCACGGCATCTGCCAGCCGCTGCACCACGCCCAGATCGTGCGAAACAAAGATCATGGCGGTATTGCACTGTGCCCGCAGTTCCAGAAACCGTTGCACGACCTCAAACTGCGTTTCCGCATCAAGAGCGGTGGTTGGCTCGTCTGCAATGATGAGCTGCGGCTCAAGGGCCAATGCCAGGGCAATCATGCAGCGCTGCAGCATGCCGCCCGAAAGCTCGTGCGGGTAGCTGCGCAAGACTTCCTGCGGCGCGTCAAGGCGCACACGCCCGAACATGGTTACGGCCAGATCATCTGCCTGCCCGGCGGTGTATGCTCCATGCGCAGCCAGGGTTTCCCTAAACTGCGCCCCCATGGTGTACAGAGGGTCAAAGGCTGTCATGGGCTGTTGCAGGACCATGGCAATCTTGCTGCCCCGAAGCTGGCGCAGCTGCTCCGCAGGGGCATGCACAAGATCAATCCCGTTAAAAATAGCCGTGCCCTCGCCCGCAAGCGTGGGCGGCAACAGGCCCATGATGCTGCGGCAGGTCAGGGTTTTACCGCTGCCGCTCTCGCCCACGATGCCAAGGCAGGCCCCGGCGGCAAGCGTAAAGTTCACGCCACGCACAAGCTCCTGCCCGTTTGCGCGCTGCACCACGCGCAGATCGCGCACATCAAGCACATGGGGCACAAGGGGCGCGGTACCGCAAGTCTGTACCTGCTTCTGGCAATCCGTAGTGAACGCGCTCACGGGTTCACCCCCTGCAAGGTGGTGTGGGCGGGGTCAATGGCATCGCGCAGGCTGTCGCCCAAAAAATTGAAGGACGCCACAACCAGCAGGATTGTCAGCCCTGCGGGCAGCATTTGCTGCGGATACATGGACATGACGTCCTTGGCGTCGCTGAGCATGGCGCCCCACTCCGCCGTGGGCGGCTGCACGCCGAGACCAAGAAAGGACAAAGCTGAAACCGACAGGATCACCGCCCCGGTATCGAGCGTTGCCAGCACAATGATTTCGCCCAGCGCACCGGGCAGCAAATGCCTGCGGAAGATGTGCCACATGCCGCAACCCGCCACGCGGGCAAAGCGCACATAGTTGACGTCCGTATACTGCATGACCACAGAGCGAACCATGCGCGAATACCAGGGCCACTTGGCAATCACGCTGGCAATGACCACATTGCCAAGCCCCGGCCCAAGCATGCCCACAATGGCCAGAATGAGTACCTCGCTGGGGAAGGACATCATCACATCGCAAAAGCGCATGATGGTTTCGTCAACCTTGCCGCGACAGAAACCAGCCACAATGCCCAATCCGCTGCCGATAACAAGGGTTATGCCCATTGTGAGCAACGAAAAGCCCAGGGTGGCGCGTCCGCCCCAGATGAGCCGGGACAATACGTCCCTGCCGAGCTGGTCTGTGCCAAGGGGATGCGCCAGCGACCATGCCGCAAATTTGTTTCTCACATCAATGGCCGTGGGGTCCCACGGAGCCGTCAGGGGCGCGCACAGGGCAAGCGCCGCCACGGCAAGCAGAAAGCACAGGCAGATCATGCCCACAGGGTCGTTGCGCAGCCGCCGCCATACCCTCATGCCTGTCCCCTGGCGCGCAGGCGCGGATCAATGACTGCGCACAAGATGTCCACTAGCAGGTTGCAGCCCACAAACATCACGGCCATCAGCAGCACATAGGCCTGAATAACGGGGAAATCGCGGTTAAAAATGGCGGTGACGCACAGCCAGCCGAGGCCGGGCCAGGCGAAAATGGTTTCTACCACAAAAGTTCCGGCCATGAGCTTTGGCAGCGACATACCGAGCCCGGTCAGGGTGGATTGCAGGGAATTGAGAAATATATGACGCCAGATCATGCCCCGCGTGAGGCCCCTTGCCCGCGCATAGAGCACGGAAGCCTTCTGCTTGTTCAGCACCATGCTATTACGCAGAAGCCGCGCATAGGTGGAAATATAGGACAAGGAGAGTGTCGCTGCGGGCAGAATGACCGAGCTTGCGCCCTGCATGCCGCTGGTGGGCAACCAGTTGAGCTTGACGGAAAAGAGCCACATGAGCAGCAGCCCGGCCCAGAAACCGGGCGTGGCCGTGCCAAGAAAAATGAAACTCCGCAACAGGTAATCCACGGTGCGCCCCTCGTACATGGCGCACGCAAAAGCCATAGCCACGCTGCACACCGCCATAAAGAGCGTTGCCGTCAGCGCCAGCCACACGGTGGGGGGCAAGGCCCGGGCCAGTTCCTGCGCAACGGGCTTGTTGTCCACATAGCGCCTGCCCAGATCACCCTGCGCAACGGCGCACATCCAGTCCGCATAGCGCGTCAGAAAAGGCTTGTTGAGGCCAAGCTGCTCACGCGTGAGCGCCAGCACTTCATCCGTGGGCACTATCTCATTGACGCGGACTGCCACCTCGGCCGGATCGCTGGGGCTGAGCTGGATGATGACAAATGAAACAAAGGAAATCCCCAGCAAAAGCGGGATTGTCAGCAAAAGGCGGCGTAGAATGTATGCTTTCATATATGTGGAGCATGGGGCACGGCCTCGCGCTGTGCAAAGCCGCGCCCCTGAACTGTGCCTGCTTTCTAGCGGGCGGGGGTGTTCTCGAAATACATTTTTTCAAAGGGTACTTCGTACTGCGACACGCCGAATCCAACGCCCTGCAATGCTTTGGAATGCACTGCCTTGGTGCGCGAGTATGAAATGGGAATATACACGCCCTCGTCATGCACGTAGGTCAGAATTTCCTTGTACATGGCCGTGCGGGTGGCTTCATTTGGCTCGATCATGAGCTGGGTGATGGTTTTATCCAGCCATTCCTTGCGTTCCATGCCCACCTGCGCCTGATAATCGCCGTGCGCGGGGATGCGCCAGGATGAAAGGTAGGACTGCGGGTCGTAAGGGGTTCCCCACGAAAGCGAGTATTGCAGTTCAAAATCGCCAGTGCGCTGACGGTCAAGAAAAGCCTGCTTTTCCTCGCCGATGATCTTCATTTCAATGCCGACCTTTTTCAGGTCGCTCTGCACATATTCGGCAAGGGTGCGCTCCTGCGCGTTCTGCGAATTGTAATACAGGCGCACTATGGCCTTTTGCCCGTCCTTGGCGCGCAGACCATCGGGGCCGAGCTTCCAGCCAGCGGCCTCAAGCATGGCTTCGGCTTTGGCCGGATCATAGACGCGCACGGGCAGGCCAAGGTCGCAATAGGGTACAGTGGACGAAATAAGCGTGTCGGCCACGCTTTCCGTGCCGTTCAGCACGCCGTCCACAATGGCCTGCTTGTTAACCGCGTATTGCAGGGCCATGCGCACCGCCCGGTCCTTGGTCACAGGCTGGTGCGCGTTGAGCAGGATGGCGCGTGAGGCGATGGGCTTGCTGATAAGGGTGGCGTACTTGCCTTCTTTTTGCAGCGCGTTAAAGGCATCCATGTTGAGCATGTCGCCGTCTGCGCCAAAAACCAGATCAATTTCACCTTTTTGCAGGGCAAGCATAATGGTCTGATGGTCAGGCATGACGCGCCAGCGCACGGCCTGCAGCTTGGGCTGCGCGCCCCAGTAGTTCTTGTTGGCCGTAAACAGCGCGTACTGCTTGTCCTTATGTTCGGTCAGCACCCAGGGGCCAGTGCCCACATAGCCGGAAACGCCGTCCTTGGTCTGACCGTTGATAAAGCAGTTGGGCGAAATCATGCGGAAAGGCCGCACAAGACCCAGCTCCACAAGAGTGGGGTAATACGGATGCTTGAGCACAAGCCTGTAGGTATGCGTATCCACAACTTCGTTGCGCTCGATTTCGTTAACCATATCAAGCCATGCGTGGCGCGGCTTGTTGGCAACAATGGCGTCCATGTTCAGCTTGACGGCGGCAGCGTCAAAAGGTGCGCCGTCTGTGAAGGCCACGCCCTTGCGCAGATGAAATGTGTACACGCGGCCATCGGGTGAAATTTCCCAGCTTTCGGCAAGGCAGGGCTTCACACCCTCGGGGGTATTCACTACCAGCGGTTCAAACACCATATTCTGGGCGGCCATTTCCCCGGAGTAGAGATGGGGATTGATGATGCGGATGTCCTTGGTGCTGGCGTAGACCATTTCAGTACGCTGCACCTGGGCAGTGGATTTTTCATCATTCTGGCAGGCGGATATGTTCAGGCAGCAGATCAGGGCCGCCAGTACAAAACCGATTTTTCGCATATCGCGCTCCATGCGGCGAGGCAGATTTAGGGGTTGACAGTGGTAGCACTTTTTCTGCAAAGATAACATCGCCGTTGCAAGCAAATCCAGTAGCACGAACTTATAAAACGTGTCCATATGAAATCTTACGTCACTATCGGGGGAACGATGCGGAAAAAAGTCTTATCGCTTCTAGCTGCCGCAGCCTTGCTGCCGGGCCTTGCCGCCACTGCGCAGGCTGTGGACTTCAAGACCAAGGGCGTCTGGATCATGAATTTTGAATATGGCGGCGGCGGCAATTTTATGGAACGGGGGCGCTCCGTCAACGGCACTCAGGCCAATCGCACCACAGGTTGGGGCCGTTATAATGAAGACCAGTTCGAGTCCAAGTCGCGTGTGCGCCTTCAGCTTGACGCCGTGGCATCAGAAGCGCTTTCCGGCACCGTATACTTTGAAATTGGCCGCCAGTACTGGGGGCAGTCCGGCAACAAGTCCGGCGCGGCCCTGGGGGCGGACGGCAACAACGTCATCAAGATCAAGCACAGTTACCTTGACTGGACCATGCCGCAAACCGATGTAAAGATTCGCATGGGCATTCAGCGCATCTATTTGCCAGACTACGTGACCGAAGCATCGCAGGCCTTTGACGCCGACACCGCAGGCATAACGGTTTCCGTGCCCGTGAACGAACACCTCTCGCTCACAGGATTCTGGGCGCGCGCCTACAATGACAACTGGGCCGGCAATGACAATTCTCCACAGAACTATCTGGACAACTTTGATCTTTTCGGCCTTACCGCTCCCCTGCGTTTTGAAGGCGTCAACATCACGCCCTGGGGCCTTGTGGGCGCGTTCGGCAGCAATACCTTTCGCAAGAACAATGATTTTTACGGCAAAAACAACGATGGCGCGGGCGCGCTGGGCGTAGCCCCTGCCACCTATGCCCTCAGCAACGGCAAGGTCGGGCGTCAGATCGCCAATGCCTACTCCACCATTTTCTGGACAGGCCTGACGGGCGAAGCCGTGGCCTGGAACCCCTTCCGGCTGGCGTGGAGCTTTAACTACGGGCAGTCGGACACAGGCGTTGAAACCCTGAACCGCAAGGGCTGGTACGGCTCCCTGTTGGCAGAATACAGCATGGATTGGGGTGTGCCCGGTATCTACGGCTGGTATACAAGCGGCGACGACGGCAACGTGAAAAACGGCTCCGAGCGCATGCCCACCATTGAAGCCAACAACGAAAGCACCAACGGGCTGGACAGCTTCGGCACGCTTGGCACCCTTACCCTTGGGCGCGATACCCTGCTTGGCTCCACCTTTGTGGGAACCTGGGGCGTGGGCGCACGCGTAAAGGACGTGAGCTTTCTGGACAAGCTTAAACACACCTTCCACGCCAATCTGCTTGGCGGCACCAACAGCCCCACCATGGCCAAGTATATCAAGGGACAGAAGGATGTGGACGGGCAGACCCTCTTCCGCCCCGATGTGACCCCCGGCAGCATGGGCGATTTCAACACGGCCAACTACTACGGCCTGTACCTGACCTCGCGGGACTACGCTGCGGAATTTGGCGTCACCTCCACCTACCAGATGTACGACAACTTCAAAATTCTGGTGGAAGCCAACTACATTGCCCTGTGGCTTGACCAGTCCAAGGATGTCTGGGGCGGCTACAGCACCACAAGCGGCGCTCGTATGGGCGGCGTCACCACCCAGGACGCCTGGAACGTCAACATGAGCTTTATCTACAAATTCTAAAGGCTCCGCGCCAAGCATATACCCCTGAGTCCGGCAGGGAGGCTGATCCAGCAGCTTCCCTGCCAGGTACAATCCCCCCTCTCTTGCCAGCATACCACGCGGGCATTCTTGCAGATATTCATGGTATCACAAGCTTGACTGTACCTTAGACAAGCTATAGCTTGTGTTACAATTTTTTAAAAAATAACATAAATCAACAAGATGGGCGTCATCCTTGCGCCCTTTTGCTGTATACGTGCGCCCACTCTGTAACACTTTTTTGTATTACATAGCACACTAAAAGATTGTGCAGCAATCCCCTGCGAAAAGCCCACGCGCACCCCGCGCGACAGGTATAAGAAGGAGGAAGACGTGTAATGAACAAGGTTTCAGCAATTGTGGCGGCTGCCGTGCTTGCAGGCCACTGTCTTTGCGTTCAGCCGGGC
>NZ_DASQOG010000044.1:0-5123 GCF_035644575.1 Desulfovibrio sp. | reverse complement strand
ATGCCCATCATGGCTGAGCTTCCTTATCCGCTGGCCGTTGTTGACGAGCGGCAGAGGCTCCAGGGCGTCATCGTGCGCGGCCTGCTGCTGGCGGCAATGGTGGAGGGCATGGAAGCGGGAGGTCAAAATGCTGCCTAGAATTCCTCTGGCCGAGAGCATTGACGCCTCCGTAGATTTTCTGGTGGAAACCTGCTCGGATTTTACCCGTGCAGGTTCTGCGGCAATGGGCAAGCTGCTGGACGGCTTTGAAAACCTGCTCATGCTGCCTCAGCCCTGGCTGTTCATCATCCTGCTGGGCCTTGTGTGCTGGTGGGCCACGCGCAGCATCAAGTTGCCCGCCTTTTCCATGCTGGGCTTTGCCCTGCTGTGGAATCTTGGCTTGTGGGAACCGACCATGAGCACGCTTGCCCTGGTGCTTTCCGCAACCTTGCTTTCCGTGTTGCTGGGGGTTCCCTGCGGCATTCTGGCGGCAGTATCGCGCTGGGGCAGGCAGATCATCATGCCCGTGCTGGACGTTATGCAGACCATGCCCGCATTTGTGTATCTTATCCCCGCCATTCCCTTTTTCGGCATCGGCAAGGTAAGCGCCGTGGTGGCAACGGTGGTCTTTTCCGTGCCGCCAGCCATTCGCCTTACCTGCCTGGGCATCCGGCAGATTCCTGCAGACCTTGTGGAATGCGCCGAGGCCTTCGGCCTCACGCGTGTGCAGCGCCTGCGCAAGCTTGAGCTGCCCCTTGCCATGCCCACCATTGTGGCAGGCGTGAACCAAACGATCATGCTGGCGCTTTCCATGGCGGTCATTGCCGCCATGATCGGCGCGCGCGGCCTTGGCGGTGAAGTCTGGAAAGCAATCCAGAGATTGCAGATAGGAAATGGCTTTGAAGCCGGGCTTGGAATTGTTATCGTGGCAATCACACTCGATCGCCTCTTTCGTGCGTTGGCGCAAAAATGCGCCGGACAAAACTAGACGGGAGGACGCAATGACACGCAGACTTTTTATAATGGTTCTTGCCATCATGGTTTTGTGGGCGTGGCCTGCTCAGGCCGCTGCCGGCAGCAAACAGAACAAAACCCTTAAAATTGTCTATGTAGAATGGGATTGCGCCACTGCCTCCAGCAATCTTGCCAAGGCCGTGCTGGAAGACAAGCTCGGTTACAAGGTGGAATTGCTGCCCGTTACCCAGCCAATATTATGGACAAGTATTGCTACCGGCGATGCCGATGCCATGGTGACGGCATGGCTGCCCGACACCCACGCCGCCATGTACGGCAAGGTGAAAAACCAGGTGGAAATGCTGGGCAAGCTTGTGGGCGGCGCGCGTCTGGGGCTGGCTGTGCCGGACTTTGTGCCGCTCAAGTCCATTGATGAACTGGACGCCAACGCGGACAAGTTCAATGGGCGCATTGTGGGCATTGATCCCGGTTCCGGCCTGATGCAGCTTACGGAAAAAGCCATGAGAGATTATGGCATCAAGAAGTTGCAGCTTGTGGAGGGCAGTGGAACCATCATGACCTCCAGCCTGGCCGAGGCCCTCCGCAAGCAGGAGTGGATTGTGGTGACGGCCTGGTCGCCCCACTGGATGTTTGGCCGCTGGCAGATGCATTATCTGGATGATCCGCTGGGCAGCCTGGGCAAGGAAGAAGGCATTTTCAAGGTTGGCCGCAAAGGTCTGAAAAAGGATCACCCTGATGCCTGGGCCTTTTTGAGCAACTTCCGGTACGAAGATCCAAGCCAGCTCCAGAGGCTCATGAACTGGAATCAGGAAAAGAGCGCAGATCCTCTGGAAAACGCCCGCCGCTTCATGAAGGAAAATCCCCAGATGGTAGAAGCCTGGCTTAAAAAATAGGTAAGACCTGCAAGAGGCGTTGTTGTTCCTCCTGATGCACCCCGGTTGCCCGCAAAGGCTGCCGGGGTGTATGCGTTCAGGGCCGCGCGGAATGAACGGCTGGCGGGCCAAGGCTGTCGCCCCGCGAGGGCCAGATAATCCGCACAGCGCCGTCACGTCCTGTGTAATATAGCGGGGCTCTCGCGGCAGCGCACCACTCGCGCAGCGATTGCGAAGGGTAGCCGTAGCGGTTTTCGAATCCGCACGAAGCGATCACAAGGCCGGGCCGCGCCGCCGCATAAAATTCCGGCAAGAATCCAGTGGCGGAGCCGTGGTGCGGCGCAACAACAACCTCCGCCCGCAGGTCATCCCCGTTATCGAGCAGGCGGCGCAGCACCGGGCGTTCCGCATCTCCCAAAAACAGGGCCAGACCACGGCCATGCTGGGTCAGTCGGGCCACCACAGAGGCATCGTTGCCTTGCCATGCGTCCCACTCGTTCATTGGAGGGTGCAGAATTTCCAGGCGCAGACCAAGAGACGGTTTGCCCAGCGTCAGAACATCCCCACGCACAAGGGCGCGGCTGTGGTGGGCCGTGCGCGCCGCGCGCCACTGTTCGCCCCAGCTGCCCTTGCCTTCGCGCCCGTTGTCCAGCAGGTGATCCACACGAAAAACGCGCAGTATGTGCAGCAAGCCGCCCATGTGGTCAAGGTCGGGGTGGGTGTTGAGTATGGCGGCCAGGTGCGGCGCGTCATTATAGGTCAGGGCCGGGGCCACCAGCGCCTGCCCCGGATCAAAACGCGGCGAGGCGCTGCCCCCGCCGTCCAGCAGCAGGCGCACATGCCCCGGCAGACGCAGCAGCAGGGCCTGACTCTGCCCCACATCCAGCACATCAAGGCGAATGTGGTCTGACAGGCGCTCTGCGGTGCGTAAGGCCGGGCCAACGCATAATAGCAGCGCCCCGGCCAGCAGCAGACGTTGCGCCGCGCGGGGCAGGTCTGCGCGCCCTGCCTTCAGCGCCAGCGCCCCGAGCAAGGCCGCAAAAGCTGGCAGGGCTGTCCAGTGCGGACGCAGCAGGGCCGGGGGCTGCAACAGGTTTGCTCCAACCAGCCACGCAAGGCAGTCTGTAAGCCATTGGCAGGGGAGGGCCGCCATGTCCAGCACTGCCCGCGCCGCAAGGTCGAGGCCCAGAGCGGACAGGAACAGGCCGAGTACGGAGGCGGGCAACACCAGCATGTCGGCCACGGGCAGCCAGAGCACATTGAGCCAGAACCAGTGCCCCATATTGTTGAACAGCAGCATGTTCAGCGGCAAGAGCGCAATCTGGATGCCCAGGGAAACCAGAAATATCCGCGTTAATGCCCATGTTCCCCGTCTGAGCCTCTGATTCGCACTTATGCCAAAGCCTCCGCTCCGCCGTTTCTGTGCTGCCGGATCCGGCTCCGGAGCCAGCACCCGCAGCCAGGGCAGGCTCATGCCGATGACCGCCACGCACAGCACGGAAAGTTGCAGGCCTGTATCCAGCATGCTCAGGGGGGAAACCACGCTGATGCAGAGCAGGGCGGCGCAGAGCACATCAAGCGTTGTGTGGGGCCGCCCGCGCAAAAAATAGACGGCAAGAAGCAACAGCATGACGGCAGCCCGCAGCAATGACGCCGGGGCATCGCCCAGCCACAGGTAGGCCAGTGCTGGCGGTAGTGTTGCCAGCAGCGCCCATACTGCGCGGGGGCGGCGTAGGTAGATGCCGGGGCGAACTCGTGCGGCGGCAAGCACGCAGAGCAGGCCCACAAGGCCCGCCACGGTGAGGTGCTGGCCGGAAAGGGCGAGGCTGTGCACCAACGTGGCCGAGGCAAAATTGTTCAGTGTCTGCTGGTTCAGGTATTGCCTGTCGCCAAAGAGCAGAGCCAGCAGGATGGCCTTGCCCTGCGAAAGCTTGTACTGCGTGAGTTTGTTATGGGATGGCGGAGGGGAAGCGCCAGCCGCCATGGTTTCGTCTGGCCCTCCCACATGGGGCTGTGCCGCCTCCTGGGCCGGAAACAGCGCGCCCACAAAATCCTGCCGCAAGGATTCGCGCCAGCGGGCGGAGAGGGTTGGCTGGCCGGAAATACGCGGCTCTCCCTGATTGCCCAGAGTCCACATGCGCCAGCGCACGCCCTGAGCGGCCAGCCACAGGCCCCAGTCGGTCTGGCCTTCGTTGGCAAAGCCCTGTGCAGGCATGGGCCGCCGCGTCAGGCAGACTGTCTGGCCAGGGAGCGGAGGAGAAAGGGCAATGGCGGCAGTGGGGGCTTCCCATGTCCAGGCCAGTTTGCCGGGCAGAGGGCGAACAGTTGAATTTGCGTCGTCTGGCGGTATTGCGGCAGCGTCAGAGGCAGAGGACAAGCCGTCTCTGCCGTCTGCAGAGGCAGGGCGCACATCGCTCAGCAGCAGGCGCAGGCGATTGTCGGGTAGGCCCTGCATATCGCGCACAATGCCGCACACTCGCGGCGGCTGGGCAGATTCGTGCAGCCATTGAGGCGGCTGCCCCGTTTGCCTTGCCTGCTCTTCTGGTGAGAGCAGAGTTTGCCACGGGCAACCATAGAGTTGCCAGTATCCTGTCAGAAAACCCGCCAGCAGGCACAGTGCCGCCAGAGCCGTGCGGGCGGCGCGCCACAGGCGGGCATCCGCAAAAAACAGCAACAAGGCGCAGCAAAGTGAGGGCAGGGGCCAGGGTGCCGCGGTAATGCCCGCTATCCAGAAGCCCAGGTATGTCTGCCAGAGCAGGGGGGCTTGCAATGGAGGGTGCCGCATGACGAACCTTGTAGAAGTGATGTACCGCGCGGTTGCGGCGGGGCAGTGCGCGCAAAAAAAAGAGCGCCCTTGCAGCAAGAGCGCCCCTTTGAACAGCGGGAGGCTAGGACAGCTCCCGGGCCATATCCCGTTCCTCCGCCCTGCGTTTGAGTGTTTCGCGGTGGTCGTGCAGTTTTTTGCCCTTGCCGAGGGCAATTTCTACCTTGATCTTGCCCCGCTTGAAGTAGAGGCGCACGGGCACAACCGTCAGTCCCTGCTGGGCCACCAGCCCCGCGAATTTGGAAATTTCCCGCTCGTGCAGCAGCAGTTTGCGCGCGCGGTCCGGCTCCTGCGACACATAGCCCGCGTTGGCGTAGGGCGCGATGTGCAGTGAAACAAGCCAGGCTTCTCCCTGGCGAAAGTCTACATAGCTATCAATAAAGTTGACCTTGCCCGCGCGGATGCTTTTGACTTCCGGGCCGGTCAGTACAATGCCCGCCTCGGTGAACTCGGAAAGTTCATAGAGGTGGCGG
>NZ_DASQOG010000043.1:0-3275 GCF_035644575.1 Desulfovibrio sp. | reverse complement strand
CCTCCCATGATTTCGGCCAGCTTGTCTATCTGGGTGCGGTTGTTGGCCTCGGTGCACGAGAGCAGCAGCACGTTTTCCATGCCGGGATAGTGCTTGCCCAGCGGATAGCCGGGCACGACGCCCTTGGGCGTCATGGCCTTGACCACTTCGGCAGCGGGCATGGGCAGGCGCAGGGCTACTTCCGAACCGTAGGGGGCGCTGTTGAGCCGTTCCACGCCATTGAGGCCGGTAAGGCGCTCAACGGCGTAGCGGGCAAGTGCCATGTTGTTTTCGGCTACCCGGGTGAGGCCCTGCGGGCCAAGCAGGCTCATGTGGATGAGCGAGCGCAGGGCGCAGAGAGCCTGATTGGAGCAGATGTTGGAGGTGGCCTTGGCGCGGCGGATGTGCTGCTCGCGGGCTTGCAGGGTCAGCACGTAGCCGGTTTTGCCGTCCACATCGGTGGTGCGGCCCACAATGCGGCCGGGGAACTGGCGGATGTGTTCCTTGCGGCAGGCCATGAGCCCGAGGTAGGGGCCGCCGAAAGAGAGGTTCATGCCAAGGCTCTGGCCTTCGGCCACGGCCACATCCGCGCCCATTTCGCCGGGGGTCTTGAGCACGGACTGCATGACCGGATACACGGAGATGACGCCAAAAGCCTTGTTGGAACGGGCCTTGGCAAACAGGGCAGTGTAGTCCGCCACTGCGCCGAAGAAGTTGGGATTCTGCACAATAACGGCAGCGCAGGTCGTGTCGGCGGCGGCCATGAGCGCGTCCATATCGCTGCAACCATTCTGCTGGGGCACGGTCTTGATTTCCAGATCAAGGCTGGAAACATAGGCATCCAGCATGGAGCGCCAGATGGGGTTGACGGCTTCGTCCACCACCAGCAGGCGGCGGCGCGTGGAACGCACGGCCATCATGGCGGCTTCAAAAATGGCAGTGCCGCCGTCATACACGGAGGCATTGCCGCAATCCATTTCCATCAGGCGGCTGACAGCGGTCTGGAACTCAAAAATAGCCTGCAAGGTGCCTTGCGAGCATTCTGCCTGATAAGGCGTATAGGCGGTATAAAATTCGCTGCGGCCAGAGAGCGCGTCCACAGCCTTGGGGATGTCGTGATTATAAAAACCTGCGCCGAGAAAGGACACATGACCGGGGCAGTTTTTGGCTGCCAGCTCTTCAAAGTGTCCGCAGACGGCGGCTTCGCTCTGCCCCTTGGGCAGATCAAAGCTCTGGGGGCGCATGCTGGAGGGGATGTCGGAAAAAAGCTCATCCAGACTGCGCACGCCAACTACGGAGAGCATTTCATGCAACTCTTCCGGCGTATGGGGAATGTATGGCATATTAGCTCCTTGCCGCCGGACACGTTGTACCGCTTGTGCGACGGCAGCCTCTGTGAAAGGGACTCCGGCTGGAACCCGCCGTTGTACGACGCTGCTCCAGCCGGTGCGAAAGAAAAAATTTCAGGCTGTTGCACACTCGGTGCAAAAGTTTGCCAGCGCGTAGGCAGCCCAAAATCATACAAGGGTAACGTGGAGTTGCGGGAATTTTTGTTTCCTGCCAAGGATGGCGCGTTTGGGCGGCGCGAAGTGTATACGAACATACATGAGCGCCGCACCAAACAAGCCAGACACCGGCAGGGGGCAAAAAGGCCGCAAGTCCGCGTTGCCCTTCTAATGTTTCTCAGTGGCGCAATGGGCCTCGTAGGCAGAGGCGTCCAAAAGACCGCCGGGCTTGTGGGCCAGCTTGACGCGCACAATCCAGCCCTCGCCAAAGGGGTCGCTGTTGCAAAGCTCGGGGGTGCTTTCCAGAGCTTCGTTCACGGCCACAACTTCGCCCGTAACGGGAGAAATCAGATCGCTGGCGGCCTTGACCGATTCCACAGAGCCGAATTCCTTGTCTTCAGAAAGCTGGTCGCCCACGGGGGGCAGTTCCACGTAGGTGATATCGCCAAGGGATTCCTGAGCAAAGCTGGTGATGCCGATGACGGCCTCGTCCCCTTCGATGCGGGTCCATTCGTGGCTGGTGCTGTACAGAATATCGGCAGGATTGGTAGCCATGTGCAAACTCCTGAAAAATTGGGTTCAATCGTTATAAAAATTACGCTGTTCTGCGGGATGTGCCGTGCGATGCGGCCCCAGAGATCAACGACCGTATCAGGCCAGTTTTTTACGCGCGGTGCCTTCAGTGTAGAACGGCGCTTCAACCCGCGCGGCGGGCAGTTCCGTTCTGGCGGCGCGAACCACAAAATTCTCGGCCCCGGCATGCGCTGCCTTGACCCAGGCAAAGGCGATCACATAGCCCAGCGAGGGCGCGAACGAACCGCTGGTGACGTGACCCACTTCCGTGCCGTCAGCAAGGGCAACCACATCGCCATGACGCGCGGCGCGGCGGCCGTCAATGCGCAGGGGCACCAGCACTTCGGCAATGTTCTGCGCGCCTTCGCGGCCCACATAGTCGGCGGTGCTGGTCATCATGCGGCCCATACCGGCCTCGGCGGGGCTGTGATTCTCGTCCAGATCGTGCCCGTACAGGGGCAAACCAGCCTCAAGGCGCAGGGTATCGCGCGCGCCAAGGCCTATGGGCTTGACGCGTTTGTCAGCCAGCAAGGCGCTCCAGAAAGCCTCGGCCACTGAGCTCTCAATGTACAGCTCATAGCCCAGCTCGCCGGTGTAGCCTGTGCGGCTCACCAGCAGGGGCGTGCCCTGCCAGGTGGTTTCGCGAAAGCCGAAGTAGCCGAGATCGTGGAAATTCTGCCCCAGCAGCTTTTCGAGCACGTCCAGGGATTCCGGCCCCTGAAGGTCGATCTTGCCGGTTTCTGCGGAAATATCGGTCATCTTGACGCTTTGGGGCAGGCGGGCGCGCAGCACGGCAAAGTCGTTGGCGGCGCAGGCGGCGTTGACCACTGCCATGAAGGAATCAGGGCCGAAGCGGTAGATGATGCCGTCGTCCAGCACGCCGCCCTTTTCGTTGAGCAAAAAGCCATAGCGGCACTTGCCGGGGGCAAGGGTCTGCAGGTTGTGGCTCACGGCCTTGCTCAGGGCTTCGTCCGCGCCGGGGCCTTCAATAAGAAACTCGCCCATGTGGCAGATGTCAAAAAGGCCTGCATGCTGGCGGGTGTGCTGATGCTCGACAATAATACCCTCATACTGGATGGGCATAAGCCACCCGGCAAAGGGGGCCATTTTTGCGCCATGCGCCTCGTGCCAGGCAGTGAGGGGGGTACGCAGATCCGACATGGAATCTCCTTGAAGTTGGGCAAACAGCTTGCGCTGACGCTATAGAGGACGCGCCAA
>NZ_DASQOG010000042.1:0-4658 GCF_035644575.1 Desulfovibrio sp. | reverse complement strand
TTTTTGGTACACCCCTGTAACTGCACATAAAACTCGGGAGGCCTTCATGAATTTGCTGAAAGTAGCGTCAGTTTGCGCCCTGTCTCTCTTTGTGGGGCAAGCGGCCATGGCCGCAGAAGCTCCGATCAAAATCGGGTTCCCCATCCCGCTTACTGGTGAAATCCCCAAGGTGGGCGAAGGTTCCAAGTATGCGGCTGAAATGCTGAAGGAAGAGATCAATGCCAAGGGCGGGCTGAAAGTGGGCGACAAGATGTACCCGCTTGAATTCATTTATGAAGACAATGAATCCAAACCCGAGTCTGCCGTTAACGTGACCCTGAAGCTCATTGAGCGCGACAAGGTCATGGCCATCGTTGGTCCCCAGTCTTCGCGTCAGGCCGTGCCTGCGGGCGCCGTTGCCAATGACGAACAGGTGCCCATGATTACCCCCTGGTCCACCAACCCCGACGCCACCAAGGACCGCCCCTGGGTGTTCCGCGGGGCCTTCCTTGACCCCTTCCAGGCTCCTGTAGCCGTTGACTTCACCACCAAGAAGTTCAACGCCAAAAAAGCCGCTGTTCTGTTTGAAGTATCCAACGACTACTCCAAGGGGCTTGCCGACAACTTCAAGGAAGCCTTTGAAAAGACCCACGGCAAGGGTTCTGTGGTGGCTATGGAATCGCACGGCCCCAAAGATCAGGATTTCTCAGCCCAGCTGACCAAGATCATCGCCGCCAAGCCCGATTTCATCTTTGTGCCTGAAAACTACAGCTTTGCGGCCCTTATTGTGCCTCAGGCCCGCGACCTCGGCTACAAGGGCCCCTTCATGGGTTCCGATGCCTGGGGTTCCGCCGAGCTCTTCAACCTCTGCGGCAAGGACTGTGTGGATCAGTATTTCTCCACCCACTACACCGCCGAGGGCGCGACCGGCAAAACCAAGGAATTCATCGACAAGTACAAGGGCAAGTATGGCTATGTGCCTGACGACGTTGCCGCTCTGACATGGGACTCCATCAATATCGTGCTCCAGGCCATCCAGAAGGCCGGCAAGATTGATCCCGACCTCAAGAAAGAACGCAAGATCATTCGCGACAACATGGCTGGCATGGCCAACTTTGACGGCATCACCGGCAGCATGAAGTTTGACGAAAACCGCGACCCCATCAAGTGCGCTGTTATCGTGCGCGTGACGGAAACCGGCGCGTTCGCCTTTGTGGAATCTGTCTGCCCCAAATAGCAGACATCAGCAGGTAATTGGCTCTGCCGCGCGGCCCAACCCACAGGGGGCCGCGCGGCGGCAAAACGCTCCAATGCGAATGGGAAACTGCGCCTCCGAACGGATCAATATTTTTTTGCCTCCGGCAACGTCCCATTGCGAATCAGGAATGGTTTTTTGCGTTTTTTTGGCATAAAAACATGTAGAGGCAAGGCCTGCCTTGCGGCGCTGGCGTAAGTCACCCGCAACTCAACCTTGGGACAACAGTTCTTTCGCCTGAACGGGCGGTTCAGGGGCCGCATACGCGCACTGCCGCTCAACATTCCGGCTTCGATCACGATTTGGAAAAAACTGCGCCACAGAATTCGCACACTGTAACCGTCAGCATTTTTGGGTAGCCTATGGACTTTCTGCTGCAACAGACCCTCAACGCCTTGCAATGGGGCAGCTTTTACGCCCTCATCGCCTTGGGCTACACCTTGGTTTACGGGGTGCTGCGCCTCATCAACTTTGCCCACGGCGATATTTTTATGGTCGGGGCCTACATTTCATTTTTTGTGGCCACGTATCTGGTTTCCTCCGATGGTCTTGGCCTTTCGAAGCCAATGACGCTGTGGCTGACCATTGTGCTGACCATGGGCCTTACAGCCCTTGTGGGCGTTACGCTTGAGCGCATTGCCTATCGGCCCCTGCGCCGCAAGGGCGCGCACAGGCTCTATGTGGTCATTACCGCGCTGATGTGCGGCCTTATTCTTGAAAACGGCAACCTTGCACTGCTTGGGGCAACCAAGCGCAAGCTGCCCGAGCTTATCGACAAAACCGTATATTCCATCGGGCCGCTGGTCATCACCAACCTGAAAGTATGGGTTATTGTGGCTGCGGTGCTGGTGTTTCTGTTCTTGCAGACCATTGTCACGCGCACCAAGGTGGGCATGGCCATGCGCGCGGTTTCCTGGGATCGCTTTGCCCTGCCGCTCATGGGCATACCGCTCGACAGCGTCATTGTGGTCACCTTTGTGCTCGGCTCGGGTATTGCCGGGCTTGGCGGCATGCTGTTTGCCATGTGCTACCCCAACCTTGAGCCTTACATGGGCGCCATGATCGGCTGGAAAGCCTTTATCGCGGCAGTTGTAGGCGGCATTGGCGACATACGCGGCGCATTTGTGGGCGGCTTTATGCTGGCATTTGTAGAAATCATGGTGGTGGCCTTTTTGCCGTCCACCTACATGGATCTGTTTTCCTTCACCATCCTGCTGCTCATCCTGTGGGTGCGGCCCACGGGCATTTTCGGCATGCCGCAAACGACCAAAATCTAGCCGGAGTGTCTGAATGCTGCCTCTTTTTGTACAAACGGTTCTTGTAATACTGGGCGTGCTCTGCTTCGGCTATGCCATCAAACGGGCTGTCAAACAGAGGAAGATAGACTGTCTTCTGTTCCTGATCGGCGGGCTGGTGCTTGTTTTTGCCGAATACTTTTCGTGGATTGACGGCTACTGGCTTTCGGTCATCAAGTTCATGGGCCTCAACGTTATTTTTGCCACCAGCCTGAACCTTGTGAACGGCTACATGGGCGAATTTTCCTGTGGTCACGCGGGCTTTATGTGCGTGGGGGCCTATGTGGGCGGGCTTATCTCCATCATTCTGTTTACCAAGAACAAAATGCTGGGCGCTCCCCTGCTGCCGCCAGAGCTTGCGCCCCTGCTCTTTCCTCTGGTGCTCGCCGCAGCGGGCGGCGTGGCGGCCCTCTTTGGCCTGCTGGTGGCCCTGCCCTCGTTCAAAACCCGTGACGACTATCTGGCAATCATCACCATTGCCGCCAACTACATCATCATTTCGCTCATCATCAATATCGACTTTGTGGGCGGCCCGCGCGGCCTTACAGGCATGCGCGGCGTGGTGCGCGCCATGGAGAGCGTGGCCGACATCCCCTGGATGATGATCTGGATGCTGCTTGGCGTGATGATCACCACCATGATGCTCTACCGTCTGGTAAACAGCACTCTGGGCAAGGGCATACCTGCGGTGTGTCAGAACGAAGTTGCCGCAGAGATCATGAGCGTCAACACCAAGAAGGTGAAGCTCGTGGCCTTTATGGTTTCGGCGGGCATTGCCGGTGTAGCGGGCGCGCTTTACGCGCATATGTTCAGCTCCATCTATGCCAACAGCTTTGGTATCATGAAGTCCACCGAGGCCATGGTCATGGTATATCTGGGCGGCATGGGTTCGCTTTCCGGCTCGGTGCTGGCAGCCGTGATGTTCACCCTGCTGATCGAGCTTTTGCGCTTTGCCCTGCCTGCCATGAGCGATCTGGCCCACATGCTGCCCTTTGTGCCCAATTCGTTTAATATCAGCCAGGAATGGAAGTGGGTCATCATCCCGCTGATTCTCATTCTGCTTATGCAGTTCAGGCCCGAGGGCCTCTTGGGCAACAGGGAACTGACCGATGTGTTCCCCAAACTGAAACGGCTGGTAAGCTTCGGCAAGCGCGACTAAAGCAATTGCCGGCCCCAGGGCGGCGCGTCCTGAAAGCGCCATTGATAGAGATACAACCAGAACGAGTGGGGGCTGACCTTGGCACTGCTTGAAATGAAAGAAGTCACGCAACGCTTCGGCGGGCTGATTGCGTTAACGGATTTTTCCATCGCCGTGGAAGACCACAGCCTTGTGGGCCTCATCGGCCCCAACGGCGCGGGCAAGACAACGGTGTTCAATCTGGCCTCGGGCTTTTATCACGCCACCGAAGGGCAGATTGTCTTTAACGGCCATACATACGACACCCGCCTCGAGCCGCATCAGGTTACGGCCATGGGTATGGCCCGCACCTTCCAGAACATCCGCCTGTGGAACGACATGACGGTGCTCGACAACATCTGCGTGTCGCAATACCACAGGCTCGGATACGGGCTGCTTGACGCGTGGCTCTGCAACGAGCGCTACAGCCGCGAAGAAAAACGCGTGCGGCAAAAGGCCTCAAAGATTCTTGAAATCATGGAACTGGCCGATGTGGCCAATGAATTTCCCAAAAACCTGCCCTACGGCCTGCAACGCCGAGTGGAGTTGGCCCGCGCCCTTTCCACCGATCCCAAGCTGCTGCTGCTTGATGAACCCGCCGCTGGCCTGAACTCCTCGGACGTGGACGGCCTCATCAAGCACATCCGATGGATCTTTGACGAATTCAAAATCGCCATCTGGATGATCGAACACCAGATGAAGGTTGTCATGTCGTTGTGCCAACACATTACCGTGGTGGAATTCGGCAAGACCATTGCCAAGGGCACGCCGCAGGAAATTCAGTCCAACCCCGATGTCATCAAGGCCTACTTGGGCGACGAGAACGTGTGATGCTACTGGAAGTTGAAAATCTCTACGCCGGCTATGGCAAGATTGAAGCCCTTCACGGCATTTCATTTCACGTGAACAAGGGCGAAATAGTCACCCTCATCGGGGCCAACGGCGCTGGCAA
>NZ_DASQOG010000041.1:0-9760 GCF_035644575.1 Desulfovibrio sp. | reverse complement strand
AACGAAAACTGAAGTTAAGCTTCACGAAGAAATCGAGAAGATGGAATACGAACCGCTGGATCCCGTTGAACTCAAGCTCGTTCACTGGAGCTGGGGCATCGGCGTGGTTCTGCTGGTTGTGCTCTTTGTCATCAGCAAGTTCGTCATGACCACGCACTAGACGTGCCTGACGCCCATTGATATGAACGCCGGGGAGGGTTTCCTCCCCGGCGCTCTTGTGTGGTGCGACTGTAACGAGCTGCAGCCCCCTGCAAGGTACAAATGAATACGTCCGGCTGCCACGGCCAAGGTTGCGCGTCATTGGCATGCAACGGGTGGTGCGCTACACTGCGCTCCTGTCCCGCATCATTCCTGTCCGCGACTCGACCGCCCGTTGCACCGGGCTTGATAACCGTTCGTCCAGCATTTGCTGGCGAAACAGTGCGAAGGATAAGGCTATGCCGCATTATCATCTGCGCTTTATGAAAGGCCCCAATTATACGCTGAATCTGGAATTTGAGGCTGTTGTGGAGGCCCCTTCCTTTGAAGAAGCCTTGAAGGCCCACACCGACTGGCCCATAACCGAAAGTTACGACCACGCCACGGCCACGGCCTGGAATCCAGGCACCTGCATGTATTATCAGGAAATGTGGGAAGCGGCCCTGCTGCCCGAAGGTGAAAGCAAGTAATGCCCCCGCGCTACATAGTCAGCGCCTGTCTGGCTGGTGAACGCTGCCGCTATGACAGCGGCGACAATGCCTGCGCGCTTGTGGTGCGGCTGGTGGAAGAGGGCAGGGCAGTGCCTGTCTGCCCGGAGGCTCTGGGCGGGCTTGAAACGCCGCGCAGTCCCTGCGAACGGTTGGGCAACCGCGTTGTGAACCGTGACGGCCAGGACGTGACGGATGCTTTTGAGCGCGGCGCAGCCCTTGCTGTGGACCTTGCCCGCAAGAATGCCTGCAACGCCGCAATTATAAAGAGCCGCTCGCCGTCCTGCGGATTTGACCGTATTTATGATGGCAGCTTTAGCCACACGTTTTGTGCAGGGGATGGCGTGTGGGCAGAGATGCTGCGCGCCGAGGGCTTTGCCCTGTTCAGCGAACTCTCGCTCCCTGACGAATCCTGACCAGCATCAGACAAAAGCTGACAGTGCAATAAGGCCGGGCGCGAGTCGGAATTTCCCGATACCGCGCCCGGCCTGTTTTTATTATAAGGCAAATGGCTATGTTGCAGACGGCCTGATGCAGTCACGCAGAGTGACAAGCTCTATCGCGGGCGCAATACGTTCTCGTGTCTGCGTTGGCGGCTCAGCCTCAAATACGCGCAGAATGCCTTGTGCAGCGAGTTTTTCAGGCGGCAGGCTGCGCGGTGGTGATGCCGCGCTCTGCAAGGGCGGCAACAACCTTGCTGCAAAATTCCGGCAGCAGTTTTTCGGCTTCAGGGGTCAGCCCCACTTGCATGGTGTGGTAGTCAAAAGGCTGTAGGCCAAAAACAACGGCCTGCACGTCATGCCCGGCCATGCTGCATGTGATCAGTGTATCCAGAAGATCCGTCTGGTGCATGGAATCGCGGAAGCTCAGGCTTTTGCGCAGGTCTTCGCCTTCCAGCATATAGATGGTGCCGGGTTTTTCCGGCCCAAGCACCACGTCAAGAACCACCAGCGTATCGCAATCCATCAGCGTGGACATAAGCAAAAGACCTTGCGTGCCGCCGTCTTCAAGGCGAACATTTTCCGGCCAGGTATACTTGGCCTGCAAATATTCCACGGCGCGTACGCCGAAGCCTTCGTCTGTCAGCAATATGTTGCCGACGCCCATAATCATTATTCTTTTTTGTTCCACGTTGGCGCTCTCATGTGGGGGTTGCTGCCAGTGTGCGCACAGCATCCCGTGTGGATGCAATGCGGCATATCTGTGCAGTATGCCAAAATATTTTTCTCTGGTCTATGCTGTTCGCGCAACTGCAGTGCAGGCTGTTTGGGGGATCGTGCTGTTGCGCTGCCTCAAAATAAAAAAGGGCGGGGAAGCCCCGCCCTTTTCAATGCCAATTTACTGCGTGTTCAGTGCGCTGCTACAGCACTTTGAACTTGTGCACTTCGTTGGTTTCTCCATCGATAACATGCACGGCGCAGGCTATGCAGGGGTCGAAGGAGTGGATGGTGCGCAGGATTTCAACCGGGCGCTTGGGATCGGCCACAGGGGTGCCGACAAGCGCATGCTCGGCAGCGCCCATAACGCCCTTGGCGTCCCGGGGTCCGAGGTTCCAGGTGGTGGGCACCACGAGCTGGAAGTTGCCGATCTTGCCTTCTTCAATGCGGATCCAGTGCGAAAGACCGCCACGGGGGGCATCCAGGAAGCCCACGCCCTTGGCATTGGCAGGAACAGCGTAGTCTTCGACGATCTGCTTGTCCTTGCCGATGTTGTTTTCGTACTCGTTGAGCCAGTTTTCGGTCTGCTGGGCGATAACCAGAGTCTGGATACCGCGGGCGGCAGTACGGCCCAGGGTGGAGAACAGGGCTTCGGGACCCACGTTAAGGGCCTTCAGCACGCCGTCAACCGCAGGCTTGATGGTCTTGTGGTTCTGGGCGTAGGCCACCAGCACCTGAGCGAGAGGGCCGGTTTCCATGGACTGACCCGCGTAGCGGGGAGCCTTGAGCCAGGAGTACCGGTCAGTGTCGCCCATCTTGGTGAAGAAGGGTTTGGTTTCGCCATCGTAGGGGGCGCGGGCCTTGTCGCCTTCGTACCAGCTGTGGCGCACGTGTTCTTCGATCTTGGAAGGATCAAAGGGCTGCACCGAGCCGATCTTGCGATCATAGATGACGCCAGGCTTGTACCAGCGGCTGTTGAGGTCGCGTTCGCCGCCAGCAGCGGGGAATTCGCCAAACGCCATGAAGTTGTCGGTGCCGCCAATGGCCGCCCAGTCCTTGTACTGACCGGCAACCATGAGCAGGTCAGGAATGTAGACCTGTTCAATGAAGGTGCGGGCCTTCTTGTACAATTCGCGGAATTCCTTGATGCGCTGGGGCGTCAAGGCTTCGTAACAGGTCACGCCGCCAGCCACGGTGAACTGGGTGTGCGGGTTTTTGGCGCCGAACACGGCCATGCCCTTGGCAATTTCTACCTGGGCGCGCAAGGCTTCCAGATAGTGGGCGGTGGCAACCAGGTTGGCTTCCGGCTCCAGGTAGTAGCTCGGGTGGCCGCCCAGGAAGTAGGCGTTGGTGAAGGGGCCAAGCTGGCCGCTTTCAATAAAGGTCTTCAATTTGGCCTGCACGGCGGCAAAGTCTTCTGCCTTGGCCGGACGCGGCGAAATGGACTGGGCCAGCTTGGCTGCCTTGGCCGGGTCGGCCTGCAGGGCATTGGCCACGTCCACAAAGTCGAGAGCGTGCAGGTGATAGAAATGCACCACGTGGTCATGCATGAACTGCATGGCCAGCACGAGGTTACGGATATAGGTGGCGTTGGCCGGGATGGGCTTGTTGATGGCGTCTTCAAGCGCGCGGGTGGAAGCAAGGGCGTGCGTGTAGGTGCAGACGCCGCAGGTGCGCTGGGTGAAGTGCTGGGCATCGCGCGGGTCGCGGCCCTTCAGGATGACTTCAAGGCCACGGTAAAGTGTGCCGCAGCTGCGGGCGTCCTTGATTTTGCCGCCTTCAACTTCAACTTCAATACGCAGATGCCCTTCGATGCGGGTCAGCGGGTCCACCACAATGGGCCCGGTGTAGCTGCTCTGGGGCGTTTGTTTGATCTGGCTCATGATTCCCCCTAGTTCTGGTAGAACGGCGACATTTCGTCCCAGAAACCGGGTTCGCTGCAACCAATGCAGGGATGCCCGGCAGCCACCGGCCAGTTGGTCTCATTGAAGAGAACCTTGGGACAGTTGTTGTACGTCTGCGGGCCTTTGCAGCCCACTTCGTAAAGGCACCAGCCCTTGCGCGCTTCTTCCGAATTGAAGGAAGGCGCAAACTCGCCGGCGTCGAAGTGCTTGCGGCGTTCGCAAAGGTCATGCACGCTCTGACCAAAGAACATGAGCGGGCGGCCCAGTTCGTCCAGTTCGATCTTCTGGCCCTGCAAAAAGGCCACAAGTGCGCCGACCATATTGAGGGGGTTGGGGGGGCAGCCGGGAATGTTGATGCCCTTGACGCCCAGGCTGGCAAAGCATTCGTTCACGCCCTTGGCGCCGGTGGGGTTCGGCTTGGCAGCCTGAACGCCGCCGTAGCAGGCACAGGTGCCGATGTTGACCACGGCCTTGGCCTTGGGCAGAATTTCTTTGCAGATGTCGTACATGGTATGGCCGCCAATGTAGCCATACTTGTTGTCCATGCCCGTAGGAATGGCGCCTTCGACCATGCAGACAAAGCCATTGGGGTTTTCCACGGCGGCATGCAGGGCCTGTTCGGCGGCTTCGCCAGCGGCGGCCATGATGGTTTCGTGGTAGTCAAGAGAAATGGTGTCAAGAATGACGGCATCAATAAAGGGTTTGTAAGTGCGCAGCAGCGCTTCGGAACAGCCCGTGCATTCAGCGGCGTGCAAATACACCACCGAAGGACGACGCCCGGTCAGCGCAGCGGCCACCTCGGAGGCGAATGAGGGGCCAAAGCCCATCGTCACCGCCACCGCCGTGCAGAATTTCATGAAATCACGGCGGCTTATGCCCTGGCGCTCTAAACGCTCTTCTCCGCCTTTTTTGCCCAGACCCACGGCAATACGCATAATAGCCTCCTGGCAAAAGTGAGTGAAAGGCTTTGCTCGGCCCCGCCACAGGGCCCGCTTGCGGCGCAACAAAATTGCGCCAACTCCGCATCAAGACAGCGGCGCTACAACGTACGAAAGGCCGCTCTTTTTGCGGCGCTGTCAGCAAACAAAAATCAGAAACTTGGGCGGTGCGTCACAGAGCGTATTGTCATGGCTATCCCCAGAATGCCTCACGCCACAGGGCGACCACCTGCTTCTTAGAATCCTATACTTCTACATGCAAACGGTCAATAGGAAGGAACTTTTTTTGCTTTCTCTTCATCAGCCGCATAGGAGATTTTTCAGCCAAGCTTGGTGGTTGCCTCGCCCCTTTGCTTGCGCTACGGTGCCTGAATCGCACGGCATTGCAGCCGGAAACATGCGACAATTTCCAACACAAGCACAGCAGAGGACGGCATGAAAACGGAATCTCTTTGTCTGCACGCGGGCTATGAACCGGGCAATGGCGAACCCCGCGTTCTGCCCATAGTGCAGAGCACTACCTTTAAGTACAACACCACCGCCGAAGTGGCGAAGCTTTTTGATCTTGCCGAAGCGGGCTTTTTTTATTCCCGCCTTGGCAATCCTACGGTTGACGCCGTGGAGCAGAAAATCGCCGCTCTTGAAGGCGGCGTTGGCGCGCTGTGCACCTCGTCCGGTCAGGCGGCAAGCATGCTGTCCCTGCTCAATGTGGCCCAGAGCGGCGACCATGTGGTGAGCGCCGCCAGCATTTACGGCGGCACGTTCAACCTCTTTGCCGTTACCCTCAAAAAGCTGGGCATTGAAGTCACCTTTGTGGATCAGACCGCCTCCGAGGCCGAGCTGGAAAAGGCCTTCCGCCCCAACACGCGCGCCGTGTTCGGCGAAACGCTCTCCAATCCCTCCATGGACGTGCTGGATATTGAGCGCTTTGCCAACCTGGCCCACAGGCACAGGCTGCCCCTGATCATCGACAACACCTTTGCCACGCCCGTGCTCTGCCGCCCCTTTGAATTCGGGGCCGACATCGTGGTCCATTCCACCACCAAATACATGGACGGCCACGCCCTTCAGGTGGGCGGCGTCATCGTGGACAGCGGCAACTTTGACTGGGCCTCCGGCAAGTTCCCCGAATTTACCGAACCCGATCCTTCCTACCACGGCCTCGTGTACTCCCAGGCCTTTGGCAAGGCCGCCTACATCGTCAAGGCCCGCGTGCAGCTCATGCGTGATATGGGCTGCTGCCAGAGTCCTCAGGGTGCGTTCTACATCAATCAGGGCCTCGAAACCCTGCCCCTGCGCATGGAACGCCACTGCCGCAATGCCGAAGCCGTTGCCGCCTATCTGGAAAAGCATCCTGCCGTGGAATCCGTCAATTATCCGCGCCTGCCCGGCCATCCGCAAAAAGCCCTGGCCGACAAGTACATGCCCAATGGGTGCAGCGGCGTCATCTCCCTTTCCCTCAAAGGCGGACGGGAAGCTGGCGCGCGTTTTATCGACAACCTTAAAATGATCTCCCTCCAGGTTCACGTGGCCGACATCCGTACCTGCGTGCTCCATCCCGCCAGCTCCACCCACCGCCAGCTGACCGACGAACAGCTGCGCGAAGCCGGTATCACCCCCGGCATGGTGCGCCTCTCTGTGGGCGTTGAGCATGTGGATGATATTATCGCCGATCTGGAGCAAGCTCTGGGACGCTAGGGTCTTTTTGGCCGCTGACTGCGTCAGGCGGATTCTTTGCTTGGGTCATGCACGTCTGTGTGCACTCCCCGCGCAGAGAATCCGCCTTTCTTGTCAGCGGCCAAAAATCCACCTAGCGCCCGCATCTTTGTTTCGCAGGGCAGGGGCGTACCTGCTTGACTGCGCCAGGCGGATTCTCTGCTTGGGTCATGTATGTCTGTGTGCGCTCTCCGCGCAGAGAATCCGCCTTTCTTGTCAGCGGCAACCAAAAAAGGTTGTGGAAAACTGACCTTCGGAGCGGCCAGTTTTCCACAACCTTTTTACAATGAAACTACGCTGAATCTTTGAGATTTTTTTCTAGCGTCTGTAGCCCATGGCGCGCCGGATTTTCTTTGGGTCGCCGCCGCCGTCAAAGCCTGCTTCGATCAGCCGTGTTGCCATGGCATCCCTGGCATTGCGGCTTGTGCCGCCCATAACCACAGCCAGGATGCGGGTGTTGCCGCGCTGGGCCGTAACAATAAGATTGTAGCCCGAGGCCACTGTCCAGCCCGTTTTCAGGCCATTAACGCCGCGCACAGAGCCGAGGAGCGCGTTTGTATTGGCCATCTGTCTGTTCCTGTGGGTAAAAACGCGGGTGCTGTGAAATTTTTGCGCGCCGGGGTGGGCGCGAAGGTAGGCGCGGGTCAGGCTGGCAATATCGCGAGGGGTGGAGCGCTGCCCTGCGGCGGGCAGGCCCGTGGGATTTTTGAATTCCGTGCGGTTCAAGCCCAGCCCCTTGGCTTTTTGATTCATGGCGCGCACGAATTGCCGCTCGTTGCCAGCCACACGCAGGGCAAGCGCCGTAATGGCGTCATTGCCGGATGCAACGGCAGCGCCGGTGAGCAACTGCCTGACCGCCACGCGCTCCCCGTTGCGGAGGTGCATGGACGAGCCGCCCACGGTGGACGCGGCAGGCGTGATGCGGATTTTTTCGTCAAGGCTCAACCGGTTGGCGCTGACGGCATCCATGGTCAGGAACATGGACATCACCTTGGTGAGCGATGCAGGCGGGATGGACATGTCGGCGTTTTTTTCAAAAAGCACCTTGCCCGTATCCATGTTGACCAAAATAGCCGCGCGCACGCCTCGGGCTGCAAGGGATTCTGTTGCGCCTGCAAGCAGAGTGGCGCATATGGCGCAAAAAAGGATGCTGAATACCGCAACTCGCCGCAAGCAGCCCAGAGTTGACGGCGCAAACGCCGCATTGCGGGGTTTACCGTCTTGCTGAAGTCTGCCGGGCTGATCGCCGGGGGCAAGCCTGCCAAAACCGGAATGTATGGTGTCTATCTTATCCATTGTGCCTATAGGTGCGGTTGCCTTCTTCCACTGCCTGGATGGCAAATGCCAGCAGCACAGGGCCCACAATAAGGCCTACCGGCCCAAAGCTCGCCAGACCGCAAAGGATGGCGATGATCAATACAAAAAACGGGGCCTTGATGCCCTGTTGCAAAAAGAGCGGGCGCAGGATGTTATCCACGCCAGCCACCACCACAACTCCCCAGAGGGCCAGGCCCACTGCGGCCATGCTGTTGCCCGTGAACCAGAGCGAAAGGCAAAGCGGCACCCACACTATGGCCGTGCCAATGGCGGGAATGGGAGCCACGAGCGTGGCAAGCAGCCCCCAGAATGCTGGCTGGCGCACCCCTGCAAAGGCAAAGGCAATGCCGCACAAGATGCCCTGCGCCGCAGCCACCAGCACAATGCCCAGCAGAATGCCCCGCAATGCCCGGTGGATGGCAGCCGTAAAGCGGCAGAGCATTGCTTGCGGTATGTGGAATATCCTGCCGGAAATTTTGCGGATGTGGCGGGCATACGTGGTAAAGATCACCGTGAGCGTAAAGAACAGAAAGCTTGTCCACAGCACTGTCATGGTGCCGCCGAGAAAGTCCATGCTTCGGCTCAGAAGCAGGCTCATGGCATCGCCAAAAAACGCATCCAGTTTTTGCAGAAAGTCGCTGACCATCTTTTCTGCGCGCGGATATTCTGCAAGGCTCAGCCGCCATTGCTGAATATTGGCCACCCACTCGGGCGGCAACTGAAAGTTGTTGGCTTGCAGCTCGCGCAAGCGCGCAAAACCAGCCGCCGCCTGCGGCGTCACCAGCAGGGCGAGCATGGCAATGGGAACGAGTATGGAAGAGAGGAGAGTGGTTATGTACGCATAGAGGGGCAGGCTGCTTGAAAGACTAAACCGGAATTTGCGCCAGCGGGGGCCGCTCTGGGTTTTTTCAAGGCGTTTGCGCCACATCCGGCCCTTCATTTGTAGTGTCCGGTAGAGCGGCAACGAAAGGCATGACAGGCAGGCAGCCATGAATATGGTCACCGGATTGTGCCAGAGCAGCATATACAGCGCGAGCGCGGCCAAGAGGTAGAGCAGACGCGGCAGCGTTAGAGTCATAGTAGGCCTTGGGTTTGTGGGCGCGTTTTTTTACCAGCGCCGGAACGTTGGAACGCGCAAGAGTAGCAAAAGCGGGCGGGGTCTGCCAAGAGGCGCAAAGGTATAAATACGCCCGCGCGGGTCTGGGCTGGCAGCCGTGCGGCATATATCAGTGAGCATCACGGCGCAACGGCCCGGCCGGAAAGTTTTTGTCAGGCGCGCTCCGCCGCCCTGCGGTTGTGCAGAGAGGCCGGAGCGCGCCATAAGGTCGCACTGCGGTATGTTTGCGCGTTGACGCGCTGCGGAAAATACGTCTGGGATAAAACCGTTGCCGCGAAGCCAGAAAGGCGCGGCGTCGGCTGGCGGAGACCAGGGCAGCAGCCCCGGCCCTAGTTCAGCACGTTGCTGCCTTTAAAGCTGATGTTGATCACTTCGTAGGTAACGCGGCCACGCGGAATATCCACGGTCACTTCATCGCCTACTTCGCGGCCCAGCAGGGCCTGGCCCACAGGGGAAAGGAACGAGATGGAACCCTTGGCGGGGTCTGCCTCGTCGGGGCCGAGAATGGTGAAGGAGCGCGCTTCGCCGCTGTCCACATCTTCAACCTCAACTGTAGAGCCAAAGATGACCTTGTCGCCCTTCAGGGAATCAAGATCAACGACCTGGTAGAGCGCCATGCGGGATTCAATGTATTTGATGCGGGCTTCAGCCATGCCCTGACGTTCCCGCGCGGCGTCGTACCCGGCGTTTTCTCGCAGGTCGCCTTCTTCACGGGCCTCTTTGATGGCCTGGATGATGGCGGGCCGTTCGCTCTTCAGGCGGGCCAGTTCGTCTTCCAGCTTTTTGTAGCCTTGCACGGAAATGGGGATGCTTGTCATGGTTGCCATAATCTGACCTCACAAACGAAAAAAAAGCGCCGCTGCCCAGGCAGCGGAGCAAGCAATGGGGGGTATTTTCCGAAAAAAAGGCTGCACGGGCCGCAGTG
>NZ_DASQOG010000040.1:0-8771 GCF_035644575.1 Desulfovibrio sp. | reverse complement strand
ACTTCCTTCTGGAACTTCTTCACCGCGCCGTCGGCAATCTTGTCCACGATCTGGGCGGGCTTGCCTTCTTCAAGGGCCTTCTGGCGGTAAACTTCGCGTTCACGCTCCACAGCGGCCTGATCAAGGCTGGCGGCGTCAAGGGCCAGGGGGCTGGCGGCGGCAACCTGCATGGCGAGGTTCTTGGCCAGTTCCAGCACTTCGGGCTTGGCGGCGCTTTCGGCCTTGCCGCAGGTCAGGTACACAAGAACGCCAATCTTGCTGTTGGCGTGAACATACTGACCCACCACGTCGTTGGCGCTCTTCTTGCTGAAGCGGGCAAACTTGCCAAGCTGCATGTTTTCGCCCACGGAGGCGATGAGCTGGGTCACTTCTTCGCCCAAGATGGCTTCAAGAGCGGCGGCATCGGCAGGAGCCTTTTCAAGGATAACCTGGGTCACGCGGGCGGCCATGGTCTGAAACTGTTCGCCGCGAGCCACGAAGTCGGTTTCGCAAAGCAGCGAACCCATGGCGATGTGCATGTTGTCGGCAGTGGAGGCCACGGTCACGAGGCCTTCGCTGGTGGCGCGGCCAGACTTTTTGGCAGCCTTGGCCATGCCCTTCTGGCGCAGCCAGTCAACGGCCTTTTCCAGGTCGCCTTCCACTTCCACCAGGGCTTTCTTGCAGTCCATCATGCCTGCGGCGGTCATGTCGCGCAGTTCTTTAACCAATTGTGCAGTGATAGCCATAGTATACTCCACACGCTGTCCGGCCCCAAGCCGGAGTTTTGTAAATGCCTGATCGGTTGCGCGGCCTCCGCGAAGCGCGGCGCGCAATCTTTCATCCAGACGGGGGCAGCGCAGCCCTTACAGGTTGCGCCGCCCCCAGGATACGGAATATGGAAAGGCCTGCTATTCGGCGGGAGCGGCTTCCGGAGCGGAGGCGGCGGCTTCGGCCTTCTGCATGGCTTCTTCGGCGTTGACGACTTCGCCCTTGTGGTCCTTGTTCATGGCTTCGCCTTCCATGCAGGCTTCGGCGAAAGCAGCCACAAACAGCTTGATGGCGCGGATGGCGTCGTCATTGCCGGGGATGATGTAGTCAATGACATCGGGGTCGCAGTTGGTGTCGGTCACGGCCACGATCGGGATACCAAGCTTGCGGCATTCCTTCACGGCGATGTCTTCACGGTGCGGGTCGATGATAAAGGCAAGCTGGGGAATGCGGTCCATATTTTTGATACCGCCCAAGGTTTCCTCGAGCTTGTTCATTTCGCGTTCCAGAAGCAGAATTTCCTTCTTCTGGTAGCGATTGATGGTGCCGTCGCCAAACATGGCTTCCAGCTTCTTCAGACGGTCCACGCTCTTCTGGATGGTGACAAAGTTGGTGAGCGTGCCGCCCATCCAACGGTTGGTCACGTGGAACTGACCGGCGCGGCCGGCTTCAGCGGCCACGGCTTCCTGAGCCTGACGCTTGGTACCGATGAACAGCACCTTGCCGCCCTTGGCAACAGTGTCGACCACTTTGTCGTAGGCGACGCGGAACAGCTTGACGGTCTGCTGCAGGTCGATGATATGGATGCCGTTGCGGGCGCCAAAGATGTAAGGACGCATCTTGGGGTTCCAGCGGCGGGTCTGGTGACCGAAATGCACGCCGGTTTCCAGCATTTGCTTCATGCTGACATAAGCCATTGGGATTCCTCCAAAGGGTTAACTTCTTCCACCCATGCCCTGACCCTGCAACCCGATGTCCACACCCAGAATGGATAAACCGTCCTTGGGCGCAAAAAATGGACGACGCCACACGCGCCGTCCCACCGGGCACCCCGGGCCGCTGCCTTTGGGTGTGCTTGATGGAAAGGGAGTGAATACACTATCACCTTGCGAATAGCAAGCATTGATGCGGAAATTTCCGCGCAAACCGCAGATCAGCCTACCGGCTCAGCCCCTGCACAAGCTCAGGCTGGGTTTCGCGCAGGCCTTTCCCCGTATAAATCACCAGAACATCAGTGTTCTTTACGCGGACAAGATCGGGGTGCGCATCAAAAAACGCCTCCGCCCGCTCAAATTCTCCGCGTGATACACCGCCCCCGCCGCCCGCAAGGTTGGCCGTGCCCGCAAAGGGCGAGATTATCACCACGCTGTCGCCCAGCGGCCCGTCCATGTGCGATATGTCGGCGGTAAAGCGCTGATAGGGATAAAATACGTACGGCCCAAGGCCGGACTGGGCCCACACGCGCACAGTCGGGGGGAAATTCGGCAACTGCCCCAGAGCTTCGCGCAGGCGCGCATAAGACTGCGCCTCGGGGTGCTGCAGCAGCCGTGCCACAGTCACAGCAGGGTTGTACCAGCCCGTCTGTGTAGCCAGCATAATGACGGCCATCGCCACACCGGCGGCGGGCAGAAGCTTTTTCCACAGTGCGGGGCGCAGTTTGCCCTGCACCCACATGCAGGCGTGGCAGATGGCGAGCATCAGGAACACGCCGGGCAAGTCCTCATACTGCCCGGCCATGGCCCACATCTGGCTGTAGCCGGAAACAGACACCATGGCGAGATAGGGCAACGTACACAGCAAGCAGAGCAAGGCCTTGCGCCCAAGCAACGGCAAAAACCAGGAATACGCCAGCAGATGCAAATAGTAGCGCAGTTTGAGATCCCATTGCCCGGCAACATCCACAAAACCGCTGAAGGCATAGCCCGTGCCCGCGCCCGCAAGCTGGCGCATGTAGGGCAGCCATACCTTTGTAACAGTAGCAAACCACAGGCCGGAGCACAGGCATAAAATAGCGCCGACACGCCTCTGCCCCAGCAGCAAAAAGGCATACATGCCCAGGCAGAAAATACTTGGCGCGGCGCGCTCCTGCGCCAGAAAGACCACAAGGCAGCATCCGGCCAGCGCCCACCAGCGGCGCTTGTGCAGCATGAGCACGGCAAGCATGAGCATGGGCGTGACGAGCGTTGTGTAGTGAACCTGCCGCGACCACGGCGTGAGCACAGGGCGGAAAAAAAGGAAAAGAAGCAGCGCAAAACCTGCCGTCCACACCCAATTGCCGGAAGGAGTATCGCCTTCCGCTTCTTCATGCAGGGCGCGCACAAGCCGGGGCAGAATAAAGGCCATTGACCCCACTGCCACGCCTTGCAGAACGCTGAGCGGGTAAGGGCTCTTCCACGGCCCCACAAGGGGAGCAAGCAGGGCCGTCAGGGGGGTGCAGTGGTGGGCGTAAAAGGGTTTGCCCTCATAGACGTTGGAAAAAGGAGCCTGCCAGTCCCAACCATTCCAGACCCGCCAGATCTGCGTGATGAAATAGCCAAAATCCGCATCATTGATGACAAAGCTGCGCATCTGCAACACGCTGCCCCATATGAACAAAGAAGCAAAAGCCAGAGGAATGTACCAGAGCACCAGCTTCTCAGCCAGCGCAGACCCACCTGTACAGGACTTGCAGTTCATGTTCATATCTTCTCGTTCAATCAAAAATTTACGCCCTTGCGCGAGGCCACGGGCTGATTTCAGTATCACGCCGGGAGCAGCCTCACAAGCTTGGGATGGAGTGCCCGCCGACTGCGCCCCTTTTCAAACGATGCATCTATACTTATAGTTAGAGCTCACGCTGCGCCTCAAGCGGCGCTGCACATCAACACTTCAGGATTTATCATGAACAAGCACGGATTCACTCTTCTTACAGAACAGCATCTGCACGAAGTGGACGGCACCGCCCGTTTGTGGCGGCACGAGGCCACAGGCGCGCAACTGCTTTCCATTAATAACTCTGACGAAAACAAGTGTTTTGGCGTCAACTTTCGCACGCCGCCAGCCGACTCCACAGGTGTTGCCCACATTCTGGAGCACTCCGTTCTTTGCGGGTCGGACAAATATCCCGTCAAGGAACCCTTTGTGGAGCTGATGAAGGGCTCGCTGCAAACCTTCCTCAACGCCTTCACCTTTCCCGACAAGACCTGCTACCCCATCGCAAGCTGCAATCTGCGCGATTTTTACAATCTCATTGACGTCTACATAGACGCCGTGTTCCACCCGCGCATTGACGAAGATATCTTCCGGCAGGAGGGCTGGCATGTGGAGGCCGAAACGCCTGATGGCCAGTGGTCATACAAGGGCGTGGTCTACAACGAGATGAAGGGCGTCTATTCCTCGCCCGATTCCGTCCTTGCGGAGCAGAGCCAGCAGGCGATCTTCCCCGACACGCTTTACAGCCTTGATTCCGGCGGCAATCCGGAGGATATCCCCAACCTCACTTACGAGGCCTTTTACGATTTTCACAGCCGCTACTACCACCCGAGCAACGCCCGCTTTTTCTTCTGGGGCGACGACCCGGAAGACGAACGCCTGCGCCTGACGGCAGCCGCGCTTGAGGGCTACACGGCCCACCCGGTCAATTCCGAGGTGCCGTTGCAGCCGCGCCTGGAAACCCCGCGCCAGATCGAAGTGGCTTACGCCGCCTCCAAGGGCGAAAAGCGCGCGCTGTTCACGGTCAACTGGCTTCTGGGCGAGCGTGGGGACGTGCATCAGGCACTGCTCATGGAAATGCTTGAACATATCCTTGAAGGTCTGCCCGGCTCCCCCCTGCGCAAGGCGCTCATCGCCTCCGGGCTTGGCGAGGACACCACGGGCTGCGGGCTGGAGACAGAGCTGCGCCAGATGTACTACTCCACCGGCCTCAAGGGCGTGGCTCCGCGCGATGTGCAGCAGGCCGAACTGCTCATTTTTGACACCCTGGCCCAGCTGGCGGAAGAAGGCATCCCCCGCTCGGCGGTGGAAGCCGCTGTCAACAGCGTGGAATTCGCCTACCGGGAAAACAATTCGGGGCGCTTCCCCCGTGGACTCTCGGCCATGGTGCAATCTCTGACCACATGGCTGTATGATGGCGACCCGCTGGCACCGCTGGCGTGGGAGGCCCCGCTCAACGCCCTCAAAGCCCGCATTGAGGCTGGCGAACCCGTATTTGAACAGGCCATCAAGGATTGGTTCCTGAACAACGAGCACCGCGCCACCGTGGTGCTGCTGCCAGATACAAAACTGGGCAAAACCCGCGAAGATGCGGAAAAGGCCCGCGTGGACGCCGTGCAGGCCGCCGCCGATGCCGAGGCCCGCGCCAGAATGGTGCAAGAAACCACCCGCCTTATGGAAGCCCAGAGCGCGCCCGACAGCCCGGAAGCCCTGGCGACCATTCCTGCCCTGGGCATTGAAGACCTGCCGCGTGAAAACGCCTTGCTGCCCCGAGCCGTGGCCGAACTACCCGAAACATTCCTGACGCACGAGCTGCCGACCCAGGGTATTGCATACGCAACCCTGCTGCTGCCCCTTGCCAATGTGCCGGACAGGCTCGTGCCCCTGCTGCCGCTCTTTGCCCGCTCCCTCACCGAAACGGGCACCGCAAAGCGCGACTTTACGGAGCTTGGCGCGCTCATGGCCGCCAAAACGGGCGGCCTCGGCGCTGAAACGCTGGTGGGCCTTGTACGCGGCAGCCGCAAGACTTTTGGCTATCTCGGCGTGTCGGGCAAGGCCGTGTACGACAAGCTGCCGGATCTCTTTGCCCTGACCCGCGAAATCCTGCTGGAACCCGTGACCGATGCAGATGTGCTGCGCGAACGCCTGGGCCAGATGCTGCTGGAAGGCAAGGCCCGGCTGGAGCATGGCTTGCAGTCCGCCGGGCATGCGGCTGTCAGCGCCCGCCTGCGGGCGCGCTTCAACGGCGCAAGCGCGGTTGCCGAACGCACCTCGGGCCTGAGCTACCTTGAAAGCGTGCGTGGACTGCTGGAACGCATGGACACAGACCCGCAGTCTGTTTTGAATGATCTGGAAGAACTGCGGTCACGCATCATCGCCCGTCCCGGCGCGGTTGTGGACTGCACCGCAGAGGCGCAGGGCCTTGCTCTGGTAGAAACGGAAGCCCGCCAGCTGCTGCGTGCGCTCTCGCCCGCGCGGTCAGGGGCGGCAACAGACTTTGGCAGCGCCCCTCTGGAACTGCCCAAGGGCGAAGCCTTCATTGCCCCGGCCCAGATCAACTATGTGGGCAAGGCCGCCAACATCTATGATCAGGGCTATGTGTACCACGGCTCCGCCAGCGTTATCCTGCGCAGCCTGCGCATGGGCTATCTGTGGGAACGGGTGCGTGTGCGCGGCGGCGCATACGGCGCGTTCTGCAATCTCGACCGTCTGGGCGGCACCCTTGTGTGCGCCTCATACCGCGACCCCAACGTGGACGACACCCTGACGGCCTTTGACGGCATGGCCGAATACCTGCGCACCTTCAGCCCGGACAAGGCCCAGCTCACCCAGGCCATAGTGGGCGCGGTGGGCGATCTGGACAGCTACCTGCTGCCCGATGCCAAGGGCGCGCAGTCCCTCTCGCGCTGGCTCACGGACGACACAGATGCCGCCCGCGCCCTCATGCGCGAAGAAATCCTTTCCACCACCGGAAAGCACTTCCGCGAATTTGCCGAAGTGTTGGCCGAGGTTGCGTGCAACGGCGCCACTTGCGTACTGGGCGGCCCCAAGACCGAAGCCGCAGCCAAAGAACACAGCTGGAGCAGCACCAAACTGGTGTAGCATCCCGCGATCATAGAATGATAAAGGGGGAGATTTTCCAGAAATCTCCCCCTTTTGCGCATGGTTGCGGCAAGGCCGACATCGCATGCCCCGCACAAGGAACACCCGCATGTCCCAAGATTCAGGCGACCAGACGCTCCAGCCAGACAGGCCGAATCTGCGGCCCGCGCGCTTTACAGGCCGCCTGGCCGCGCCCTCCTTTGTACTGCCCGCCGGAGTGGCGGAAAATGCGCGCTTTCTGGCTGGCAAGGTGGACGAGGTCGGCCTGTGCTTTTTTGAAACCCAGTCCTGCCTGGACTACGGGCCGCAGGACTTGCCGCCCGACCTGGCAACCCGGCCCCTGCGCTGGCATGTGCATCTGCCCGTTGACCTGCCCTGGCCAGCCAGCAAGAGCGCTGCCGCGCATCCTGCCCGCAGGGCCGCGCAATTGGCATTGTCTGTACTTGGCAAGGCCTCTTTTCTTCAGCCGCGCTGCGCCGTCCTGCACCCGCCCCAAGGATCGCCGCAGATGCAGCGCCGCCTTCTGGCAGGATTTGCCTATCACTGGAAAAACTGCTGCGATGTCCCGCTGTTGCTGGAAAACGTTGCCCACAGCGATATTGCCAGCCTTGGGCAGGGATTTCTTCAGGATCACGGACTGGGGCTGTGTCTGGACGTAGGCCACCTCCTGGGCTATGGTCAAAAAAACCTGTTGGTTTCGGCCCTGCCAGAGCAGGCGACCATGACGCACTGGAGCGCCCCCGGCGATGGCGACCGGCATTTGCCCCTCGCGGCTTTTACGCCCGGGCAGGCGCAGACCGCAGCCGCCCTCATGCAGCGCATCCCTGATTCGGCAGTGCATATGGTCGAGATATTCAACTGGGATCGTTTGGCCTCATCCCTGCCGGTGCTCGAGGCGCTTGCGCAATCGCATTCCGGCGGATGAACATTGGCAAGCGCACTTTCGCAAGCGGGCTTTGGCAGAAGAACCTTTAAGGAGAATCATGGCTGGCGCCACAGACCACATCGCCCTGCTGCAAAAATGGCGGGCAGGTCTCAGCAAGGACGACCGCTGGTGCATCCTTATCAATGCCGACCCCGATGCCCTGGCATCGGCGCTGGCGCTCAAGCGTATTATGATCCACAAGGTGCACAGCGTGGTCATTGCGCGCATCAATGAGGTGACCCGGCCCGACAACCTGGCCATGATCCGCTACATGAACATCCCCGTGCAGCCCTGGCAGCCTGAAACTGCCGACCAATACACCCACTTTGCCATGGTGGATTCCCAGCCGCACCACAGCAAGGTTTTTCAGGGCCTGCACTTTGACTGCATCATCGACCATCACCCCCTGCCCCGTGCCGCCAACAACATTACGGCATGCTCGCTGGCTGGCCCGGCCTTGCTGCGCGATATCCGCCCCAATATGGGTGCCACCAGCACCATGATGGCCCGCTATCTCAAGGCCCTGCGCATGCGCCCCGGCCCAAGGCTGGCCACAGCCCTGCTGTACGGCATACGCACAGACACGGCGGCTTTTGAGCGCTCCGGCGGCGAAGACGATTTTCGCGCGTATCAGTGGCTTTCGCGCCATGCGGACAACGGCCTGCTGCGCCGTATTCTGCGCAGCGAATACCTGCGGGAATGGCTGCCGCTGTTTTCACGCGCATTCCGTTCCCTTGCCGACTGCCGGGGCGGCGGAGCCTTTGCCTCGCTCAACGAAGTCAACAGCGCAGACCTTTTGGTGGCAGTGGCAGACTTTTTCACACGGGTGCACGGCCTGCGGTGGATAGCCGTGAGCGGCGTGGTGGACAAAACAGTTATCGTGATCTTTCGCGGCGATGGCGGGCGGGACATTGGGCGTCTGGCGGATGCCTGTTTCCATGATGTGGGCGAGGCTGGCGGGCACCGCAATCTGGCTCGGGCCGAGTTCCCCCTGTCGGCAGTACCGGAAGGGGTCAAACCAGGCGAATTTGTGCTCAGGCGGCTTGAAACGCGCAAGCTGCGGCGCAAAACAACAGCCCCGGACGTCCCCTCTGACCCTGCAGAACGGGGCGCAGCCTGACTTTGCGAACATTTTGCATACAAACTCCAGTTTTCTATTGACAGACTTTTGCATGCCGCGTAGCTTTTTACCTAGAAAATTTTAAGGATACTTTCATGCAGCGCATTTCTTCCAACCACACCTCCTCCTACGCCGCCGGCATCTTTAGCTGGTATTATTTTGCGTACTTTACCGGAGCCTGTGGTC
>NZ_DASQOG010000039.1:0-3894 GCF_035644575.1 Desulfovibrio sp. | reverse complement strand
TCAAGCATGCGGCGGATGATCTCCGCACGCTTTGCCGCGTGGCGCATGCTCTGCAACCGGCCTTTGACCGAGACGAGCGTGGCGCAAAGCGCCGCAAGCAGAATGCCGACAACAATAAGAAGTTGGGTGCCCGTCATAGATTCACCGGTGTCAACAGTTGTGTGGCGTCATCCCTCACTGCGGGGATGCAGCAGCGCCATTGGGGTATTTTTCAGGGCGCAGCAATCCAAGTTTGTGGAGGTGAACCTCCAGGCATGCAACCGCCGCAGGGGTTACGCCGGATATTCGTCCGGCCTGCCCAAGGCTGCAAGGTCGCACCCTGTCCAGTTTTTCAACCACTTCATGGGATAACCCAGCTACTTTGGCATAATCGAGTTGCGGGGGCAAGGCCGTAGCTTCAAGCTTGGCCGAGCGGGCGATAAGCTCGCGCTGCCGCGCCAGATAGCCCTCATACTTGATTTCTGTCTGCACACTTTCACAGGCGCCGGTTCCGGCGGCAGCTCTGGCAGCCGCCAGATCCGCCCCGGTCTCGGCCAGTGCTTCGTGTTGGGTCGCGGTCAGCATGGCTTCAAGCGAGTCCAGGTCAACATCCGGGCGTTTCAGGGCTTCTGCCAGAGTCTTGCCCACAGGCAACTGCGCCTCGGGCGCATCCTCGGGCAACTTGTGGCCGGGTATGCGTTTTTTGCCCAGATATTCCCTGAAACGTTCGGCGGCTTCCTGTTTTATGCAAAACGCGCGCCACTGTTCGTCGCTCACAAGCCCAAGTTCACGGCCAATCCTGGTCAGCCGCGTATCGGCATTGTCTTCGCGCAGCAGCAGCCTGTGCTCCGCGCGCGAGGTGAACATGCGGTAGGGTTCCTGAGTGCCGAGAGTCACAAGATCATCAACAAGTACAGCCATATAGGCCTGATCGCGCCCAGGTACAAAGGGGGCAAGACCACGCATGGCGCACGAGATGTTCAGCGCGGCCCACAGGCCCTGCGCTGCGGCTTCCTCGTAGCCGGACGTGCCGTTGATCTGCCCCGCAAGCCACAATCCCGGCACGGCCTTGGTTTCAAGGGTGGGGCGCAACTGGATGGGGTTGGCGTAGTCGTATTCAATGGCGTAACCGGGGCGCAGCACCACGGCGTTTTCCAGCCCTTTGAGGGCGTGAACCATACCGAGCTGCACGTCGAGGGGCAGGCTGGTGGGAATGCCGTTGGCGTACACCTCCGCGCTGTTGAGGCCCTCCGGCTCCAGAAAAATCTGGTGCCGCTCCCGGTGCGGAAAACGGGCCACCTTGTCTTCAATGGAAGGGCAGTAGCGCGCGCCAGTACCCTTGATGACGCCCGTAAACATGGGCGAGCGGTCAAAACCGCTGCGGATGATTTCGTGCGCGCGTTCGTTTGTCCACGTCACATGGCACGAAACCTGTTCCAGAGCCGGGCCGGGGCCGTGAAAGCTGAAGCCCGGAGGCGGCGTGTCGCCCGGCTGTTCCTCGAGCTGCGAATAGTCGATGGATGATTTGAGAATGCGGGGCGTGGTTCCGGTTTTCAGGCGGCCAAGGGTGAGGCCGAGGCTGCGCAGGCTGTCTGAGAGGCCAAGCGCCGGAGCATCACCCAATCTGCCGCCGGGCAGATTGGTAAGGCCCATGTGGATGCGCCCGTCCAGAAAGGTGCCCGTGGTCAGCAACACATGGCGCGCAGCAAAGGTCAGCCCTTGGGCTGTGCGCACGCCAGTGACGCGGCCGTCATCGGTGGTCACGTCCACCACGGAATCCTGCCAGATACGTAGGCCGGGCGTGTTGTAGAGCGTTTTTTTGAGCACGCGCTGATAGGCCTCGCGGTCAATCTGGGCGCGTGTGGCCCGCACCGCAGGCCCCTTGCTCATGTTCAGCACGCGAAACTGTATGCCCGCGGCATCGGCCCACAGGCCCATCATGCCGCCAAGGGCGTCAATTTCGCGCACCATGTGGCCCTTGGCCAGACCGCCGATGGCGGGGTTGCACGAGAGGTAGCCCAGCCGGTCGAGGTTGCCGCTGATGAGCAGCACGCTATGCCCCATGCGGGCGAGAGCCACGGCGGCTTCGCTGCCAGCGTGGCCGCCGCCGGCGACAATGCAGTCAAATATGGAATCAGACATGGGCTGCGTTCATGAGGATGTGGGCAAACACCTGCGAATCCTTGATGGTAGCGGTGATGGATGAGCGTTCGTCCGGTTGGTGGCAGGTGTTTTCAAGGCAGCCCCAAACGGCGGCGGGCAGGCCTTTTTGCCGCAAAAATGCAGCAACGGTTGCCCCGCCTATGCCCACGGCCTGCGCCTGAACGCCGTAAATGCGGGCGATGGCGGCCTTGAGCGCTGTAACAACGGTGCCTGTTTGCGGTATGGCCGTGGCGTCCTGCCGCTGCACCACGCTCACCTGTATCTGCACGGTGTGCTTTTCCGCCACTTCGGCGGCCACTTCGCGCATTTTTGCAAGCACATTGTCCATATCCACATGGGGCAGGAGGCGGCAGTCAATGTAAAAAACATCATTGCCGGGAACTGTGTTGATGTTCGGCACATTGGCTTCGTGCTTGCCCGGTACAAAGGTGGAATAGGGCGGGTCAAACAGGGGGTTGGCATCGGCAAAGGCGGAACGCAGGGCATTGTGGCACGAGAGGGCCATGTCCGCCCCCGCCAGAAAGGCGTTGCGCCCCTTTTGCGGCGTGGAGCCGTGGCACTGGATGCCCGTGGTCTGCACCTTGAGCCAGAGCTGGCTTTTTTCTGCGATTTCGATGACATCGCCCTTGGACGAACCAGCGTCCGGCACGATGTAAAGATCATCGGGATTAAAAAAGTGCGGGGCTGTATTGAGAAGATGCTCCAGACCGTAAAGACTGCCGGTTTCCTCGTCAGCCATGAAAACAAGACCCAGCGAAAGTTCGGGGGTAATACCCTGTGAGAGCACTTCTTCCGCAAGCAGCAGCATACTGACTATGGCCTGCTGGTTGTCTTCCACGCCGCGTCCGTACAGAAAATCGCCATCGCGGCGCACCTGCCAGGGATTGCTGGTCCAGGCTGCGAGGTCGCCCGGAGGCACCACGTCGGTATGCCCGAAAAGCCAGAGAGTGCGGCTGCTTTTGCCGGGAATGCGGGCCACAAGGTTGGGACGCTGACCATCGGTAACGCGCGGGTCCGGCGCGTCAACGCGTGAAAGGGCGGTTACGCCGCAGGCCTTGAGCCAGTTGGTGATGCAGCGCACCTTTTCCATTTCGCCCTGGCCGCCGTTGTCCGGACCAAGAGCCTGGCATGCCGTAAGCACGGCCTGAAGCTCCGCAACGCGGTCTTCTCGCCCGGCCAGCCCGCGCAACAAGGTGTCGAGTGTCTTGAACATGGGGTTTCCCGTATGGCGTTACAACGCGCAAGAGGCTGCTCGCGCAGCCCCTTGAAAAAGTCCTCAGCCCCGGCATGCCCGTTGTTGTATCGGCCTGTTGCGATAAAATCGCAAACTGACCGCCAGTGGCATGTCGGAACCGATGTAAGCCTGGTTGGCCTAACGGCCACCCTTGGCGGCGCGCTTGGACGCCTTCAAAGGGTTGACCTTTGCGGCAGCGGCAACAGAGGCCTTCACGTGCGTGGCAAAGTTGCAACGGCCAGCAGTCCACTTTTTGGCAGGGACAGGGTAGCTGGAGCAGAACTCTTCGCCTTCAAATTCGCGCACGCGGTCACAGCCAGAACACTGTTCAACCACCGGGGAAAGAACAAAACCGTTGACCACCACGCCTTCAGCGGTTTTGGTGGCTTTTTCCAGAGGGGTCATAGCAAAACCTCCATGCGCAGCAGCGCCGTATTGCTAAAATAACGGCGGAATGGCCGCCGCGTTGGAATGGAAAAATATAGTTGAAAGCAATTTTCTGTCAAGTAAAAGAAGTG
>NZ_DASQOG010000038.1:0-3244 GCF_035644575.1 Desulfovibrio sp. | reverse complement strand
GCGCCCGCCAGGGCCAGAGCCGCCAGCAAAAGCAGTGATGTGCCGTTCCTCATGTGCTTGTCCTTTTGCAATCAGACATTACCCCAACGCCCGCCGCATACATTGCAGCGGGTTCCTCCGTACCCCCGATCCCTACGGGGGTGAACACGCAGATATTGCAACGGTATCCCAGCATGCAAGACACGTCAAGGAGGGGCCGTTGTTGTAATTGCTTCTTATGCCTTGGGAACAGGGAGCTTGGGATATTTTTCGCTAAAAAGAGCGCTTTATTGATTGTTCACGCAACCTGCGGAAAACATAGATTGTTTGCGAAAAAACATTCGTACCGTGTGATTTGGGCCGAACAAGGGCGTTCAGCAGAGCACGGAAGAGGCGAATATCTGTGCGCCCGCAAACACTTCAAGATGTTTTTGCGTAATATTCAGCGCATCAGAGACGTGCCCGGCCCCGGAAAAGCCATAAATAACAGTGAGCAGACGCCGGGGCGACGATGTGTCCGGCCCGTCCTCGGCAATCATGGCCCGCCTGGAATCGCTGCACGGGCAGCCGAACGCGCCCTGATCATCCGCCAGAAGGGGCATGCGGCAGAGATCAAGTTCGTCCTTGCCGATGCCCGCATAGGCTTCGCCTTCTCGCCCGGCGCGCAGCAGGATATTGCCGCTCAGGCGGGCAAGATCGTAGGTGCCAAGCGAAAAGCCCGTTTCAAGCGAAACCAGATTGTTGGCATCCACTGCGGAGTTTATACGGTACAGTTCCTTGCCCTGCCGCACGCGGCGGTAGAGCGCCTCGGAGGAAATGCGCACCCGGCCCGGATCGCGCCCAAAGGCCTTGAATGCCTGACGCGAAGGGCCAATCTGCGGCATGTCGGCAAGCTCCGTGCATTCAAGACTGTGGCGCAAACCGGGCAGAACATTACGGTTGAAGAACTGCCACAACTGCGGTTCCTCGGCCCGAACAGGAGCAGACCAGAAAACACAGCCAAGGGCCGTATCCGGCCAGAGCGAACGTAATTCCGGATCAATGGAAATGGCGGGCATGAGCATAGCTGCAGGCACTCACTTGTAATGGTCTAAAATAGCAGTATATTCCAATGGTTAAAAATTGTAGCTGCTGCGCGCATTTTGCCAGAAGCGGCAGGCGGCGTCCACCACTGCATCGGGATCGTCCGGGGGCAACCATTGGGCCTCGGGCCGGGCGCGAAACCACGTAAGCTGGCGCTTGGCGTAGGCCCTCGTGTTGCGCAGCCAGAGTGAGCGGCAGTCCTCAAGCGAAAGGCGGCCCTGCAAGTGCGCCAGCGCTTCGGCGCAGCCAATGCCCGACCAGCCCGGCGCTGCGGGATCTGCGCAACAGCGCATGGCCGCGCGGGCCTCGTCCAGCGCGCCGCCAGCAAGCATGAGGTCAAGACGGCGGGCCAGCCGTGGCTCAAGCCATGCCAGGGACGCGTCCAGCGTCAGCAGGGGGCCGACGCAGAGCGGGGTACTCATGGCGTTGCTGTGCCACCACGTAAAGGGCCGCCCCGTGCTTTGGCAGACCTCCAGCGCGCGGATGATGCGCTGCCGGTCGTTGGGGTGGATTTTGGCGGCATAGGCCGGGTCGGCCTGCGCCAGTTCTGCATGCAGGGCGGGCGCGCCCTGCGCATCCACGCGGGTGGTGAGAGCTGCGGTGAGTTGCGGGTCAACGGGCGGAATTTCCGCCATGCCCCGCAGCAAGGCCTGAAAGTACAGGCCCGTACCCCCCACCAGCAGGGGCGTCTTGCCCCGTGCAAGGATGTCGCGCACCTTGTCCACGGCTGTTTCCGCCCAGCGGCCCGCGCTGATCTTGTTTTCCGTGGGCAAAAAACCGTACAGGTGGTGCGGGCAAGAGGCGCGCTCTTCCGGCGAGGGCTGGGCCGTAATCAAGGGAAAATCGACATAGACCTGACGCGAATCAGCGTTGACCACCTCGCCGTCAAGGGCAGCGGCCATTGCAAGCGCCGCCGCCGTTTTGCCCGAGCCGGTAGGCCCGGCCAGGCAGATAACCGGCAGCGGCGCGGAAGTCGTTTCAGGCATGATCACTTGACGCGGAAGCCGCCAAAAGGCGGAGCAAGGCAGGGCGTACCCTGACGCACTTCACCCTTGTGGTATTTATCCATAAGGGCCGTGCGCACGTTTTCAGGCACGAGGCCCTTGATGTCCGCGCCATGGCTGGCGGCAGCCTTGACGATGGTGGAGCTGATGAACAGCCACTGGTAGTCGGTCATCAAAAAGACCGTCTGGATGTGGCGTTGCAGGCGGCGGTTCATGAGCGCCAACTGGAATTCGTACTCAAAGTCCGAGGCCGCGCGCAGCCCGCGCAGCAGGGCGCAGGCCCCGCGTTGGGCAGCGTATTCCACAGTGAGGCCGGAGAAAGGCTCCACCACGGCGCGCGGTTCGTCCTTGAGCGCCTCCCGGGCCATCTCCACCCGCTCTTCATGGCTGAACAGGGGGAATTTGGGCGTGTTGTCCGCCACGGCCACAACAATTTGGTCAAATACTTCGCAGCCGCGCCGGATAAGGCTCAGGTGCCCGTTGGTCAGCGGATCGAAGGTGCCGGGGTAGAGTGCTATTCTCATGGCAGTGTCCAGATGCATATGCGTGTCTGACCGAACAGGCGCTCGGCCTCAAGAGTCCATTCTGCGGGCAGGTTTACCCGTGCGTCTTTTTCAATTTCAGCCGTTACAAAAGCCCCCGGTGCAAGCCAGCGGCGAGTAGCCAGCAGCTTGAGGGCCGGGTTGGCAAGATTTTTGCGGTAGGGCGGATCCATAAAAATGAGCGAATACGGTTCCGCAGGGGGAGTTTTGAGCACACGCAGCACATCGTCGCTCACTATGCGGGCCTCGTCCTCCACCCCCAGGGCGGCGATGTTGGCCTTGAGGCAGCGCACGGCCTGAGGGGCCATCTCCACCATCAGGGCGTGTTCCGCGCCCCGGCTGATGGCTTCAAAGGTCAGGCTGCCGCTGCCCGCAAAGAGGTCTAGCACCCGTGCACTGTACCAGTCCATGCCGCGCGCGGCGAGCATGGAAAAAAGCGCCTCGCGCGTTTTGCCCATGGCGGGGCGGTAGCCCTCGCCTTCAACAGTCTTAAGATTGCGTCCGCCAAGACGCCCCGAAATAATCCGCATGACGGCCTACATGCGCGAGAGCAGGCGGGTGAGGGCGTAATCCATCTTTTCCATGGCCTCCTGCAGCTCGGTTTGTTCCACCCACGGGCGGTTTTCAACATCGGCC
>NZ_DASQOG010000037.1:0-6028 GCF_035644575.1 Desulfovibrio sp. | reverse complement strand
TGCAAAGGAGTTCGCCATGTCTGCACCCAACGTGCGCGGATTTTTTGATCCCGTTACCGCTACCTGGACATATGTGGTCTGGTCTGCAACCGATGCCCAGAAGCGTTGCGCCATTATAGACAGCGTGCTGGATTTTGACCTTCACGCCTGCCGCACATCCACTGTTTCTGCCGATGCCGTCATTGATTTTGTCCGCCAGCAGGGCTTTGTGGTGGAGTGGATTCTCGAAACCCACATCCATGCGGACCACGTCACCGCAGCCAGCTATATCAAGGAAAAAATGGGCGGGAAAATAGCCATCAGCAAACACATGCTGGATATTATTTCCACATGGACGCCTATTTTCCAAACGCAGGAGGACACGCCCTCGGACGGATCTGCCTTTGACCGTCTGTTTGAGAACGATGAAGAATTCACCATTGCCGACATGCCCGCAAAAATCATCCACACGCCGGGGCATACCCCCGCAGACACCACCTATATTGTGGGTAATGCGGCCTTTGTGGGCGACACCATCTTTTTGCCCGATGTGGGTTCAGGCCGGTGCGACTTCCCTGGCGGGAGCGCCGAGGATTCGTATGATTCCTCCCGCAAGCTCTTTGCCCTGCCCGATGACCTGCGCATCTATGTGGGGCATGACTACCCGCCGGAGGGGGTGCGCGGCCCACAGTGCATGGCAACTGTTGGCGAGCAGAAAACCGCCAATGTGCGGCTGAACCTGCACGTGGGCAAGGCCGAATTTGTGGCAAAGCGCAAGGCGGACGATAACGGCAAGGCCGTGCCGCCGCTCATATTGCCCTCGCTTCAGGCCAACATGCGCACAGGAAAATTCGGCAAGGCCGTCAATGGCCTGCAATTTGTAAAGCTGCCCGTGAACCGCATGTAAGGCCAAGGGCAGACATTCAGCATGCAGACAAAGCCCCTTCTTCCACCAGCATTACCGGAATGGACGAAGGGGCTTTAAAAAAATGTGTAAATGCAGAATGCTGCCTTACAAAAAGAGGGATAGCTCAGTAGCAAAAAAGCTTGCGCCAGCGTGTACGCCGCTGACTTCATAACTCTGGCTACTTTTTGCCGTACACCGCCCTTGCAAGGTCAACCGCAAACGGTCCAGCCATACCCGTTGGCGTGGTATTGGTCAACGCCACAAAGGAAATGCCGTTGGCGCGATCCATAAAAAAATGGCTCCCGTATGCGCCGCTCCAGCTCCAGGTGTTCTGGCCCCCAGGGTATTCCGCCTTTTCAGGGCGCAGCAGCACAGCGCCGCCAAAACCAAATCCCCAGCCCGGCGCTACAACCTCATTGGTTTTACCTGCGGTTACGCTCAGCCTTTGCGACAATATGGGACAGACCTGATCGGCAGTCATGGCCTTCGCGGTATCCGGTTTGAGGATGGAGCCGCCGTTTTCGCGCACAGCCTCGAGAAATTTCAGGTAGTCTGCCGCTGTTCCAACCATCCCGGCGCCAGCGGAGGGAAAGGCCTGCTCGTCCAGCGCCCTCCCCGGCTGAAAACGCGTTGCGGAAACAGCGTTGGGCACAATTTCAGTCTCGCCCATGCGGTGGGTCTTGCCATTGGCCCACACATAAGGTGCGGCAAGCAGGTCAGGATCATCTGCCATAAAACCCGTGCGCGTCATGCCCAGCGGCCCGGTTACAAGCTGCTGCACAACGTTGGGCAGATTGTCCCCGCCAGCGCGGGATACGACTTCGCCAAGCACATCAATGGCAAGGGAGTATTTCCAGTCCGTACCCGGTTCATAATAAAGCGGCACCGTAGCAAGCCGCCAGATGTTTTCTTCCAGCGTGATGGGCGGGTCATCCAGACCATCGGAAACTTCGGCCAACGCCATGGGGCCATCGGGCGGCTCCGAGAATCCATAGGAAAGCCCGGCAGTGTGCGTGAGCAGGTGCCGCACGGTAATGACAGGATCCGCCTTGCCCGCAAGCGCAGGGGTAAAGGAGGGGATCCAGCGGGTAACGGGGTCGTCCAGAGCGATCATGCCCTTCTCCGCCAGGGCCAGAGCCGCGGCGCTCGTAATGGGCTTGCTCATGGATGCCAGCCGAAAGCGCGTATCCGGGCTCATGGGAGTGGATTTTTCCGCATCGGCCATGCCCACGGCCCGCGCATAGACCACCTGTCCCTGACGGGCAACCATGACTACAGCCCCCACTATGCGGCCCTCGGCAACAGCCTTGTTCAGCACGGCATCAAGCCGCTGGGCCAAGGCCGCTCCGGCTGTTTTTTTGTCGCTGGCAGCAGCTGCGCCGCCAGCCGTAGCCAAGGCGCAAAGGGCAACAACCAGCAGGACTACAATCAGGACAACAAACCGGGACGCCAGCTTGCCCGCGAACACACCCGATATTTTTTTCTGCTTCTGCACGCATCCTCCCCGCAGGCAAACCAGCCCTGCCCTATTTCTGCTGATAGAGCCACTTTTGCTTACAGATGTAAATACCGGGAACTCTTTTCACAAACATTCGGCGCTTAACAAAGAAAAAGCATTCCGCTAGGATTAAAACCAAGCAGGAGGACACCATGAATCCACTCTTTTCTCCCATCAAACTTAAAGGGCTGACACTGCCCAACCGGATAGTCGTCCCCCCTATGGATCAATACTCGGCAGACGAGGGACGCCCCGTGCACTGGCATGCCATGCACTACGGCACCCTTGCCGTTTCCGGAGCCGGGCTGCTCATTGTGGAAGCTACGGCAGTGGAAGCGCCGGGGCGTATATCCCCTCAGGATCTCGGCCTGTGGAATGAGGAGCAGGAAGCCGCCCACAAGGCCATGATTGATTCCATCCGTGCCTATTCTTCCACGCCCATCGGCATCCAGATCGGACATGCCGGGCGCAAGGGCGCTACGGGCCTACCTTGGCAAGGAGGCAAACCGCTGCTGCCCGCTGATGGCGGGTGGGAAATATGCGCGCCTTCCGCCCTGCCCTATGCGCCGGGGCATCAAACGCCAACAGAACTCACGGCGGCAGACATAGCCCGCCTTACAGCATCTTTTGTGGCTACAGCCAAAAGCGCCCTGCGTGCCGGGTATGACGCCATTGAGCTGCACGCGGCCCACGGCTACCTGATGCACGAATTCCTGTCGCCGCTCAGCAATGTCCGTACCGATGCCTATGGCGGCAGCCTTGAAAACAGGATGCGTTTTCCGCTGGAAGTGCTGGCAGCGGTACGCGCCGTTGTTCCTGCCAATTACCCTGTGGGTGTGCGTGTTTCAGGCACCGACTTTGCCGAGGGCGGCTGGAATGTGGAAGAATGCTCGGCCTTTGCCCAGGCCGTTGAAAAGGCAGGGGGCGCGTACATACACGTTTCCGGCGGCGGTCTTTCACCCGACCAGAAGATCACCCTTGCGCCCGGATATCAGGTGGCGCTGGCTGCTGCGGTCAAGGCCGCAGTGAGCGAGCTTCCTGTTATTGCCGTGGGCCTCATCACAGAGCCGGAACTGGCCTCAAGTATTGTGGTTACAGGGCAGGCCGACATGGTGGCCATTGGCCGCGCCATGCTGTACGACCCGCGCTGGCCCTGGCATGCCGCTGCCGCTCTGGGCCAGACTATTGCCGGGCCGTCGCCCTATCTGCGCAGCAAGCCGCACAACGTGAAGGATCTTTTTGTGCAAGGCTGATTTACCCAACCTACAGCTTAAGCGCAGAAGGCCCCGCAATCTTTAACGATGCGGGGCCTTCTGCATTGACCAGCCCGATCAATGCCGCGCGGGGATTGCTCCCGACGCAAAGTTTCGGAACAGAGTCTGCTAGGGGGTGTCCACCTTGTGGGCCTGTGCTTGCGGCTGTACTTGAGCCTGCGGCTGACCTTCGGACTCCACTTCTGCATTGCCCTCAGGGCTGTTTACGATCTGGGTTTCCAACGGGGCCGCCCCGTGACGCAACTGCCAACGAGTGATCGTCTTGTTGCTGAACATCCGCAGCGGAATATAAAAAAGAATGAACCAGAAAACCATGCTCGGCTGATTGCCAAACAGCGGCAAGGAAAAAGGAAGTTCAGGGCTGACCATGCCAAAACGCAGTTGCATCCAGGCCAGCATGATGGGAACAGGCCACAGCGAGGCTACAAACAGGGCATTGCTGAGCGAAAAATAATAGCCAAAAGCCTCATGCCCCTGACGATTCACGGCCTTGAAGGCTTCCTTGCCAGAGTTCTGCAAGGCGGATTCGCTCAGTTCATGGTAGTGCCGCATGTCATCCTGCAATTTTTTCAGGCGCTTGCGGTGCATACGTTGGGCCATGCGCAGGGTGGCAATGCCTATGAGGCCCGCAACCAGCGCAAGAATTGCTGTTCCCAAAAAGTAGGCTGCCTCGGGCTGCGGCACCATGCGGTACGGCAGCACAAAAAAAGGATCAAGCCAGACCAGAAGTTGTTCCATATCTCAGCGGCTCCGTTTTTCGCACAGGGCGATTCTGCGCCCTTGCGCACGGGCAGATTAGCATTCTGTTGTAAAAAGGAAACACTGCATCCCCATGGGCAGGCCAGGGGGATGCAGTGTTTTTCATGTTTTCAGCATGTTCCGGACATTGCCGGAATACTAGCCGAACATCTTGATATTGAAGAAGCCGCGCAGGATGTAGTCGGTGCCGACATACAGGGCCAGCACGATGAACAGGCGCTTCAACCAGATTTCGGAGAAGAAACGCGAGGTGTAGGGGCCAACGATGGAGCCCACGGCAATACCGGCCAGTTCAAGACCAACCAGATTCCAGTCCACCAGCGCGCCATGCAGCATGAGCGTGGTGATACCGGTGATCATGCTGAGCAGCACGGCCAGAGCGGAGGTGCCGGCAGCCAGGTACATGGGAAGCTGGGTCACGCTGGTGATGAAAGGCACCAGCAGGAAGCCGCCGCCCACGCCCAAAAAGGCCGCGATGCTGGCGATAACCACACCGCCGAAGAAGGGCAGCAGGGGGTTGAAGGCAAATTCCACGCCGCAGAAGGTGAACTGGCAGCTGGTCATGGAGAACTTGATGAGCTTCACGCCAGTGGGGGCAGCAACGCCTTCGCCCTTGGACTTGGCGGCAGCTTCAAAAGCCTTGGCGGCTTCCTTGGCCTTGGCCTTGGAACGCTGACCGGCGGGGGAGGTTTCCCACATCAGGTACAGGCCCAACAGCAGCACGAAAAGACCAAAATAGCCCTGGTAGGACGAGAAGTTCAGCTTGCCGGCAGTCAGCGAAACAGCACTGAAAGCGCCCACGATGGAGCCGAGGCCCAAGGCGAAGCCCAGGGGCAGCACAAGGCGCTTCATGCGGTAGTAGCTGAACGTGCTGATAACAGCGGAAAGACCGGCGAGCATCTGGTTGGAGGCGCGCACGGAGTCGGTGACGGATTTGTTAAGGGGCGTCTTGCCAAAAGATTTGGCATACGCGCCAAGGCCGTGCACGGTCATGTGCCCCACGCCAGCCATAACGCCGCCAAAAGCGCCCACAGTGGAGAAAATCCAGCCCACCCACAAGGCCCAGCCAAAGGCCAGAATCATGTTGACCTTGGGGCCGCCGGGAATGCCGAGGTAGCCCGGTTCAGCCTGCATATTGAGGGTATTGGGGGCCGTTTCCACCTGTTTGGCGATGGCATTGGCAAGCACGCTGCCGTCAGCAGCAAGAGCGACACTGGCGGTCAGCACCAGAAGTGAAGCCACCACGCCGAAAAGTACCCACTTGTTTCTCATTCCAACTCCTCCCGATCAACGTCGCACAAGCGAACGGATAATAATGCCTGAAAGCGCCCTGTTGAGGCGGCTTCCTAAAAAAACACATGCACCCACGAAAGCAGCGTCTGCGGGAACACGCCCCACAACACCACACCTGTCAGACAGCACAGAAGTACAGCCCTCACGCCCGCACCGCCCGAAGCTGCCTGTATGGGTGCGGGGTGATTTGCCGGGGCCTCCTGCATGTACATGCGTCGTGCCACTCCAAGATAATACCATGCGGAAATGGTGCTGCTGATCACAGCCACAAGCACCGTTACCGTATACCCTGCCGAAAAGGCTTCTTTAAAGAGCATG
>NZ_DASQOG010000036.1:0-9115 GCF_035644575.1 Desulfovibrio sp. | reverse complement strand
TTGGGGTAATCCAGCGTGCGGTATTTCTGGTGCAGGCGTTCCTTGATAATACGCAGCATGTCAAAGCCTCACAGATCGTGTCCGCAGTACGAGAGGTTGAAACTCTTGTTGCAGAGCGGGAAGTCGGAAATCTGGTTGCCGCGCAGGGCCATGGCAAGGCCGGGCCAGTTGTGGAACGAAGGGTCAATGGCCTTGTAGGTCAAAAATTTGCCGCCAGGCCCGGTCACGGCCACATGGCAGATTTCGCCGCGCCAGCCTTCAACCTGCGATACGGCGAGGGTATCGGGCGGAAGGGACGCAAGGGCATCGGCGTCTGTCTGCTCCGCAAGGGGCGGCAGGTTGGCGAGAGTGGAAATATCCGCCTCAAGCAGGCGCAGGGAATCGTCAATCTCCTTGCTGCGCACAAGGGTGCGGGCCAGAACGTCGCCCGTGGTTTCAACACGCGGCGTGCAGTCCCTGGTGGGCAGATCGGCAAGGGGAAAGTGGAAACGCGCGTCAACCTTGAGTCCGCAGGCCCGCGCGGCCATACCCACAAGACCGAGATTCTGGGCGGTTTCCCGGCTGACGTAGCCTGTGCCCGTGAGGCGTTCGAGCACGCTTTCGGTATGCAGCATCACGTCCACAGCGCCGCGCACGTCGCGCCCTGCCGCCTTGATGCGCGCAAGCATGTCTGCGCAGCCGTCCGCGTCAAGATCGTAGGCCGTGCCGCCGGGGCGCAGCAGCCCCCTGCCAAAGCGGTTGCCGCACAGACAGGCCGTGGTGTTGAGAAAATCACCGCGTATGCGGCCATTCCACGAGGCGGTGGGCAAAAAGCCCGTATCCCCGGCAATGGCCCCCAGGTCGCCCGTGTGGTTGGCAAGGCGCTCAAGCTCAAGGCCAACTCGCCGCAGACGGTGAGCGCGCGGGCCGACCACGCAGCCCGCAAGGCGTTCAATCAGTACGCAATGGGCCGTTGCATGGCCTATGGTTGTATCGCCTGCGGCGCATTCCAGCAGGGGCAGGCAACGGGCAAGGGGGCCGCGCACAATCATGCGTTCAAGTCCACGGTGCTGATAACCCAGAGCAATCTCAAGGTTCAGCACGTTTTCACCGTGGCACTGAAAGCGGAAATGCCCTGGCTCAATAACCCCGGCATGTACGGGGCCAACGGCAACTTCGTGGATTTCCTCGCCTTCAACCCTGTAGAAGGGATAGGGCTGGGCCGCCTGGCCGGGCGCCGTGGCAAGCGAGCCGCCTTCGGCCTGCGTTCTGGCATTGGCTTCTGCGGCGTCCGGGATGCGGCGCACACTTTTGAGCCAGGGATGCCCCTCGGGCCGTATGCCCCATTGTTCAAATATCTCGCGTTCAAACAGATGTGCCTGAGGCGCGGCGGGCGTCATGGAAGCATATGACTGCAAGGGGGCGGTGCGCATGGCGGCAAGATAGTGCGAACTGTCCTGAGCCAGCACGCAGCACAATCCCGCAGGGGCGTTTTCGTCCGAAGATTCCGGCAGGCCGAATAGGGCCAGCAGGCGCCAGCCCTCGGCAATGTAGCGGCGCACAAAAGCACCCAGTTCTTCAACAGAAACAGGGGGCATGCCCGACAGCGGCACGGTATCGCGGTAATCGAATAGCATCGGCCCTCTCACCGTTGGCAGCGCAAAACCCGTTGGATTTTGGCAGCAGCCTTTGGCGTTTATGCGCCTATGAGCGCAGCGGCGCGGTTAAGAAAATTCCACAACCAGTCGGGAATCCACAGGCCCAGAGTCAGCACGGTCAGCCCCAGAACCAGCGGCGGCAGGACGCTCAGCACCGGCTCGGAGCTTGCGGGCGGCAGGTCCACAGGGCGGTTGCCCTGCACCATGCGCAGCACCGACACGGAAAGCCCCACAAAGATGGTGGCCAGCAGCACCAGATATCCGGCGGAAAGCCAGGGCAGGTCAGCCGCCAGCATGCCCTTGAAGATGAGCAGCTCGCTGACAAAAAGCCCAAAGGGCGGCGACCCCGCAACAGCCAGAAATCCGGCAGTCCACAGCGCCGCCGTGGCGGGCATGGTCCAGCGCATGCCGTGCACGTCGTAGCTGGAATAGGTGTGGTAGCGGGCAAGAATGTTGCCAGAAAGCAGAAAGAGCATGCACTTGGTGAGCGAATGGCAAACCGCATGCAGCATAGCGCCGGGCACAGCCACGCCGCCCACGCCTATGCCCAGAGCCAGAATGCCCATGTGCTCAACGCTGGAATAAGCCAGCATGCGCTTGTAGTGGCCTTGCCCCACAATAAAGATGGCGGCTGTCATGAGCGAAAGAATGCCGAAAAACATGAGCATGCCGCCCGAAAGTCCGCCAAGCCCCGCAGCCAGCATGATCTGGTGCCCGCGCAGCATGCCCAGCATGGCGCAGTTGAGCAGCGCGCCCGAAAGCAGGGCCGAAACCAGCGAAGGGGCCTGGCTGTGCGCATCGGGCAGCCAGTTGTGCAGAGGCGCCAAGCCCATCTTGGTGCCGTAGCCCACCAGCAGAAAAACAAAGGCCGCCTTGAGCCATGTGGGTTCGGCAAGGGCCGCGTTACGCACAAACCAGCTCACCTGATCCATGCCGTCTGCCGCGCCCGTTGCTCCTTCCGCACCGTGGAACGACACGGCGAGCAAAATGTTGCCCAGCAGGGCCAGGGCAATGCCCACAGAGCATATGATCAGGTACTTCCAGGTGGCTTCCAGCGAACTCTTGTGACGGTGAAAATAAATGAGCTGTGCGCTGGAAAGCGTGGTCGCCTCAATGCCCACCCACTGCGCGCCCATGTGCGGCGTGATGGTCACAAGCGTCATGGCCCCGAGAAAAAAGCACAGGCAGGCCGTGAAGCGGCGCTCCGGCGCATTGGTGAAGCGCCCGTGGTCCAGAATATTCGTGTGCTCGCCGATGCGTTCTTCTTCCTTCAGATAGTGCACGGCATAGAACGACGCAGCCAGAAACAGCAGGCTCGCCAGCATCAGAAAAAGCACGCCCAGAGCGTCCGGGGCCAGCAGACCGCCGAGTTCTGAGGGGGATTCTCCGCGCGCGACCCTGACGGCAATTGAAGCGGCAAGGGCTGTATGCGCCAGTGCCGTGAGAGGCAGGCCAAGGCGGCAGATGACGGCGCGGCCCCAGAGCAGCATGATGCAGCCTGCGCACAGGGGAATGAAAAGAAGTGCTGTCAGCATGCGCTCGTCCTAATCTCTGAGGCTGCGGAACCGCGCCACGTCAATGGAGGCGAAGGAATCGCTGATATGGTTGATGGCTATGCCCATAACAAACACGGCCACAAAAACGTCCAGCAGGAGGGCCAGTTCAAACCACACAGTGCCGCCTGTCATGAGCGGCACACCCAGCAGAAAGATGCCGTTTTCCGCCACCAGATAGCCGATGACCTGGGTGATGGCCTTGATGCGCCCCACAATGAGGATAAATCCGCAGAAGAGCGTTGCCAGCCCGGTGGGCAGCAGCAATGGGGGATAAAGCCCCAGCGGCATGACCAGCTTGCCGTCCAGCCAGATGGAAAATACTAGACCGGCCATGCCTGCGAGCACACCAAAACCCACGCGGCGGGCGGGGCAGATCAGGGCCTCGGCGGGCAGCCGCTTTTGGGTGCGCCACAGCAATCCGGGCAGCAAGGCCCCCTTGATCAGCAACACAGCCCCGGCCAGCAGGGCGTGGTCAAGGCTCAGCAGCAGGGCCGCCAGCAGCAGCCCCTGAAAGGCTGTGAGCTGCGTCATGCCTGAAACGCGGCGCGTTCCAAGCTGCAAAAAATTGCTCAATACCAGAAGGAAAAGACAGGACTGCAAAAGCGTGGTCATGGCAACCTCGCCTGGGTCAGAATAAGCGTGAGCATGCCCATGGCCGCTGCTGCGCCCAGCAGGTAGGGCACGCGCTCCATGCGCAGACGGGCCATGATGGATTCCACCATGCCCACAACCACGGAAAGTAGCAGCACAATGCCAAGGCGTACCCACAATTGTTCCCACAAGGGCAGCGCAGGAGTGAGCAGGCCCGCGATGAGCGCGGCGAAAAACCACAGCTTGAGGGCAGCGCCGTAGAGTATCAGGGCCAGATTGGGACCGGAATGGTCAAGCACCATGACTTCATGAATCATGGTCAGTTCAAGGTGCGTGTTGGGGTCGTCCACCGGGATACGGCAGTTTTCCACCAGCAGCAGCACAAAAAAGATCACGGGCAGGAGCAGCAGTTCCCCCTTGCCTGTCAGCCATGCCCCGGCGGTCTGCCCGCCAAACATGGTGGAAAGGCTGAAGGCCGTTTCCGTGCTGTGGCCAAGGCCGAGGCACAGGCTTGTAAGCACCATGAGCGCCAGAAAAAATACGGGTTCCGCAAGGGCGGAGAATGTGGCTTCGCGGCTTGCGCCCATGCCTTCAAATGCCGACCCTGTATCCAGCGCGCCCAGCATGACGGCAAAGCGCCCCATGCCCAGCAGGTAGGCTGCCAGCACAAAATCGCCCGCAAAGGCCAGCGGCGAAACCGCGCCGCCGAGGGGCAGCAGGGCCAGCGCGCAGATGACGCCTGCCAGGGATATGGAGGGGGCGGCGGCAAATATCCATGTGGATGTGCGGCTGATCACCTCGCCCTTGCGCAGCAGTTTGGCGATATCATAGTAGGTTTGCAGCACGGGCTTGCCGTGGCGTCCTGCAAATTTGGCCTTGACCCGGTTAATGATGCCGGGCAGCAGGGGGGCCAGAATCAGGGACAGGGCAAACTGCGTAAAATAGACCGCAAGCTCGGCTTTCATGAGTGCAGCCCCCACACAAGCAGAGCCACCAACGTGGCAAGAATATACAGAATATACAGGTGGATTTTGCCGTGCTGAATAACCTTGCAGGCATTGCACAGGTTTTCCACCGCTGTAAACAGCGGCGTAAACAGGCCGCTGCGCAGGCGGTCGGGCGCGGTGACGCTCAGTTGTCCGCCTTTGGGGAACAACCCTTCATCCAGTTGCAGGCGTGTCTTGAGGCCCATGACCGGAGCAAATATCTTTGCCGTGGGTTCGGAGAAAGCCGCATCCGTATACTGGATGCGGGCAGATCCGCCCTGAAAGCCGCAGCCCCAGGTGGGCATGGATTCCACAGCGCGTTTTTTGAGCAGGCAGCGGCGGACAAAAAGGATAATCAGGGCCAGTCCAAGGCCGGCTCCGCCGATTTTTGCCACGGCTGCCAGGCTTGTATGCGCCTGCGCCAAGCCAGTCAGGCCAGCCTGCTGAAATGCCGGGGGCAAGGGCAGGGCGCTTTGCGCCGCCCCTGCTGCCAGATCAAAAAAACAGGGGGCAGCCAGGCCGCCCGCCAGACACACGGCGGCGGGCAGAGCGAGGGGCCAGAGCGTGCGCCAGGAAAGTGGATGCACGCTGGCGGCAAAGCCGGAACGCGGTTCGCCCAGAAAGGCGATGCCGTAAGCCTTGGCGTACAGGGCTGCCGCAAGGCCGCTGATGCAGGCAAGGCCCGCCAGGGCAAGCAACAGGCCCACCTGACGTTCCACGCCAAAAAGCGCGGGGCCGTCCAGCAGGGAAAGGCCCATCACGAGTTCGCCCGCAAATCCGTTAAAAGGCGGCAGGCAGGCAATGGCTGCCGCACCGATGGCAAAGGCCGCGCCAAGCAGGGGCAGACGTTTTTGCAGTCCGCCCAGATGCTGCATGCGCACGGTTCCTGTGGCGTGCAGCACTTCGCCTGCGCACAGGAACAGCAGCCCCTTGAATGCCGAGTGGTTGAGCATGTGCAGCAGCGCGCCGGAAAATCCCAGTACAGCAATCCACGCATTGCCGCAGCTCTGGCCGATAAGCCCGGCCCCCAGCCCCATGACCATCAGGCCCATGTTTTCCACGCTGGAATAGGCGAGCAGCCTTTTGAGGTTGCTTTGGGCTGTGGCTTTTAAAATTCCCATGAGGCCGGTGGCAAGGCCCAGCAATAGTAGCGTCCAGCCCCACCATTCGGGTGCCGCGCCAGCCGGGGCAAGCATGCCCACGCTGCGGATCATGCCGTAAAATCCCGCATTGATCATGGCTCCGGAGAGCAGGGCCGAAACATGACTTGGCGCGGCAGGGTGCGCTTCGGGCAGCCATACGTGCAGGGGGGCAAGGCCCGCCTTGGCCCCAAAACCGACCAGAGCCAGCACAAACAGGGCCGTGAGCAGGCCGGGGCCGGAATAGCCTTGCGCCTGTTCAAGCACCCGCGCAAGCACAGCCCCGCCCTGGAGGGCATCAAGCGAGGTGTCGCCTGTGACCTGCCACAACAGGGTAAAGAAGGCCATGAGGGCCACAGCGCCCAGGTGGGCCGCCACAAGGTAGACCCAGGAGGCGTCGCGCACCTTGCTGTCGCCGTCATTGAAATCAATAAGAAAGAAGGGTGCCAGCGACATGATTTCCCACGCCAGCATGAACAGTACGGCATCGCGTGCGGTCATCACCAGGGCAAGGCCAATGAGCAGCATATGAAAAAAGAACCAGTGCGCCGCAAGATTGTGGCGCTCCGGTTCTTCATGCCGCAGGGCAATGCCGCCCGAGGCGGCGCAGACAAAACCCAGACCAAACACTGGCAGCAAAAAAAGGCGGCTCAGGGCATCCATGCCCAAGGCGCAGGAGCCCACGGGCAAAGCCAGCGGCAAACGCAAGCTCTCCTGCCCGGCCCATGGGCCGGAGGCAAGGGCGCACAAGCCAACAAGACAGCCCGCAAAGGCCCCGATAACGCCAACCGCATTGGCCGCGCGTCCGGTTGCCTTTGAGGGCGGGCGCACGGCCAGGAGTGCGCACAGGGCGGCTGTTGCCGACAATATGCCGATAGCCGTGATAAAAAGGAACATGACTGCCGGAATACCTACGCCAGGCCGTCTTTCAGCTGCTTTTCAAAGTAGGCGATGGTTTTTACCAGGCCTTCTTCAAGGGCTACCTTGGGTTCCCAGCCAAGCTTTTCGCGGGCCAGGGTAATATCGGGCTTGCGCTGCTTGGGGTCATCGCAGGGCAGGGGTTCGTAAGAAATCACAGACTTGCTGCCGGTCATTTCCACGACCTTTTCGGCCAGCTCGCGGATGGTGAATTCACCGGGGTTGCCCATGTTCATGGGACCCACAAAATCATCGGGCGAGGCCATGAAGCGGATCATGCACTCCACAAGGTCATCCACATAGCAGAAGGAACGTGTCTGGGAGCCATCGCCGTAAATGGTGATGGCTTCGCCCTTGAGCGCCTGGATGATGAAGTTGGAGACCACGCGGCCATCGTTGGGGTGCATCTTGGGTCCGTAGGTATTGAAGATGCGTCCCACCTTGATGGGCAGGCCGCCCTGCCGCCAGTAGGCAAAGAACAGGGCTTCGGCGCAGCGTTTGCCTTCATCGTAGCAGGAGCGGATGCCGTTGGGGTTCACATGGCCCCAGTAGCTTTCCTGCTGCGGATGTATCTCGGGGTCGCCGTACACTTCGCTGGTGGATGCCTGATAAATGCGCGCGCCAAGCCTCTTGGCCAGACCCAGCATGTTGATGGCGCCGTGAACGCAGGTCTTGATGGTCTGCACCGGGTCGTGCTGATAATGGATGGGCGAGGCCGGGCAGGCCAGATTATAAATTTCATCCACCTCTACAAAGAGGGGAAACGTCACGTCGTGGCGGATAAGCTCAAACCTGCGGTTATCCATGAGCGCTTCCACGTTGGCGCGGGCGCTGGAAAAAAAATTGTCCACGCAGAGCACTTCGTGCCCTTCGTTGAGCAGGCGTTCGCACAGTTGCGAACCCAAAAAGCCGGAACCGCCGGTGACCAGAATGCGTTTGCGGAGATGCATGATTCCCCCGAATAAAGTATAGGAAACCAGTAAAAACTGGCAAATCCTCCAAAGCATAGCCCCATTGTTCGGGCTTTGCAATGGCGGTTGGATGCCGGGGTGTCTGCTGCCGGGGACTTGCCCCTTGCCTTTCGCCTGCGCCCGTTGCTATGTATCGGCCGCGAGGTAAACCATGTCGAAAAAATCAGCCGTCCGCATTGATCCCCTGACTCTGGCCTTGCCCCTTGCCGGGGTGGACAGCCACGCGCACCTTGATGGTCAGGAATTTGATGCGGACCGCGACGCCGTGCTTGAACGCGCCCGCACGGCAGGCTTGGCCCAGGTGGGCAACGTTTTTTTGGGGCCCGAAGAATATCATGCCCGCCGGGCTCATTTTGACGCCCACCCCGAAGTTTTTTTTCTTATGGGCGTACACCCTTGTGACGGGCAGAAGTGCACGCAGGAGCGCCTTGTCGCCATGCGCGCTGCCTTTGCCGAGGACTCCCGGCTCAAGGCCGTGGGCGAAATAGGGCTGGATTTTTACTGGCCTGATTGCCCGAAGGAAATCCAGTATCAGGCGCTGCGTGATCAGCTTGCTCTGGCCCGTGCCGTGGAACGTCCGGTGGTCATCCACTGCCGCGAGGCAGAGGATGAAACGCTCATGACGCTGGAAGCCGAGGGCTTTGCCGGGTATCCCCTCCTGTGGCACTGCTTTGGTCAGGGGCCGGAAACAGCGCGGCGCATCCTGCGCAACGGCTGGCACATATCCATTCCCGGCCCTGTCACCTACAAGGCCAACGAGGCGCTGCGCGAGGCCGTGGCCCTTATCCCCGCCGACCGTCTGCTGCTGGAAACCGACGCCCCCTATCTTGCACCCCTGCCGTGGCGCGGCAAGCGCAACGAGCCGTCCTATACGGTGTTTACCGTGCGGGCCATGGCCGAAGCGCGGGGAGAAAATCCCGAAGAACTCTGGCGAACCTGCGGCGACAATGCCCGCCGGTTTTTCGGTCTGCCAGGGCAGGAATGATGCGGTGCTGGCGGAATCAGCCCCGCCCGCTCGGCTGGCCCTGCACGGGTCTGTTCTTGTGTCCACATGGCAGAAGTGATACCATGTCCAAAGCCGCTCGAAACGGTGGCTTGGTAATGTTTTTGACAAATATTTTCAGTGGTTGTCCGCACCACGTCCGGCTTGCCGCAGCGCAATGCAGCAGGGCCGCTTTGGCGCGTCCTCTATAGCGTCAGCGCAAGCTGTTTGCCCAACTTCAAGGAGATTCCATGTCGGATCTGCGTACCCCCCTCACTGCCTGGCACGAGGCGCATGGCGCAAAAATGGCCCCCTTTGCCGGGTGGCTTATGCCC
>NZ_DASQOG010000035.1:0-10563 GCF_035644575.1 Desulfovibrio sp. | reverse complement strand
GTCAGCTTTTCCGTGCTGCTGACCCTGCGGGTCTGTAGCGCCTGCCTGATCTTGCACGCGCTGACGGCCATTCCTCTTGCCCGGCTGGGCATGGCTAAAAATCCGCATCTGCGGCGGGTGATCAACTTTATCATCACCCTGCCGCTGGTTTTTCCGCCTATGGCCCTGGGCTTTTTGCTGCTCATGCTCTTTGGCCGCAACGGCTGGGGAGGCATTGCCCTGCGGGAGACACTGGGCGTCAGCCTGGTGTTTTCGCAGGGGGGCATCATTCTTGCCGCATGGCTGGCAGGGCTGCCCCTTGTGGTCAAGCCCGTGCAAACCGCGCTGAACAATCCCGATCTGCTGCGCTTTGAGCAGGCGGCGCGGGTGTGCGGCGCCTCACCCCGCAAGTGTTTTTTTCTTGTGACCTTGCCGCTCATCCGGCATGGCCTTGCCGCCGGGCTGCTGCTGGGCATCACGCGGGCCATGGGCGAGGTGGGCATCAGCCTCATGCTCGGCGGCAACATTGCAGGGCGCACCAATACACTCTCGCTGGAAGTGTTCAACGCCGTATCCACAGGCGAATTTCAGCGGGCAGCCCTGCTCTGCGCCATACTGGCGATAATCAGTCTTTTGCTGTACCTTGGCATTGACTGGTGTCAAAAAAGGTCATTCTAGAGCATTATCACTCCGCTGCTTCAGCGCAAATGCACGAGTCTGCGCCGTTGACGGAACATTCTCAACCGACATTGCTCTAGCCTGTATAGTGTTCTGCATTTACAAGGAGCATGTCATGCACTTTCCCTGTTCCGATACATGGCTGGAGGGCCTGCTGGCAGACGACTGCCCCGGCCTTGACCTTACGGTAGAACTGCTCGGCATTGCCTCGGCTTCTGGCGTCATGCGCTTTGCGCCCAAGGCGGATTGCACCATCAGCGGCGTGGAAGAAGCCGGATTGCTTCTGCGCAAATGCGGTCTTTCTGTCAGCCGCACCGCCGCCAACGGCGACAGGCTTGCAGCGGGCCGGCAATGTCTGGAGGCCACAGGCCCCGCCGCCGCCCTGCACCGTGGCTGGAAGCTGGCCCAGACCCTGATGGAATACATGACAGGCATTGCCACGCGCGCGGCGCACATGGTGGAGCAGGCCCACACCGCAAACCCCGCCGTGCGCGTTGCCGTGACACGCAAAAACTTTCCCGGCGCCAAGACCATCTGCCTGGAGGCCGCCATGAACGGCGGGGCCATTATTCATCGGCAAAACCTCTCGGACAGTATCCTCATTTTTGACCAGCACCGCGTTTTTCTGCCCGGCGAGCAGCAGACCTCGTTGCGCAGCGTGGCAGCAATGATGGATAAATTGCGAGCGAAAGCGCCTGAGCGCAAGGTCAGCGCCGAGGTGGACACCTTTGACGATGCCCTGCTGGTGGCGGAGGCAGGCATTGATATTGTTCAGTGCGAAAAATTCGATTGCGAGACCCTTGCCGCAACCGTGGGCGCTGTGCGCGCCCTGCGCGATGACATCGTCATTCTGGCCGCTGGCGGCGTCAACGGCGGCAACGCCGCCCAGTACGCGGCCACTGGCGTTGACGTGCTTGTCACAAGCTGGCCCTACTTTGGCAAACCGGCAGACATCAAGGTTGTGATGGAAAAAGCCCCCTAGGGCAATAATCGCGGAGGTACAGATGCCTTTTGTAAATATCAAGGTAACAGGTGGTGCAGAAGCCCCCACTGCGGAACAGAAAGCAGAACTTATCAGCGGCGTCACGGAGCTGCTCCAAAGGGTGCTGAACAAAAATCCCGCGACTACCGTGGTTCTTATTGAAGAACTCTCCACGGATAACTGGGGCATCGGCGGCGAAAGCGTTACCGTGCGCCGCCGCAAACAGTAGCAGCCATCAAATAAGCAAGGCGGCAGCCCGGACATGAAGCCCGGGTCGCCGCCTTTATTTTTTACTACAAAGATAAAGCCTTACAGCCAGGTGACATCCAGCGCCTTGCGCGGCGGCCTGAAGTGGGGGGCAAGCAGGGGAAAGCCCATCATCTGCGCGGCATAGACCTGCTCATCGTCCTTAACGCCTACAAAGGCCCGCAGAGCGTGGGCAGAGGGATGCCCCATGGCAAAGCATACGTAGCCGCCCCAGCAACAGCCCACCTTGTGCCCGTGAGCCAGCAGCTCCAGATAAGCGGCGGCAATGGAGGCATCCGCAGGCCCCCAATGCCCCTTGGGGGCAACAATCAGGGCAATCTGCGGAGCAGTGCGGGTGATGACGTCATACCCAGCTTCCCATGCCCGCACGAGGCTTTCGGCATGTACATCCCTGGCGGTGGCAGGGTCAATTTCCGGCAGGGCGCGCAACCAGTCAATGACCAGGGCTGCCAGCTTTTCCGTCTGTCCGCGGGTTTCCAAAACAATCCAGCGCAGCTCCTGCGTGTTTTTAGCCGTAGGGGCAAAGCGCGCGCCGTCAAGTATCCTGTGCAGCAGTTCGCGCGGAACAGGTTTGTTTTTGAAATTCCGCACCGACCGGCGCGAAAATACGAGTTCTTCAACCTGCTCGGCGGATGGTATCTGCTCACGCCGCAAGGGGCGGCTGTCTTGCGATGAAAGCCCCGGCGCTGAACAGGCGTTGGCGGGGCAAAAGGCCATACACTGCCCGCAGCCAATACATACCCTGACCTTGTGCGAAGACATGGAGGGGTATTCGCCCACATTGCCATCTATAATCTGAATGGGGCACACTTTGGCGCAAATTCCGTCCTTGCGGCATAATTCTGTATCTACTATAAAAGAGTTCATAGGCTCCCTGGCGCTATAACGCATGGTCAAAAATGCAAAATGCCGCCTTTGCAGGCATGAGCCAGCTCAGGGGCTTGTATCCTTTACATAAGAGCGGCGGTTTACAGACTGCCGCAGATGCCAATACTACGTTAATGCCTGTCAAAAGGCAAAAATCTGCCTGCACGCCCATGGCTCTGCCCGCAGCGCGGACACGGGCAGAAAATGCGCCCCTGCTGCCTCCTCTGTTTTCTCAACGAGCCGCTGCCACCAGTTGCGATATCCTCGACTAACAGTTTCCTGTTTTTAGATTTCCACTCCCAGTTTCCCCGAAAAACGATTCCGCAAATTATCGGAATGGAATTTTGAGAATAATTTCTCATTATTAAACGATATCATCTGGGAACTTGTTTTTTTCACACTGATATGGTATCATTTCTGCTTGTGTTCTGAGCAAATATACTCCGCCTCATGCTATTTATTAGCAAATAGTGGCGTTTGAGTCTTTGTCTTATTACACAAACTGTCCCAAGCCTAAAGTTTTTTCACAAGCACGCGATAGTATTTTAAACTATTGCATATGGAGAACTCTGATGCAATTACGTGCAAAAGTCTGCATCCCCATAGCTGGCATCACACTTGCTATCGGCATTTGTTGTTATTTTGTCATTCAAAAGCAATTTGAAAGACTTAACGAAACAAATATACAGACTTTGGTCGAAGCCCGCTCCTCGCAGATGACGCAGGCCATTGAACTGTGCAGCGAACAGGCCATGCGCATGGCCGCGCTGGTGAGCAGGCTGCCCGAGGTTGAGGCCGCATACAGAACAGCCATGGAAGGCGACATCAACGATGAAAACAGCGCCGCCGCCCAACGGGGGCGGGAAATGCTGCGCGCTTCACTCGCTCCCATGCTGGACGGATTCAAGGCGGTTATCGGCGAAAAGCCGCAGATACACTACCACTTTCCCCCGGCCCGGAGCTTTGCGCGCCTGTGGCGCGACAAACAGACCAAACGTGGCGACAAGTGGGTTGATATTTCAGACGATCTTTCGTCCTTCCGCCCCACCGTGCTTGAGATAAACAAGAACGGCAAAGCCCTGTGCGGGGTCGAAATCGGCAGCGGCGGCTTTGAAATCCGGGGGCTCGCGCCGGTCACAAGCCTTTCGGGCAGCCAGTTGGGTTCTGTTGAGGTGCTGGTGAGTTTCACCCACGTGCTGAGCGGCCTGAGTTCTGGAGAGGGAGAATCCTCGCTGCTGTACATGAACGCCGAACACCTTAAGGTTGCCACGGGCCTGCAAAACAAGGAAAAACACCCCATTGTCGCCGATTCATATGTTCTTGTGAGCGGCACCAAGGACGGCAAGGTTGAGGGCTTGCTGGACAAGAGCTTTCTGGACGCCACCCGCAAGGGATCGACCACCAGAATTGTCGGCTCCACCCTGCTTTCCGGCATGCCCATTACAGATTTCAAAGACAAACAGATCGGCGTGCTCGTGTTCAGCACTGACCTGTCTGAACAGCAGGGCATCATGAGCCGCGCGGGGATCATCCTTGCGGCAGCTTTCATTACTCTGCTTGTGGTGCCGCTGGTCATGACGTTCTTTGTGCTCAGCATTACCGTGCTGCGGCCCGTGCAGAGCATCCGCCAGACCATTCAGGAAATTGCAGAAGACAGAGCCGTGCTGGCCAATCGCCTGAAGTATTCCTCCGAGGACGAAATCGGCGCGCTGGCGTCATGGTTCAACCAGCTGCTGGACAAGATTGAAAGCATGCTCACAGAGGTGCAGGGATACAGAAACCTGCTGGATTCCGTGCCCGATCCCATCTTTGGCGTGGATGACGACTACCGCATTATCATCGCCAACAAAGCCACAGAAACCTTGCTCGAGAAGGATATCACAAAACTTCGCGGGGAGTTCTGCCACGACAACTTCAATACCGAAGTGTGCCAGAGCGACGACTGCCCCATCGCGCAGTCCAAGTGCAGCGGCAAGTCTGTGGTGGCGCGCATACTTGATATCGGCACGGCTGAAAATCCGCATTATATTCAGCCGTTCAGTGATGTGCTGCGCGACAACCAGGGTAATAAAATCGGCTATGTGGAAATTGCGCGCGATGTGACCACCCTTGTGCTGAAAGAGCGCGAAATTGAAGCCACCATGAAGCATATGCAGGAAGTGAATACCTCCATAAGCTCGGCGGCTGACAGCCTGACGGAAGCCGTAGGCCTGATGAAGGACCGCTTCCAGCAGGTTTCGGACGGTGCGGATGCGCAAAGCGGTCGCGCGCAGGAGACCGCCACCGCCATGGAAGAAATGACTTCCACAGTGCGCGAGGTGGCGCAAAATGCATCTTCCGCCGCTGACCAGACAGAAGATGCGCGGCAAAAGGCCCGGCATGGCGCAGAAATTGTTGACGAGGCTGTTTCTGCCATTGCAGAGGTCAACAGCCACACAGGCGCGCTGCTCAAGGAAATGGAATCCCTCGAGAGCCATACCGAAGGCATTGGCAGAATCATGGGAGTTATCTCGGATATTGCCGATCAGACCAATCTGCTGGCCCTTAACGCGGCTATCGAAGCTGCCCGAGCGGGCGATGCCGGACGCGGTTTTGCCGTAGTTGCGGACGAAGTGCGCAAGCTTGCGGAAAAAACCATGCTGGCCACCAAGGAAGTCACAGAGGCCATTACCACCATTCAAGCTGTGGCAAAGGGCAATATGCAGGAAATGCGCGACACTGCCGACACTGTCAGCAGGGCCACTGAAATGGCCAACCAGAGCGGCGCCGCACTTTCCCAGATAGTGGAAATTGTCGCCAGCGCCAGCAACAGCGTGCAATCCATCGCCACGGCAGCGGAACAGCAATCCGCCACAAGCGAAGAAATCAACCGCGCCATTACAGATGTGAAGCATGTTGCAGAAACCACCAATACCCTGACGCGCGAACTGCACGGCACGGTTGCCGAACTGTCACGCCTTGCCGCGCAGTTGAAAGCGCTGTCGCAGGGGTAAGTTACCGCAGATTCCGAACAGGCGCAGATATAACAGGGCCCGCATCAGTCATGCTGTTTGCGGGCCCTGTGCCCTCTTCTTGACGTTTGGCACAAGATGCCCTACCCACTGGCTATGGAGCTTTGCAGCAAGGGCTTGTTCAAGCCCAACTGACCAGACACCAGCGCTGACCAGGCCAACAACAGTCTGCCGAACCGCCAAAGCAAAAAAGCCATGACCCGATTGCAGACAATTCGCCAGCCCCCCTTGCAGTCAGCGGCGTAATGCCATCGTTTCACAGATTTCTCCCCCTCAAAAAAAGATTCCGCAACTGCACGCCCCAACCAATCAGGCTTATTGAGGTTATTTGATGAAGAATGTTGAACGCTTGCTTCAGGGAAACGAATTTTTCCAAAAAAACTACTTCTGCAAGCATGAAAATGAGCTTCTGGAACTGGTTTCCAGCGGCCAGCACCCCAAGGTGCTCTATATCGGCTGCGCCGATTCCAGGGTTATTCCATCGCTTATCACCAACACGCCTCCCGGTCAGCTCTTTGTGCTGCGCAACGTGGGCAACTTTGTAGCCCCTTACAAACCGGACGAAGACTATCACGCCATGGCAGCAGGCATTGAATATGCCGTAACAGCCTTGAATATTGAAGAAATCATCATTTGCGGTCATACTTATTGCGGCGCCATCGCAGCCCTGTACAAGGACATTCACGACGAGGCCTTTGTGCACACGCAAAAATGGCTTTCGCTGGGCAAAAAAGCCAAGGAACTTGCCACACTGGCGCTTGGCAAGGAAGTTGGACAGGATAAACTGCTGCGCCTGACAGAGAAACTCTCCATCATTTTTCAGATAGAAAACCTCATGACCTACCCGTGCGTGCGCGACAGAGTGAAATCGGGCGACCTGCACGTTCACGGCTGGCTCTACTATATTGAATCTGGCGAAATCAAATATTACGACCCTGACGAGCACGATTTTCTGGCCCTGAAAAAATAGCGGCCCAGCGTACAGGGCAATGCGCTGATTTGTGTTGTGACATACCCTGACAGCGGATTTTCCAACTATGGAAAATCCGCTGTTTTTATATGCCTTCTAGCATTTCACATGCTGTGGCGCGAATGCAGACATCAATGCCATGTGCCAAATACGCGCCCGCATACTGGCAATATATCCGCAATCTGTTTTGAAGGGGTACAGCAATACGTTTTTTTACCATTGAGGCGTGCCTGCCAGCAATAGCAGTCATATGTTTATAAATAAGCAACGACACAGTGATGTTATTTTATAAAAAAAATTCACATTTACATCAGATAAGTTTTATATTTAACTAAGTTGAAATACATTCAAAGCCAGTCACCTCAAGCAAGGGACTATTTCCATGAACAAAAATCTGACAGATCAATTCATGAAGTGGAATAGTTCAACAAATATTGCCTGTTGTCTTTTAATTCGGATTGAAGGCAAGGCATTTTCCATCAGTGCCGCCAACACAAGATTTACTGAACTCATAAAAATCAATAGTTTTGAAGAACTAGAAAAAATTATTGAAAACAGGGAGCATCTGGACAAATCGCTCTCCCAGGATTTTGCGGAAGAATGGACCGTATTTTGCGAAACCAGCCATTGCTTCCTTGATTGCCGCTGCCAGCGCGTTGAAGACAACGCTTGCGTATTGTGGATTTCTTCCGCAGAGCAGCAACCAATCGATGTTCTGTCTGATATTCCAATTGGCATCATCCGCATGAAGGCCACGCAGGGGCCTGCCAAACTTCACTGCACCTACATGAACAGCGCGGCGCTGGCCATGACAGGCACATCGGGGCGTGAGGCGAGCAAATGTTTCAACGTCAGTGAACTCATGCGTGTTCACAGTGCCGACCTGTGCAGGGTAGAACACATGCTGGCAATGTTCATGTCCGGCAAGGCCATGCAGCCTCTGGAGTGCAGACTGCGCCCGCACGATGGTCACGTCAGGTGGATTCGCGTCAGTCTCTCCTGGGTCATTCCCCAACAAGTTCTGCAACTGGCATTTGTCAATATCTCTACGGAAAAAGAGACCCAAGCGCACAACCGGCAAAACCAGGTTCTGCTGCAAAAAATTCTGGACACTACACAGGCCGCAATCTTCTGGAAAGATGCTGAAAGACGTTTTATCGGCGTAAACAAGGCGTTTCTGGAGTATTACGGCTTTGATTCCGAGCAGGTTCTCCTGGGCAAGAATGATGAAGATATGGGCTGGCATAGCGACCCTGACCCGTACAAGAATGATGAACTGCGAGTGTTGCAGGGGGAGAGCACCACGCGGGTTCCCGGCATGTGTTTTTGCAGGGGCGAAAACCGCCACATTGTAGCCAGCAAAAGCCCGCTTTATGAGGACGGTAAAATTGTAGGCCTTGTGGGCAGCTTTGAAGATGTCACAAGTGAATACATGCTGCGCAAAGACGTAGTGGATCTCAATGCCAAGCTACATACAGCGCTGAAGAAAGAACGCCAGGCCAACCGCGCAAAGTCGGACTTTCTCTTGCGCATGAGCCACGACATGCGCACTCCCCTTGCCACCATTGTGGGCTTTTCTGACCTTGAGCTGAAAAAGCACCAGGATCCTGACCTCACCAAGGTCTTCTCCACCATAAAGGCGTGTTCAAACTTTCTGCTTGCCATTCTTTCCGACATTCTTGACCTGCAAAAGCTTTCCAACGGAAAGATGGACGTTGTACCGACAATTTGTACTGGCGCGCATAGCGCAAAAATTATTGAATCCATCATCAGGCCTCAGGCCGAGGCAAAAAACATCACATTCATAACGCATTTTAACTGTACGGCAACCAACTGCTATGCGCAGATCGACACGCGCAAGGTTCAGCAGATCATCGTCAACCTCCTGAACAATGCCGTCAAATACACGCAACCCGGCGGCACCATAACATGGCGTAATGACATCTGCGGTGAAAATGCCGACAGTCTTGTTGTAACCCATGTCATTTCTGATAACGGGCCGGGAATCAGCAAAAAATTTCAGGCCAGCATGTATTCCCCGTTCACGCAGGAAGATCATGTGTCCAGCTCTGGCAGCGGGCTTGGGCTGTCCATTGTGAAAAAGCTGGTCGATATTTTGGGGGGCAACATTACCTGCAAGTCTGCGCCGGGCCAGGGAACAACATTCACGGTGATTTTACCCCACAAAAAAGCTACCGCCGCAGATATCGCCGCTTTCCACAAAAAAAATCGCACACAACATGCCCCCGTCTCACTTAAGGGAAGGAAGATCCTCATCTGCGAAGACAACGTCATCAACAGTGAAATCCTGAAAGAAATGCTCGAAAGTGAAGGCGTGACATGCGAACAGGCGTTCAACGGCAGCGAAGGAGTGGAAAAGGCCAAGGGCCACAATTACGACATCATCATGATGGACATCCGCATGCCTGTGATGGACGGCTATCAGGCTACCCGCGAGATACGGGAGTTTGATGTGGACACCCCCATTGTGGCGCTTTCCGCCAATGTCTTTGCCGATGAAATACAAAACGCCTTTGAATCCGGCATGGACGAATTTCTGGAAAAGCCGGTTGTCATGAGCAAGATGTTTTCAGTTCTTGGGCAGCTTCTTTCCTCCACCCCTGACACCCCTTCGCAAAGGCCGGATTAACAACTCGTCAGAGCAGCAGAAACTCCCTTTTCAGAAAGAATCCTTCATCTCCCCCTTACACCTTGCCTTGAACTGTTTTCCACCCGCAGAGCAACCATAACTCGCCTTGTTGCAAATATCACAGCTCCGCAGAGCGCATTATACAAATGCAACCTTTCCAAACAGGTCTTGCACCCCCCCGGAAACATGATTACCTGAAAAGGACTTAAGGCAGTCAACTACAATAGTGACACCCTCTTGCTGCTTTGCAGTCTGCCCATGGTGAGGTATCATGTACAGGACTGCACCATATGCGGCAGGCCGAAGATACGGCCAGAACGGCTCTTCATACCCTTCCAACCGGAGGCTATCCCCCGAAGGAGGCCATGATGACAACTATTAAGAGTATCAGTGCGCAAGCCCTGCGGCAAAAAGATCTCAAGCAGGCGCTCATAGTGGATGTGCGCACCCCCATGGAATTTGCGGAAAAACGCCTCGTCCTTCCGACCACGCTGGCCCCGGTGACGGAGCTTGATCCTCACATGGTTGCCCTGCGCAGCGGGGCATTGACAGATACCCCCATTTATACCCTTTGCGCCAGCGGGAGACGTGCGCAAACGGCGGCGGCCAAATTTGCCGAAGCCGGATTTACGGACATAACCGTTATTGAAGGCGGCCTTGCGGCCTGCAAGGAAGCTGGCTTTCCCACCGCTGGGCAGGCGCTGCCCAAAACTGGCGAAACCTCACCCACGCTGGACAGGCAGGTGCGCCTTGTGGCCGGGGCGCTCACGGCCCTGTTCGTTTTGCTGGGGCTTTTCGTACACAAGGCTTTTCTGCTCGGAGCGCTCTTTATTGGCTGCGGGCAGGTATTTTCTGGCCTTACCAACTGGTGCGGCCTGGCCCTTCTGCTCACGCGCGCGCCCTGGAACAAAAAGGGCTGCTCCGGCAGAGCTTGCCCCATTGGAGCTGGCAAAAGCCCCGGCGCAAGCTGCCAGTAATGCGACTTCACCTAAGTGCCGGAATTTTCACCCCAGCTTTTTGCAAAGGAGTTCGCCATGTCTGCACCCAACGTGCGCGGATTTTTTGATCCCGTTACCGCTACCTGGACATATGTGGTCTGGTCTGCAACCGATGCCCAGAAGCGTTGCGCCATTATAGACAGCGTGCTGGATTTTGACCT
>NZ_DASQOG010000034.1:0-16433 GCF_035644575.1 Desulfovibrio sp. | reverse complement strand
GGGAAGGTCATGATGCGGTCAAAAGCCAGTGATCCTGAAACATAGATGGACATAGTTTCCTCTTGATGACGTGACGGATGAAGGTTGGTCAGGCCGTGGGCGGCAGACTGTTTTCTGTAATCCAGCGCAAAAAAGGCTGATGGCCGTCTGCAATGGGCATGGCGACCACGCAGGGAACTTCATAACTGTGCAGGGCGCGCGCTTTTGCCATAAAATCGGGCAATGCGGCTTCGCTCACCTGGGCCACCAGCAGGCATTCCCCGGCTTCGTGCACCTCGCCCTTCCAGCGGTAAACCGACTGCGCGCCGGGCACCATGTTGACCCCGGCGGCCAGCCGCAGGCGCACCAGCTCGCGCGCGAGCGTCAGCGCTTCCTCCTGGGTGGGCGTGGTCATATAGACCAGAAAAACCTTGCTGTTTTCCTCGTGTTCCATGAAGGCATGCTACACGTAGCCGGGGAAAAAACAAACCCTGCATCCTGGGCGCAATGCTGTAGCCAAACGGAGGCGGCACTGGCTCCATTGCAGGGAATTGTGCCGCGCTCATAGTCAGCGCCCTTGCTTGCGGGCATGCGCTCCCTGTGGCATAAAGAGACATGAGCGTAAAATCATCCCCACAGGCAACGGCCCGGAACGTTCTTGCCGCCCTGCAAAAACGCTATCCGCACCCGCGCACCCATCTGGACGCCCAAAATGCATGGGAACTGCTGGTAGCCACAGTGCTGGCGGCGCAGTGCACAGATGCCAGGGTGAATACCGTTACACCGGAGCTGTTCCGCCGCTGGCCCACCCCTGCCGCCCTGGCAGAGGCTCCGCTGGAAGAACTGGAAAGCGTCATCCGGCCCACAGGATTTTTTCACAGCAAGGCTAAAAACCTGCTGGGGGCAGCGCTGCGTGTGCGTGATGTTTTTGACGGGCAGATCCCCAAAAGCATTGAAGACCTCGTCACCATCCCCGGAGTTGCCCGCAAAACAGCCAATGTGGTGCTGTTTGGCGCGTTCGGCATCAACGAGGGGCTCGCGGTTGATACGCATGTAAAACGCATTGCCTACCGCCTGGGGCTGACGGACGAAACCGATCCCATACCCATTGAGCGCGACCTCATGAAACTTTTTCCGCGCGAGGAATGGGGCGACGTGAACCACCGCATGGTCTGGTTTGGGCGCGAAGTGTGCGATGCGCGCAAACCCCTGTGCGACACGTGCGAAATGCTGAGCTTCTGCCCCCGGCGCGAACCGCCCAAGGCAGCCAAGCCCGCCAGGGGCCGCAAATAGGTTTTTGAACAAAGGCCTTAAGGGAATACATATCCTGCCGATACATCTCAACAGCGGTTCCCGTAAACGGAGCACACGATATCGGTGGAAAGCCACGCCTTCCGCAGCACAGGATGGAAAGCCATGTCGCAAAACAGCTTGCTGAACGTTAGCAATAACGAACTCGAAATTATTGAATTTATCATTGATGAAAAGCAGCCGGACGGCAAGGTTTACAGCGGGCATTACGGCATCAACGTTGCCAAGGTGCTTGAAATCATCCGGCTGCCCAATATCACCAGTGTGCCCAGCAAGTGCGACCCTTCAGTGCTTGGCACGTTCAATCTGCGCGGCAGGGTGCTGCCCATATTGAACCTTGCCGCATGGCTGGGCAAAGAAATGGCCACGGAAGAAAACACCAAGGTCATTGTTACCGAGTTCAGCGGCGTGCAGGCGGCGTTTATGGTCTCCTCCGTCACCAGCATCCACCGCATGACCTGGGATCGTATTGAACCGCCGAACCAGTACGTGCAGGCCTACTCGCGCGAAAGCATCACGGGTGTTCTGCGCATTCAGGATCGCGTGCTTTTTATTCTGGACATGGAAAAAATCCTCGCCAGCCTCGACAGCACGCTGGACATGTCGCAGGTTGAGGTGGACACCAGCCCTGTGGAAGGTGCCGGACAGTTTCACCTGCTGGTGGCTGACGATTCAAGCTCGCTGCGCAACGTCATGCAGTCGTCGCTGGAAAAATCCGGTTTTCAGGTCACGGCTGTGGGCAGCGGGCGCGCCGCGTGGGATTTTTTGATGCACACCCGTGAGGAAGCCCAGGCCAAGGGCAAGGAACTTACGGATGTGGTGCATCTGGTTATTTCCGACATTGAAATGCCGGAAATGGACGGGCACATGCTCACGGCAAAAATCCGGGAAACCCCCGGCCTCAGCACACTGCCCATCATCCTGTTCTCTTCGCTCATCACCGACGCGCTGTATGAAAAGGGCGTCAAGGTGGGTGCAGACAGGCAGGTTTCCAAGCCTGACCTCCCCGGCCTGAACAAAATCATACGCGAAGTTATTTCCGAAAAGTTGAACAAATAGAACGCCGGAGCAGCCTTGCTCCAATCAGCTCCCGGTCAGATTTTCCAGCGCCGCAGAAACATATCCTGCGGCGCTTTTTATATAAATGATGTCTATGCCCTGTGCACCGAGGCAAAACTGCGTTCAATGCCCTTGCCATAGTGGGCGCTCGCATAACCAAACAGCACGACCACGCCCTCGCGGCTTTTGCAGCGTATGCCATGCCGTTTGCGAAAACGTGCAGCGCTGCCGCCCCACTGCAACAAAGGGTGGATGGAACCTATCATGCAGGTGCCAAGGCCCAAAGCCTCGCCAGCCAGCATGGCAAGGGAAGCGGCAACCAGCGGATCAGCTGGGTCTGCCCAGGGCGAACCGTAAAAATACATTGCCAGAGGCGCATCATAGGTCACGATATTTTTTCCCGCATCCATTGAAGACGTGAACGCCGCCAGCGCAGGCCGCACAAAATTGCGGAACAGCCCGTCGTTGACCTTGCCCCAGAATGGGCGCATGAGCGCAAGAAACCAGGGGGCAGTGAGCCAGCCCAGGGTTTTGAGGTGTGCGCAAAAATCACTGGCGAATACGCAGTTTTTCTCCCGGCTGTCCAGCACAAGCACGTTGACGTCTGAGGGCGGTATGCCCATGGGCGCGGTACGGGCCGCATCAAGGATGCGTTCAACCAGCTCCGGCTCCACCTCGGCGGGCATAAATTCGCGCGCACTTCTGCGCCGCCGCAGCAGGGCGTAGTACGCATCAAAACTCGCGGAGCTGCTCTTGGACGGCAGGGGAAACATATCTTCCGGGCACAGTGCCCGGCCCCGCACGGTTATGGCCCCGGCTGGGCACACAGCCATGCAATGGCCGCAGCCCACGCAGCCAAAAAGAGGCTGGGGAGCACGAACGGCCTTGCCGCCTTCAAGCCGCAGGCCAAAATCCTTGCACACGGCAACGCACTGGCCGCAGCCTGTGCAGACTGCGGTTTCTATGCGGACCGTGGCTGCGCATTGCGTGCGCGATGTGGGAATAGCCATACTGTCCCCTTGCAGCATCGATAGTAGATGCGTCACAGTAGTACGCAGAGCAGAACGCTTCAAGCAGACCATACCCGGAGCCTTTCAGTGCGGGCATAACGTAGCAGCCATTCCAGGCTGACCGCTCCGATCATTCCGCACTCTTGCCCACCGGCGTCACCAGCGTGACGAAATACTTGGCAACCTTTTTGCAAATTGATCAGCATGGATGTTTATAACTACGACCCGGCCAGCGTGCTCAGCCTGCTGCTCACCATGATGCGCGTGAGCATCGTCATGTTCATGCTGCCCATTTTTTCCACCAACAACATCCCTACGCAGGTCAAGGCGGCCATAACCATTGTCTTTTGCCTGGGCGTATGGCCGCACCTCACGCTCCCTGCCACCGCACTGCCTGCGCATCCCTTTGACGTGGCGCTCATGATGCTGGGAGAGATGGTGCTGGGCCTGGTGCTTGGCATGGCCGTCAATTTTCTGTTTATGGGCATTCAGGCGGGCGGTGAGCTGCTGGGCTTTCAGATGGGCTTTACCATGATCAACTTTGCCGATCCGCTCACAGGCAACCAGACGGGCGTCACGGCATTTTTTCTGTGGATGGTGTCCCTGCTCGTTTTTCTGAGCCTTGACGGGCATCTGTATATGATCAAGGGATTTGCGGCATCATTTGACCTGGTGCCGCCGGGGGGGCTGTTTCTCGGGCCAGTGGTGCTGCGTCAGGTCCTGTATCTGGCCTCGCAGATGTTTGTGCTGGCCTTGCAGATCGCAGCCCCGGTCATGGTGGCCCTGTTCATGGTCGAAGTGTCGCTGGGCCTCATGGCCCGCACCTCGCCGCAGATACCCATCATGGAATTTGGTTTCCCCATCAAGGTGATGGTGGGCTTTTTCTTTCTGGGGCTGCTTATGGTCATCATGTCTGACCGCATAGCATCCTTTGTGCAGGGCTTGGACGGCCTGTTCATCAACCTGCTGCGGTCCATGAGCCCCTTGTACCAACATTAAATCCATGTTTGTTCGTCTTCAATAATTGAAAAAAATACGTTAAATCACCATTGAAGCGTACCAATCGCGCAAACGAACTGCATAAACAGTACATATACATACACAGAGTCGATTATGCGTCCCATCTTTCAAGCATATATGGGCACAAAGATTCGTCATCGGGTTGATTTATTCAATGAGGCCATGCAGAATAAGAAGTAACACACCACAGGCGCGCACACTCACCAAAACTGCGCCGAATTGAAGGAGTCGTTTTGTGCATAACACAGAAGTAAAACCTAAAATTCTTATTCTGGCGGACAAACCGGGCTGGGCGTATGATCTGAGTGCGCAGTCGCTGAAGAAACACCTTGGTGACGAGTTTGATATTACCGTAGCCTATGTGTGTGACCAGCCGGATCTCTCCACCTTTCCGTATGATATTGTTCATGTTTGCTGGTGGGGAGAAACCTACCACATTCCTTTTACCCGTCCGCATCAGGTTGTAAAAGAAATTTCCAGCCACCGCTGGCAGGAAGATGGACCATACGGGCCGAAATCTCCCAAAGAATTTTGCAAAGAATACCTTGCCGATGCCGGAGTGGTTGTGGCGACATCAAAAAAGCTGCAACAGCTTATCAATCCTGTGCGCCCCTGCTTTTTGACGCCCAACGGCTTTGACGAAAGAATATGTGAATCGGGTGAACACTCCGGGCCTCTCACAATCGGATGGGCAGGAAATGCCGCCGACCAGTGCAAAGGACTGCAGGATATTATCCTTCCTGCCGCGCAAGGGCTGTTTGAGCTTCAAATAGCACCGGGGAATCTTTCTTTTGAAGAAATGTGCTGCTTTTATGCAAAACTCGATATACTTTGCGTCGCATCGACGTATGAGGGGGAACCCCTCACTCTGCTTGAGTCTATGGCCGCAGGCTGCTTTCCCATCTGCACGGATGTCGGGATAGCACCAGAACTGATACGCAATGGGGAAAACGGGCTTATTGTTCCCAGAACCGCTGAAGCATTCAGAAACGCCTTTCACTGGTGCGCGGAACATAAGGACAAAGTGCGGGCGGCAGGCAGAAAAAATAGCATGGATACCCAGAAAGGGCGAAGCTGGGCGCAGATGAAAGGAGCCTGGCGCAGGGCATGGAAAACCGCGCTGGAAGCAAGTCGGGAACACGAAAAAACTTTGGGGGCTGAAGCGAATTCTACCTGCAGCTTGGCTGGTCAACACGACAATATTTCAAAAAAAACTGTAATTGAACAGCTTAAAACATCTTATTCTCGCCACTACGGAAAAATGAACACCACTCAGGAGGCGGCATATAACTCTGCTTTCTTTTATTACTCGGCTGAACTTGCGTTTTTGCCTTCTTGTTTAAAAAAACACAACGCTCTTGATATCGGTGTCGGTCATGGATATCTGCTCCGCTATCTTAAAGAACAAGGATTTAACGATTTGATGGGGATAGATATTGATACAGAGTTGGCAAATCATTCTGCCAACTATTTAAAAACGTATAACATACCAGTTTTTAATTACGATGCATTTGATTTTTTACCTTCACGCGTTGAACATTTTGGCCTTATAACGGCTTTTGATGTGATTGAACACTTTCCACTGGAAGAAGGCTTAAAATTTTTAACAAATATCTACAACTCTCTTGTTCCCGGGGGGATTGTAGTTCTGCGAACTCCAAACATGGCGAATCTCTTTGGGGGGTATTCCCGCTATATGGATCTCACTCATCAAATGGGATTTACAGACCACAGCCTTGTAGAATTCATATATCAAGCGGGCTTCTCATCTTCCAGTCTATATCTTCCGAAATGGCCCGCAGGACATCCTCTTACAAAGAATTTTGATGAAAGCAAAAAAATTCATGAATATTTATTTTCATTGGCTGACAGAACAGCAACACAGTGTTTTGATAAAAATATAGTAGCTTACGGGATCAAGTAATTTTATTCAAAATCTGTCACACAAACAATATCATGAAAAAAGTTACCGTTATCGGATCCTGTAGGATACACGAACCAATGAAATCCATGTCTAAGACAGGAAAAATTTCTCTAAACAATATTGGAACTACAGGTTATGTACATAGCCTTGGCGAGGTCATACAACTCCTTAGCTATCTCCGCGGTGACGAAACAATCCCCAATGACATTATTCCTTTTATCCCCCCTGAGATTGTTACAGACATTTTTCGATTTTCTCCCACACTGCATGAGGAAACGGATTTTTTCATCATTGAAATTTGCAGCATAAAAGAATTCACAATCAAACATTCCTTTGTTCAAATGAATATTCTTTTTCAGGAACTGAAAAAAATAGGACATGAAAATTCTTATTTCAAATTCTGTTCCAATATGAACAAAAATCAGGGCGTTTGGGTTCCATTTCGTCCCCAAGCCTTTGATTTGAGCGAATCAATCAGTTCACTCAAAGGGATCTCACTCACAGAAGCACAGGTGTGTCGCAAGGTTGAAAATCTGCAAAAAAAATTGGCGAAACCATTTGCAATTGTGACTCATATTGAAATGCCAGGACACCACGATGACCCCACAGTCGGTTTGTACAGGCGAAGTGATGGCATCCGGTACCTGCGCAATGCCGGCAAAAAACTTGGAATTCCTGTCATAGAACCAGGGGAACTTGTAGCTGCTGAAAAAAACATACTGCAGCAAGGCTCATCAAACCACTACAATCCAGAGTATCACAGGCTTGTTGGTGAATGGATATTGTTAAAGATCAGGTCGCATTTCATATAGCGGGGGCGACAAATGTACCAGCCAGGCATCATAATCACGATAGACACTGAAAAAGACATGTGCTCATCCTCCGGGCAATGGGTAACGCCCAAAGAGCAGACCTTCAACAATATTACCTGCGGACTGCCTGCGACGCTCATCCCTCTTTTCTCCCAGCTAGGCGTCAAAACAACATGGATGGTCAGTGCCGAAGTCATGCGGTCTCGCGAAAGCGTTGCAACCCTGCGAAGCATCCCCCTTGCCGAATTCGGTGCTCATCTGCACGGGGAGCAGATTGCCCCCAGCCATGAATACGATTTTTCTTCAACAGGCAATGGCAGCATCATGCAATGCCTGTACCCGATAGACGTCGAAGCGCAAAAATTAAAAAAACTTACCGAGCTATTCCTCGAATCTTTTGATACTGCTCCTGTTTCTTTCAGAGCGGGACGCTACGCAGTCAGCAACTACACGGCAAAATTTTTGAAAACTCTGGGGTACCGCGTCGATTCCTCTGTAGTTCCCCACACGCGTCACGCATACCCAGCGCCGCATTGCGGCACAGTTGACTTTACCAACTTGCCGGAAATTCCTTACCCTGTGGGCAAAGCTGGAAACATATGGGAGCCTGGACAATCATCTTTCTGGGAAATTCCGATTACATCCATGCCGTGGAAAACGGGAATGAACACGCAGATGGATCCCGTCTGGTTCAGGCCGGGAATCACCACCACTGCAGACCTGAAAAAAATAGTTGATCATGTTGCAGCGCAGAACAGACAGGGATTTTGCCGCCCCCTGGTCATGATGTTCCACAGCATGGAAGTCATGCCGGCAATGAGTCCGTATGTACAAAATCAAGCGGATGTGGACCGGTTTATGGCTTCGTTGAAGGAGACTGTCACATACGCCCTGGAACAGGGCTTTGTCACACGGACATTGCAAGAAGAGCATGCCGTGCTGAACAAGAAAACCGACACCATCGGTCTTCCATTCAGCCAGGAGCATGTAGATGAAGTCATTGACAGTTGCGACGCTCAGCCTTGGTTCAAATGGCGTTATTCAACCCTGGGCGATCACGGTCAATATATTGGCTGGATATATAAAAACATTCCTGAAGATGCCTACATGCTTTCCACTGGTTGTGGAGTCGGATTTACTCCGATTATTCTGGAAAAATCAGGATATACCAACATCTATGCGGCAGATATTGATGAAAAATCAATCGCTGCCGCAAGAATGCTTGCCACAAAGCAATCAAAAATTCACTTCATGGTTGATGACAGCCTTCATCCTTCAGAAGATTTACAGGTACAGTTCGATCTTGTTGAAGCAATTGGATTTTTGATGCTGATTGAGGGCCTAAGCTACACTGACTTCTTCAATTGTTACAATGCAAAAATGAAAAAGGATGGAGTTCTGATCATCGATGTCATTGACAAGGCGTACAACAATATTCCCGGAAACGACATCAATTCTGCAGACAGATCAAAGCCAACCACTCAGCAACGACCATCTGAATACAAAACTCGCCTGAGCACCGAGGAAGTCAGACAGCTCGCACGGCAATCAGGATTTCTGGTGATAAACATGATTGACCTGCAAATTCCGGGGCTTCCCCGCAAAATTTATTTTCTGAAAAAAACGCATGAAGTCGCCCCCAAGTGAGGCATTGGGGCGCATATTCCGGAAGGGCAAAAAACGTTAGGTGTCAAGCAAGGTCGGGCAGGATTACTTACTTGTAGCATGAAAATGGATATACCGCTGAAACAATGCTTCCCAAAGTTCATAGACGCGAGCGCCATTGAACTTTGCGGAATTATCTAGAGCCTTCGCGCCCATAAGCTGCCGCAGTTTTGCATTTTTCATCAGAGGCATGAGGGATAGTGCAAGGGATGCTTCAGTAGTTTCAGGCGCGAGAAAACCATTTTCTCCATCAACTATCAGCTCATTGACTCCGGTGCAGGCAGCAAAGCCGACGGCTGGCAACCCATGTGTTTGGGCCTCGCCCAAAACATTTGGAAAGCCCTCCGACAGTGAAGGAATACAGAAGATGTGGGAGGCGGCGTATTCTGCGCCGATTTGCTGCACATTGCCCCGAAAAAGAACCACATCCCGTATGCCCAGCTTCGATGCCATATCTTTGTAGATATCCATATCCGCCCCATCGCCGCACAAGCAAAGTTTCCAGTCGGGAAACCTCGGGGCAAGCAACGCAAAAGCGCACAAAAGCGCTGAAAAATTCTTCAGGCTTTCACACATCTTGCCCACTGCCAGGATGATCTTTGGATTTGCGCCTTCATCGCCAGGTGAGGCAATAACCGAGGCGGGCCGAATGCTGTTGGGGATAATGGCAATTTTCTCCTGCAGCTCCGGCGGGTATTCCTTGCGGTAACTTTCCATCTGCAACACGATGCCGGAGGCTTCCCTTACGCATTGGGCATGATCCCTGGCATTCCAGAACCTGTTTATAACCAGATCAGGAGCGCTTCTTTCCGCATAAATAAATGGAATCCCGGCATATTTTGCGAACATTTCTGCAAGAAGACCGCTATAGTCCCACACGAAACCGCATAACACATCCATCTGGAGTTTTTTAAGAAGGCCAACAGCTTCTGGAAAAAGTCTGCTCTCCTGCCCCAAGGGCAGACGCTCATACCGTATGCCTAGTTGAGGCTTGTAAAAAGGCTTTTGCTCACTCAGGTCAAATTTGCAAGTATACAAGAGTGTAACCTGATGTCCATGGCCGTTTAAGCCCAGCGCCAGCTCGTGAGTTGCTCGTTCTGCGCCGCCCGGTGTCGGTGAAAGTAGCATGGGCGTAAAAAGACCTATATGCATTCAGCACCCCTTTTACAAAATTCATGCATGGCGGGCAAAAACTGCGTGTGCCGCACCACTCAGCGCAAGACGCAGACCACTAGGCATTTCAGATAGAGATGTCCGGCGGGGAGTGCTCCATCCAGTACCTTCCGTCACAACGCAAAATCCGGCACGCGCCACAAAACAGCTCAGTCCCGGCATAAAACAGCAACGCATGCAATTCATCTCGCCCAAGAGACTTTATTCCCTCATTCCCTTCCTTCAAGCAAGAGCACGCAAAAGAGAAAAATCCCCATAATATCATGCGCCTTACAATATTTTTGTTAATGTCTTCGGCTTCAGGCAAATATCTTTTGCCTGGACCAGCTTGAACAATTCCTTGTCATACTCCCCGGATTAGGGGCCCTTGTTTCACTTCCACAATCTCTGCCTGCTCCGGCATTACAAAGCCGTGCCCGCCGTGGGCCATAAGCACTATGTCGTTGGGCAGAAGCACATGGCTTTCAAAATACATCATGGTAGTGGGACCCTACAAATCAAGGCGCGCCTTGCCCGACCGGATGATGAACAATTCCTGCTCCCATTCAAGGGCGTGCGGTAAGGCGTTGTGATCGCATGGCAGGATGACGTAGCCTAGGCCAGTTCATGCCCCCATTCTGCTGGACGAGGGTATCCGGCTAAAAAACCGGATACCCTCACCGCAAAATCAACCAAGACGCTCGTGGCAAAACTGCCCGTTGCGCAAAGTTTTGACTATAAAACGCCTGTTAGCCCATAGCCCGTTGCAGCCGGGCAAGGGTTTCCTGCTTGCCCAAAAAGGCCATGATTTCATTGAGGTGCGAGCCGCCCATAAAGCCCATGAGGGCCGTGCGCAGGGGCGGGGCCACTTCCTTAAATTTCAGTCCGTTATCGGCAACATAGGCGTTGAGCGCGGCCTCAAGGGCTTCTGCGGTAAAAGGCTCGCAAGCGGCAAAAACAGCCGAGAGGGCCTGCAAATGCGCCTTGCCCGCATCGGTAAAATGCTTAGCCGTGTCCTTTTCCACATAGCTGAGTTCTGCGGCAGGCACCACCAGCGGGCGGAAGGCCTCGCCCAGCGCCTTGAGGTTGTTGGCCCGCTCGCGGAACATGACGCACAATGGCTCAAGTTTTTCCTGCGGCAATGCGCCAAGCCCGGCCTCTTCCACAAAGGGGGCAACCAGCGCCGCCAGTTCTGGCAGGGGCAGCGCCCGCATAAAGTGTGCGTTGCACCATTCCAGCTTGGCCGGGTCAAAGGCAGCGGCGGCAGGGTTCAGGTTGGTGCCATCAAAGTATTCAATCAGCTCTTCCTTGGTGAACAGCTCCTGATCGCCGTGCGACCAGCCAAGCCGCACCAGATAGTTCACCAGAGCCTGAGGCAAGAGGCCGTCCTGCTGGTACTCAATAACAGCCCGCGCGCCGTGGCGCTTGGAGAGCTTTTGCCGATCCGGGCCAAGGATCATGGGCACATGCCCAAAGCGCGGCACGGGCAGACCCAGAGCTTCGTAAATAAGAATCTGGCGCGGCGTGTTGGAAACGTGGTCGTCGCCGCGAACAACATGGGTGATGCCCATTTCGTAGTCGTCCACCACCACGGCCATATTGTAGGTGGGCATGCCGTCTGCGCGGCGGATAACCATGTCGTCCAGTTCGGTGACATCCACGGCTATCTTGCCCTTCACCAGATCGTCAAAAACCACCTTGCCCGCCACAGGCGCCTTGAGGCGCACGCAATGGCCCTCGCCGGGGCCGATGTTCCGTTCGCGGCAGCGTCCGTTATAGCGCGGCTTGAGGCCGTTCTGACGGGCTTCTTCGCGCATGGCTTCCACTTCTTCCGGCGTGCAGGAGCACCAGTAGGCGTGACCTGTCTCCAGCAGCTTGTCCACATAGCGGTTGTACACGTCGGCCCGCTGGGTCTGGTAGGTCAGCTCGCCATCCCAGTCCAGCCCAAGCCAGCGCATGGAAGCCAGGATGGAATCGGTATACTCCTGCTTGGAGCGCAGCAAGTCAGTGTCTTCAATGCGCAGGTGAAACCGTCCGCCGGAGTGGCGGGCCAGAAGCCAGCAAAAAATGGCGGTACGTGCGCCGCCTATGTGCAGATGCCCTGTCGGGCTGGGTGCAAATCGGGTTACCACTTGAGTCATGTTGCTTTCCTTGAAACTGGCGTTGGGGGGAAGGTCGCGCATGGGCGGCTGAGTGTCAAGGGCCGCTGCGCAAGTGAAGACGGCTTTGCCGCGTCCGGCAAGCCTGCTGCCGCCCGCAGAGCATCAGGCATTTCTACTCTGCCGGATTACGGCTGAAAAGTTTGAGCGTGCGCCGCAGATCGGCAAGGTTAACGGGCTTGGTCAGGTGCGCGTCCATGCCTTCCTGCATGCTGCGTTCCGCATCGCCCCGCATGGCATAGGCCGTCATGGCGATAATGGGCACGGTTTTGGCCCCCGGCAGGCTGCTGGCCCTGATGGCGCGCGTGGCCGAATAGCCGTCCATAACCGGCATCTGCACATCCATGAGCACAATATCAATCTCCGCGCTTCGCTGGTTCCAGATTTCCACGGCCTCCTGCCCGTTGACGGCAGAAATGCAGGTTATGCCCATGTCTTCCAGCAGAACTTCCATGATCTCGCGGTTAATATCGCCGTCCTCGGCCAAAAGTACCCGCAGGCCCTGAAGCGATACGGCTTCCTCCCCGCTGCTTTCTTCTGCCTGTTCCTGCGCGCAGTCTTGGCTGCAAATGGCAAAGGGCAGCTCCACACGGAAAACGCTCCCCTGACCGGGCTCGCTCTGCACAGAAATGCTCCCGCCCATGAGGGATATCAGGCGGCGGCATAAAGAGAGGCCAAGCCCAGTGCCGCCAAACCTGCGGGTGATGGACGTATCCGCCTGCGAAAAAGGCGTAAAAGCGCGGGCCAGTTCATCGGACGACATGCCAATGCCTTCATCGCTCACAATAAAGGCCAGCCGCGCCTTGCCGTCACTTTGCTCCAGCAGCTCCACGGCCAGGCGCACCGTGCCGCGCTCGGAAAATTTCAGTGCGTTGCCGCCCAGATTCAGCAGGATCTGCCGCAAGCGCAGGGCATCACCGGAAAGTACTTCCGGCACGCGAGGGTCCATGCGGCTCTCAAGGTTGAAATCCTTGAGCTTGTGCCCAACCTTGGGCCGCAGCAGAGACATGACCGACTCAAGTTCCTTGCGCGGCTCAAAAGGCAGATTTTCAAGCTCCAGATGGTTGGCCTCAATTTTTGAGAAATCCAGCAGATCGTTGATGATATCCAGCAAGGATTCGCAGGTTGCATGGATTTTTTCCACATAATCCCGCTGCTGGGGATTCAGAGGAGTGTTGAGCACCAGATGCGCCATGCCCATGATGCCGTTCATGGGGGTGCGTATCTCGTGGCTCATGTTGGCCAAAAAAATGCTCTTGGCGGCATTGGCGGCTTCAGCGGCCTCCTTGGCCTCGCGCAGGATGCGCTCGTGCTGGCGCGCCTCCGTCACATCGCTGACATAACCGGCAATGCGCAGCACTCCCGGCCCGCTCACAATCTCATAGGCCAGGGCATACCAGCGCAAGCCCTTGCGCGGGTGGGCAACCCGCAAATCCAGATGCTCCTGCCCGCCAACCGTCCACCCTGCGGGGTTGCACAGTTTGCGCCACTTGGGCTGATCCTCGCTTACAATGCGCGAACCCATGATCTCAAGTCTGTCCGCCGTGTTCGAGGCCGTATTGATGCCAAACTGCTCATAAAAAACATCGTTGCCTGTGATGTCGAGACCGGCATTTTCAAGGCGCGCTATCTCAAACACTCCAAGCCAGCCCAGGCGACAGGCCAGCGAAAGCCGCACAAGTCCCTCGCGCAGGCTCTGATGCGCCTCGTGCAGCTCCGTCATATCCTGATGATAGCCGACAACCCGCACAACATCATCATGATCGGCGCTGATGCGCCGCCCGCCGCAGCGCACAGGCACCAGCCCCCACGTGGGATGGTTGTACTGATAGCGCACCTCGTGCATGGCGGTGTCTGCAATAAATTCGTCATGGATGGCCCAAAGATGGGGGCGGGAGCGGGCATCAACCCTGTCCACCCAGAAGTTGAAGCATTGGGCGGGGGTCATTTCTTCGCTTGCACCAAGCAGGCGCAGGGTCACCGGATTGGCAAGCATGGATATATGGCCGGTGTTTCTGTCGATATCAATGACCCACAGCCCCACATTGGCCGCAGCCAAGGCTTCGCTGTTCCAGTCCTCGTTTCGGGACGCGTCTTTTGCAGCGTTTTTTGCGGCCATAATTCCCCCGTTTTCCATTGTACCATCCATAGCTGTTTTGCTACTCCAAGACAATGCCGGGGAGGGTTGGCGCTGCCCAGAGGCCAACTAATTTGCGCATGGCACAAATCAAAAATTATTTGCATCGCCACGCACTTGTCACACGCGACTCTTGCAGGGCGGCGCACAGGGTGCTAGTGCTTCCAACTGTAAACCAAGTACGCAATACTGATGAAAGGCCCGCGCCTGCGCCTGTGCGCGAACGAGGCGGAGCAGCCTTTCCGGCCCAGACGGCCAAAGGATCAAACAGATGAAAAACGCTACAGTCGTTATCAAATACGGCGGACACGCCATGGACAAGCCCGAACTCAGTTCGGCCTTTGCGGCAGACCTTGCGCAGCTTACCGAACAGGGCATGGGCCTTGTGGTGGTGCACGGCGGCGGCCCGCAGATTTCTGCCCTGCTCAAGCGCCTGAATATTGAAAGCCACTTTGTGGACGGCCTGCGCGTTACCGATGCCGCCACCATGGAAGCTGTTGAAATGGTGCTCTGCGGGCAGGTGAACAAGGCAGTGGTCAACGAATTTACAAGTCAGGGCGTGCGCGCTGCGGGCATTTCAGGCCGCGACGGCGGGCTGTTGCGCGCAAGGGTGAAGAATCCCGCGCTCGGCCTGGTGGGTACAGTGGAAGCTGTGGATCCAGCCCTGCCCCGCTGCCTGCTGGGAGGAGGTTTTGTGCCCGTGGTGGCCCCTGTGGCCTCCGGCCCGGACGGCGAAGCCCTGAACATCAATGCCGACACCGCCGCAGGCGCGCTGGCAGGGGCCATCGGCGCGGAATATTTTGTGCTGATCTCCGATGTGCCCGGCGTGCTGGATGCTGACGGAAGAATTATTTCCAGCCTGAACCGCAAGGAAATCCAGAAGCTGCGCGAGACTGGCGTCATCACCGGAGGTATGATCCCCAAGGTGGAAGCCTGCCTCAACGCTCTGGATGCGGGCTGCCAGCGCGCTCTCATTCTTGACGGGCGTTCGCCTTCAAGCCTGCGCCGCTACCTGCTTGACGATGCCCCGCTTGGGACGGTGGTCGCCAACTAGGTGATGTAACCGCAGGATGTATTGCGGAGAAAAGGCAGGCCGCCAGTTAATAGGCCTCCCTGCTCCTCTCCGGCAAAGTATCAAGAAAGGCCCGAGACCGGATAACGCGACACTGCGCCACCCGGTTTCGGGCCTTTCATACTCCTGAAAATCAGTTTTTTAGCGACCTCGCCGCACCCACCATTCCCGCTCAACCTGCCCATACCACCAGCGGTTGTGATCCGCACGCAGCACAGCCTCTGCCACCTGCTGCGCCGCAGGGCTGCGCAGACGCTTTACCGCGCTTTCCAGCCACTGGGCGGCAAAGGCATTGCCCTTGTCCAGTTCGGCCTTGAGGTTGCAGATAAGATCAAGCTGGTCGGCATCGTGCGCCAGAATGGCCTCACGGCTGGCTTCTTCCGCCAGCTCGTCCCAGAGGGGCAACACGTCATCCTCAAGCCCGGTTCCGTCCACGCAGTCTTCCAGCGCCTTGCGGGCCTGGCACTGCGCATAGCGGTGGTTCACGTAGTTCAAATCGCCCGTGCGCGCCTCATGCAAATCATGGAACAGGCAAAGATACGTCACCCGCGCCGGATCCATGCCGCACATGCGGGCCAACACGTAGCCCATGACGCTCACCCGGTAGGAATGTTCGGCCACGTTCTCCTGCCCGGTGCCCAAAAAAGCGTACCCCGTGCGGGGAGTGTGCCGCAGCATGCCGACTTCGTTAAAAAAATCCGCAAGCCGGTCAAGCCGATCCGCGCTCACGTCCATAGCCGGGAAATCACCGTTGTTGCTCTTGGATTCACTCATGCCTGTTCAATACCGATCCCGGCGGCATGTGGCAAGGTTGGCGGCGCAGCTAGAGGGACGGATAAAAAACGCCGCCGACGGCGCAGAGGCCGCGCCCTTAAGAATCCCTTTGCAGCTTGGGCTGGGGCGACTTTATAAGCATGGAAAGATTGCGAAACGGCCCATTGCGGCTGACCGTGTCAGTTGCTGTAAACGGCCATGCCATCCTTCACTTCAATGGTGACGATTTGCGATGTGGCGGCATTGTTCTGCACATCTGTCATTTCAAACATGAACATAAACTGCCCGTCGCCCATGTCCGTATCTGAAAAAACAACTTTTTTGCCAAGGGTAAAGGTATCCACCTCCACCTCCTGAAA
>NZ_DASQOG010000033.1:0-11502 GCF_035644575.1 Desulfovibrio sp. | reverse complement strand
GCGCCTTTTTCAAGGGCCGTGGTAATGGTGGGCAACGAAGCGCGGATGCGCTTGTCGTTGGATACCTGTCCGTCCTTCATGGGCACGTTCAGGTCTTCGCGAATCACAACGGTTTTGCCGGTCAGGTCCAGATCCTGCATTTTCTTGATGGGCATATGCGTTCTCCCTGTAAGAGGATTTGCTTCTTTCTGTCGGCCAGTTACTTTCCAAGCTGCCGGAAAAGGCCTTCCGCCACTTCCAGCACATGCGCCACGGTAAAGCCCAGACGCTCAAAAACTATCTTGGCAGGGGCGGAAGCGCCAAAGCGCTCCATACCGACCACCGCGCCGTCCAGACCCACATACTTGCGCCAGTAATCCGCAGCGGCGGCTTCAATGGCAATGCGGGCGCGCACGCCGTGAGGCAGCACGCTTTCCTTGTAGGCTGCGTCCTGCGCGTCAAAAATCTCGGCGCAGGGCATGGAGACCACGCGGGCCTTGCGGCCATCTGCGGTAAGCTGGTCAGCGGCTTCAAGGGCAAGCGACACTTCGGAACCAGTGGCGATAAGAATGATCTCGGGCGTGCCTTCGCAGTCGCGCAGCACATAGCCGCCGCGAGCGATGGCTTCCACCTGGGCGGCGTCGCGCTGGCAGAAAGGCAGATTCTGGCGCGAGAGCGAAAGCCCGGTGGGCGTGTGGACGCTTTCAAGGGCGCTACGCCAGGCCACGGCGGTTTCCACCGTGTCGCAGGGACGCCACAGGTTGAAATTGGGCATGAGGCGCAGCATGCCGAGCTGTTCCACAGGCTGGTGGGTGGGGCCGTCTTCGCCCACGCCGATGGAGTCGTGCGTCAGCACCCACACTGCGCGGATACCCATGATGGCAGCCAGTCGCAAGGCGTTCTTGGCCTGATCGGCAAAGGACATGAACGTACCCGCGTAGGGGATGAACCCACCGTGCAGGGCAAAGCCGTTCATGATGGCGCTCATGCCGAATTCGCGCACGCCGTAGGAAACATAGTTGCCCTTGTGGGTCTGCACGTCCATATGCTCGGAGGCGCTGGTCAGCGTGCCCACGGAGCCGGTGAGGTCGGCGGAGCCGCCCACCAGTTCGGGCAGGCGCGGCACGAGACATTCAAGGGTTTTCTTGGAAGCCACGCGCGTTGCCGTTGTTTCGGCCTTGCTCACGGCTTCTTCAATCATGCCGCGCGCAATGGCGGCCCAGTCTTCGGGCAGTTCACCGCGCATACGGCGGGTAAATTCTGCGGCAAGCTCGGGATTGGCCTTGGCGTAGGCGGTATAGGCATGTTCCCAGGCAGCCTCGGCAGCCTTGCCCTTTTCACGCGCGTCCCACGCGGAATACAGATCCTGCGGCACGGTAAAGGGCTCTTCGGTCCAGCCCAGAGCCGCGCGGGTGGCTGCAATGCCATCGTCGCCAAGGGGCGAGCCGTGGCAGGATGCGGAATCGGCCTTGGGCGAACCAAAACCAATATGGGTGCGGCAAATGATCAGGCTGGGACGGCTGTGGTCGGCCTTGGCCTCGGCAATGGCGGCGTCCAGGGCTGCGGCGTCGTGCCCGTTGATGGGGCCGATGACCTGCCAGTGGTAGGCGCGGAAGCGGCCCGCCACGTCTTCGTTGAACCAGCCGTCAATCTTGCCGTCAATGGAAATACCGTTGGAGTCGTAAAGGGCAATGAGCTTGCCCAGGCCCCAGGTGCCAGCCAGAGAGCAGGCTTCGTGCGAAACGCCTTCCATCAGGCAGCCGTCGCCCGTGAACACATAGGTGTGGTGATCCACAACCGTGTGCTCGGGCGTGTTGTAGCGGGCGGCCAGCATGCTTTCGGCCAGCGCCATGCCCACGGCGGAAGAAATGCCCTGCCCCAGCGGGCCGGTGGTCATTTCAATACCCAGATCAGGCTCGTATTCCGGGTGCCCTGCTGTTTTGGCCCCCCACTGGCGGAAATTGCGCAGCTCCTCCATGGGCAGATCATAGCCCGTGAGGTGCAGCAAGGCATAGAGCAGCATGGAGGCATGGCCGTTGGAAAGCACAAAGCGGTCGCGGTCAAACCAGCGGGGATTGCTCGGATTGTGCTTGAAACCGTGACGCCACAGGGCTTCGGCCATGTCGGCCATACCCAGAGGTGCGCCGGGGTGACCGGAGCGGGCTTTTTCAATGGCGTCCATGGCAAGGGCGCGGATGGCGTTGGCGCACTGTCTGCGGGTGGGCATGACTCTTTCCTCTATTTTTGCGTGATATGGTTGGCGGCGCGGCGTCTCAGGGCATCTTCCGCATGGCGGGGCATTCTGCCCGCAAGCGGAGCCATAAAGGCGGCAAGCCGTTTGTCGTAAGGTTTGTGACCAAAAAAGGCCGAGCCGGACACAAGGACTTCCGCCCCGGCGTCCACAAGCAGGGCCGTGTTTTCGGGGCATACGCCGCCGTCGATCTGGATGAGCGCCTCTGCCCCGCCGTTGGCGTCAAGCATTTGCCTGGCCGCGCGAATTTTGTCGAACGTGGCGGGGATGAATGCCTGACCCGAAAAACCGGGGTTCACGCTCATGAGCAGCAGCATGTCCATATCCGCCGCCAGCCAGCGGGCCGCGTTCACATCCGTGCCGGGGTTGAGGGCAAGCCCCGCCTTGCAGCCCATGGCCCGGATGGCCGTGAGGGTGCGCTGCGGGTGCTTGTCGGCCTCGGCGTGGATGACGAGCATGTCTGCCCCGGCCTTGTGGAAATCGGCAATATAGCGGGCCGGATCATTCACCATGAGGTGCACGTCAAAAAAAAGCCCGCTGACAGACCGTAGAGCCTTTATCAGCGGGGGACCAAAGGTGATGTTGGGCACAAAAGCCCCGTCCATCACGTCCAGATGCAGCCAGGTGACTCCGGCGGCTTCAAGAGCGCCTAGCTCTTCAGCCAGACGGGCAAAATCGGCAGACAGCAATGAGGGCGATAAGATCATGATTATATCGGGGTGAGCGTGTTTGCGGGGGAGGGCCACCAACAGAAAGGGTCGCCTCCCCCGCGTCCCTTCCCTGAAATCTTTTGTTGCGCCAGCAGGACGCAGCCTATTTTTCGCTGAGCAGACGGCGCAACGAGATCAGCTCCCGCTGGAGCATGCGCATAAAATCCGGGTCCGGCACCGCCGCCACGCGTTCGGGCAGGCTTTCATCCACCACGGCGCTTCCCGCAAGTACGCGGCGCGCGCCTTCAATGGTCATGCCCTGCTCGTGCAGCAACTGCCGGATACGCCGCAAGAGGGCCACGTTTTCTTCCGTGTACAGGCGCTGCCCCTTACCGGTGCGCAGCGGCGCCAACTGGGGAAACTCAGTTTCCCAGAAGCGCAGCACATGGGTTTTGAGGTCGAGCAGTTCTGCGACCTCACCTATGCGGTAGGTATTGTCGGGCGTGTGGTCCGACATGTCATACCCCTCCTGACACTCTCTGAAAATGTGCCGGAATTGCGCAGGCCCGAAAAAGCCGGGCCTGCGCGCACTGTGTTAGATCTTTACGCCCAGAGCGCTTACAAGCGACTGTGCCACCTTCTCCCGCTCCTTGTCCACTTCCGTATCCTTGAGAGTACGCTCCGCATGGCGGAACGTGAGCCGGAAGGTCAGGTTGCGCACGGGTTCCCCGCCCTGCTCCGTCTTGGGTTCAAAGCAGTCGACCAGGGTCACTTCGTCCAGCAGGGGCAGCTTGAGCCCCTGCACGTGGGCAGTGATGTCGGCCACCTTGAGGCCCGGCCCGGCAGTCACGGTGATGTCGCGCCGCACAGGCGGATACACCGGCAGGGATGCAAAGCGCACTGTGGCGGCATCGTGCAGTTCGCGCAGGATGTCGAGATTCATTTCAGCCAGCCACACGTCCTTGCGGGCGTGGTATTCGTCTGCCATGGCGGGTTTGACCCGGCCCATGAAGCCCACGGCGCGACCATCCACAAAGATATTCACGCAGGGCAGCAAAAAGGCATGCTCCTGAGCCAGTTCATAGCTGGGCGCGCCAAGATGCAGATAGTGCAGCAGGTTTTCCACCACGCCCTTGAGGTCGGCATAATCCATGTCGCCCTCAGCCTGGGGCCAGGCCGTGTCGTAGCGCGCGCCATACAGGAGCACGCCCAGCATGCCCGTTTCGCGGGCGGTGGTTTCAGATGCGGCGTCAGCTTCAAAAATATTGGCAAGCTCAAACAGGCGCAGGCCCTGTGCGCCCTGAGCGAGGTTGTTGCGCAGGTCGTACATGAGGCCGGGGGCCAGGGCGGTGCGCAGGGCGTCCTGCTCCGCCGAGAGCGGATTCATGATGGAAATGCGGCCCTCGCGCGGCATGGCGAGATGATCCATGTCCTTATGCCCCACAAAGCTGTAGTTCACGGCTTCGTTGAGACCAAGGCCAGCGCCCCAGTGCTTGAGGCGCGACCAGAATCCGTAACGCGATTCCGGCTCGCCTGCGCGGTCGAGGTTGCGGGCAATGGCGGGCAACACGGGGGCAATGGTATCCAGCCCGTGCACACGGCCCACTTCTTCAATCAGATCAGCCTCGCGGGTGAGGTCGGGCCGCCAGGAGGGCTGGCTCACGCGCCACACCGGGCTGCTTTCGCCCTTGTCCACATTGCATCCCATGCCGGTGAGCACCTTTTCATCAAAGTCCGCACCAAGCTGCACACCCAGCAGGGAATCGGCCCGCGCGGGGCGGAATTCAATGCTTGCCGCCTTGAAGGGGCGGGGTTCGTTGATGGAAAGGCCGCGCTGCACACGCCCGCCGCTGACGGCGGCCATCATGGCGCAGGCGCGGTCAAGCGCCCACACGGTGCGCTGCTGGTCGATGCCGCGCTCAAAGCGGTAGGACGCTTCGGACGAGAGGCCCAGACGACGCGATGTTTTGCGGATGGTCGCGGGCTTGAAGACCGCGCTTTCCAGAAACACATTGGTGCTGGCATCGGAAATTTCGCTGTTCAGGCCGCCCATAACGCCAGCAAGGGCCACGGCACGAGCGCCGTCGCGGATGCAGAGGTCGGCTGCGGTGAGCGCGCGTTCCTGCCCGTCAAGCGTGGTGAAGGTATCGCCTTCCTGCGCGCGGCGCACCACAATGCGGCCGCCTTCCAGCTTGTCCATGTCAAAGGAGTGCAGGGGCTGACCGCATTCAAACAGAATATAGTTGGTCACGTCCACGATATTGGAAATGGGGCGCACACCCACGGCATGCAGGCGGTGGCGCAGGCGCATGGGCGAAGGCCCGATCTTGACGCCCGTGATGACGCGGCCGGAATACAGCCAGCAGTGCTCGGGGTCGTCAATATCAATGGGAACCAGCACTTCTGCGCCGGAATCCAGCTCCAGCGGCAGCTCGGGAATGGAGAACGGCAGGTTGCAGGCCAGCGCCGTTTCGCGCGCGAGGCCAAGAACTGAAAGGCAGTCAGCGCGGTTGGGCGTGATGGAGATATCCAGCACTTCGCGGTCCAGCTCAAGCTGCTCCACCAGGGGCTTGCCCACCACAAAGCTTTCAGGAAGCACCATGATGCCGGTATGGTCTTCGGTCAGGCCCAGCTCGCGCTCGGAACAGATCATGCCAAAAGAAGGTGCGCCGCGCAGCTTGGCTTTTTTGATCACCATGCCGTCGGGCATCTTGGTGCCCACCAGGGCCACAGGCACTTTCTGGCCCGCAGCCACGTTGGGCGCGCCGCAAACGATATCAAGCAGCTCGCCCTGCCCGGCGTCCACCTTGCAGACGTGCAGATGGTCGGATTCCGGATGATTGTCGCACGAAACCACATGCCCCACCACAATGGAGCTTATGGCATCGTAGGGCCGACTGATGTCTTCCAGCTCAAGGCCGAGCATGGTCAGGCGGTCGCCCAGCGCCTCAGCCGTTCCTTCATACGGAGTAAATTCACGCAGCCATGAAAGTGAGAGCAGCATAGTTCGTCCTGTTTCCGCGCCTTGGCGTGGTTATTTGAAACTCCAGGCAGGAGTCTGATTTTGCGGATCGGGCAGTGGGCGCTCGTAGCGCTCGCTCTGGCCCGCGCCCACACCGTAGGCCCCGGGTCTGGGGCGTTTGGGAGCGGGTTTTTCTTCCGGCTGGCGGTCGTCAATGGTGTTGCCGTAAGCGTCCGTATAGCCCATGCCGCCTTCTGCCGTGCGCCCCGCGTTCTTGCTGGGCAAGGTCTCGATGCGCTTGGGTTCGCCCGGCGCATCCATGCCTGAATGGCGCGGGGTATAGGCTGAGGCGGCCTGGGCTTCATCCGCCGCCAGCCAGCTCTGGCTGTCGGGTAGCAGGGCAGCCGCCAGCAGACCCAGCAGCATAAGGCACACGGGCAGCGCCTTGAGGCGGCCTGCGCGCATGGAGGCATTGCTGCCAGCGATGGGGCTCATGACGCTTGGCATAGTGTCCTACCGGGCAAACTGGCCAAGGAAGCGCACGTCGTTTTCAAAAAACATCCGCAGATCACCGATGCCGTACTTGAGCATGGTCACGCGTTCCACGCCCATGCCAAAGGCAAAGCCGCTGACATCCGCAGGATAGCCCACGGCTTCAAACACGGCAGGGTCGACCATGCCGCAACCAAGGATTTCAACCCAGCCCGTTGTTTTGCACACGCGGCAGGGTGCATCGCCAATGTGGCCCTTGCCGCCGCACATGCAGCAGGAGATGTCCACTTCTGCCGAAGGCTCGGTAAAGGGGAAGAAGCTGGGACGGAAGCGCACCTGGGTTTCAGCGCCAAAGACCGCGCGCACAAAGGCTGTAAGCGTGCCGCGCAGATGGGCCATGCTGATGCCCTCGCCCACCATGAGGCCTTCGATCTGATGAAACATGGGGGTGTGGGTGAGGTCGCTGTCGCGCCGGTACACCTTACCGGGGGCAATGACGGCCAGAGGAGGCTTGCGCGCCAGCATGGTGCGGGCCTGCACGGGCGAGGTGTGCGTGCGCATGAGCACCTTTTCGGTGACATACAGGGTATCCTGCATGTCGCGGGCGGGATGCTCGGGCGGCATGTTCAGGGCTTCAAAATTGTAGTAGTCGATTTCCACTTCCGGGCCGGAAGCCACGTCAAAGCCCAAATTCTGAAAAATCTTGCAGATTTCTTCCGTCACCAGAGTGGTGGGATGCAGGCTGCCGCGCCAGGGCGCGCGACCGGGAACGGAAGGATCGAAACGACGCAGCGCTTCGGCCTCGCGTCCGGCTTCAAGAGCGGCCTTGCGGGCTTCAAACAGGGCGTTGCAGCGTTCTTTGACGCTGTTGGCGGTCTGGCCCACGGCGGGGCGCTCTGCCGGGGCCAACGCGGGCAACTGGGCCATGATCTGGGCTATGCGGCCCTTGCGGCCCAGAACATCCACGCGCAAAGCCTCAAGGGCATCCAACGAAGAAGCCTGGCCCAGACCTTTTTCAAGTTCGGGAACCAGGCTTTCCAGTGCAGAAATCAGATCCATAGCGGATATCCCAATGCCGCGCGGCGCGGCTTTTTGTTAAGGGAGGCGCAGAATAACGGAAATGACGGCACCCGCTTGCGGCTTGGCCTGACGGCCCTGCCCTGCGGAACATCCTGCCATTTCTGCGGCCTGCGCATCCTCACGGCATGAATTCGCCCTGCCCGCCGGGCAATCCCCGGCGACACAAAAAAATCAAGGCGCGGACGGCGCTTGTGCACCGCCCGCGCCTTATACCATGCAAGGCCCCGCTCCCGCAAGCCGCGCTGCGCCCTATAAGACACAGGCGTCGCTGCCAGGAGGTCTCCCTCCGGCGCGGGGAGCACCGCTCTTAATTCAGAGCGGCCTTGGCCAGATCGACGATCTTGGCGAAGTCGTCCTTGTGATACACGGCAAGGTCAGCCAGAACCTTGCGGTTCAGTTCAATGCCGGCCTGCTTGAGGCCGTGCATGAAGCGGCTGTAGGAAAGACCGCTCAGACGCGCGCCGGCGTTGATGCGGAGAATCCACAGAGTGCGGAAATCGCGTTTCCTCTGCTTGCGGCCCACATAGGAATACTGCATCGAGCGTTCCACAGCCTCGCGCGCGGTGCGGTACAGACGGCTGCGACCACCACGAAAACCCTTGGCTGCGGTCAAATATTTTTTATGACGACGATGACTTGCAAGACCTCTCTTCACACGCATATGCGTTGCCTCCTTCTCCCAACTAGGCGGAGGAATGCCCGTTGGGGAGCGTAAAAAACTTCAGGCTCTCAAGTGAGAGACGCGGATTGAACGTCAGTCGCGGCTCCGCATGCGCCGCCGATGCCGTAGCATCGCGCTGAATTACCTTTTCCCGTCAGAATCTGCCTTTTGCGCTACAGCTCACGCTGCAATTTGCGCAGGATTTTTACTTGCGGACAAGAAAGCCAAGCGGCGCGCCGAAGCGGAGCATAGCAGTCTATGTGACCGAGGCGCGCCCGCGTAGGCTGCCGCAGTCAGCAAGTAAAAAGACAAGCAAATTAGCCGTTGGGCAGCATCCGGCGCACAGCCTTCTCATTGGTCTGATCCACGAGGGTGGACTGACCCAAACGCATTTTGCGGCTGGCTGCCTTCTTGGTCAGAATGTGGCGCAGGTTCTGGCGGCGACGCTTGAACTTGCCGCTGCCGGTCTGCGAAAAACGCTTGGCGGCGGAACGCCGGGTTTTGATCTTGGGCATGGCGTACTCCTTAAAAACGTATACACTCGGACGCCGTTTTACGGGCGCACCGAGGGAAGGGCATAATGCCCCAAAGCTCCGAACCACGCAAGGGAAAATTCATTTCCCCCGCACAGGCGGTCTACGACTGTTTTTTGGGCACCAGCATCATCTGCAAGGTGCGGCCTTCGGCGCGGGCTTCCTGATCCACCTTGGCGATATCGGCAAGGTCTTGCACAACCCGTTCAAGAATGGCCATACCGCGATCTTTATGCACAATTTCGCGGCCCCTGAAAAACACCGTAATCTTACAGCGGTCACCCTCTTCAAGAAAACGGCGGATGTGGCGGACCTTGGTTTCGTAATCATGGTCGTCAGTTTTGGGACGAACCTTGATTTCCTTAATCTGCACCACGGCCTGCCGCTTTTTGGCTTCCTGCTTCTTCTTCTGCTGTTCGTACTTGAACTTGCCGTAGTCCATTATGCGACAAACGGGCGGTTCAGAAGTGGAAGCCACTTCCACAAGATCCATGCCGGCTTCTTTGGCCCGGTCAATAGCATCGTTGCGTTGCAGAATTCCAAGCTGCTCGCCATCGGCGGCGATCACGCGCACTTCACGGGCGCGGATCATCTCGTTGCGACGCACGCCGTCTTGCGGCATGTCGCGACGGAATCTCATATTAGGCGAAGCTATAGCGCATCCCTCCTTGTTTGAAAGGCTCTTCGGCGTCCGTCCGGATCAGCGCGGCGATTTCCGCTACGGATTTGAGCCCCATATTGTCCCCATTGCGCAGGCGCACATTGGCGCCGCCCGCCTGCACTTCTTTTTCCCCCACCACCAGAATATACGGAACCTTGGCCAGTTGCGCCTCGCGCACCTTGAAGCCCAGTTTCTCGTTGCGGGTATCGGCGGTGGCGCGAATGCCCATCGCCTTGAGTTCTTCGCACATCTTGAGGGTGGCCTCGTCGCCCGCTTCCGTCACGGTAAGCAGACGGGCCTGCTCGGGCGCAAGCCATGTGGGCAGCGCACCGGCAAAGTTCTCAACGAGAATGCCGATGAACCGCTCAAGCGACCCCATGATAGCCCGGTGCACCATGACCGGACGGTGCTTTTCGCCGTCCTGCCCCACATAGGTGAGGTCAAAACGTTCCGGCAGGGTAAAATCAACCTGTATCGTTGAGCATTGCCATTCACGGCCAATGCAGTCAAGCAGTCGCACGTCAATTTTGGGGCCGTAAAACGCGCCGTCGCCCTCATTGATCTCGTAGGGCAGTCCGGCTTTTTCCACAGCCTTAGTGAGCGCGTTGGTGGCAAGCTCCCACGCTTCGTCCGTGCCGATGCTGCTCTCGGGCCGGGTGGAAACGGCAACCTTGTACTGGAAGCCGAAGAGATTCATGAGGTCGCGGATAAGATGGATGACCTCAAGAATTTCGCCCTCAAGCTGCTCGGGCGCGCACAGAATATGTGCATCGTCCTGCGTGAACTGGCGCACGCGCAACAGCCCGTGCAGCACGCCGCTCTTTTCGTGGCGGTGCACCACGCCCAGTTCAAAATAGCGCTGGGGCAGATCACGATAGCTGTGCAGCTCGTTGCCGTAAATGAGCATGTGCGAGATGCAGTTCATGGGCTTGACGCCGTAGGCGTCTTCCTCGATCTGCGTAAAATACATATTTTCGCGGTAGTGGTCGTAGTGGCCGGATTTTTGCCACGTTTCCACGCGCAGCAACTGCGGCCCCTGCACGATTTCGTACCCGCGCTTGAGATGTTCGCGACGCCAGAAATCTTCAAGAATGGTGCGCACCATCATGCCTCTGGGCAGCCAGAAGACCATGCCGGGAGCCACATCTTCCTTGAAGGTAAAGAGGCTCAGCTCGCGGCCAAGCTTGCGGTGGTCGCGGCGCTTGGCTTCTTCAAGCTGCTTCAGGTAGGCGTCCAGAGCTTTCTGGTCGGCAAAGGCAGTGCCGTAAATGCGCGAAAGCATGCGGTTCTTTTCATCACCGCGCCAATAGGCCCCGGCCACGCTCATGAGTTTTGCCGCCTTGGCAAAACCCGTGTGCGGCACGTGGGGGCCACGGCACAGATCCGTGAAATCACCGCAGGTATAGAGCGACACCGTGTCGGCATCGATGCTCTCGATCAGCTCAACCTTGTAGGCCTCGCCCATATTGCGGAACACTTCGATGGCTTCCGCCTTGGGCAGCACCTTGCAGGTGAAAGGCTCGCGCGCACCGGCAATACGCTGCATTTCCGCTTCAATAGCAGGGAAATCTTCACTGGAAAAAGGCTTTTCCACGTCAAAGTCGTAGTAAAAGCCGGTATCAATGGAGGGGCCAATAGTGACCTTGGCAGTGGGGAAGAGACGCTTGACCGCCGCCGCCATGACGTGGGCGGTAGAATGGCGGATCATTTGCAGCCCCTCGGGCGAGTCGACGTACACGGGCGCAAGCTCGGCGCAGCCGGCAGGCAGGGGGGCGGAAAGATCCAGCAGAACGCCGTTATCGGCGCGCGCGGCCACAGCCGCCTTGAACTTTTTGCCGCTCAAGGCTTTTTGCAGGACAGAAGCAACGGAATCACCGGCTTCTACCATCTGCCCTTCCACACGGACTTCCATGAAAAGCTCCTTACAAAAATACCCGGAGGCACATAAAACAAAGTGGGGAGGTAAACCTCCCCACTGCGCCGAATCCGGTCTTCGGGTCGCATAAAGCGACCTGTGCTATGGGCGGGGCCAAGGCCTTCCGCCGTTTAGGGGAACTATCCCCGAAGAGTCATTTGGTAGGAACGAACAGACTTGAACTGTTGACCCCTTCCGTGTCAAGGAAGTGCTCTAGCCACCTGAGCTACGCTCCTACATGAGGCAAGCGGTTATATAGCTACTCCCCATGCCGCCGTCAACACTTTTTTGACACATTGCCGCAATTTATCTCTGAAA